>JAJDNI010000092.1 GCA_022340755.1 Gemmatimonadota bacterium
TCGGTGCTCGCCGCCGACGTGCACCTCTTCCAGCCCCGGCCGGCGTACCGCTTCGTGGGTCGGGAGGGCTACAGCAGCCAGCCCGGGGATCCCGCCGCCGGCCGCAATCCGGCGTACGGAGCTTCCCTCAACTTCTACCTCGAGACCGTGCCCTCGGGCCCCTTGTCACTGCGAATCGAGGACGAGAAGGGCGACACGGTGCGTACGTTGCCCGTACGGGATGCCAAGCCCGGCCTGAATCGGGTGATGTGGGACCTCGGATACACGCCGTCCGAACGCCCCCGCCTCCGCACCCCGGCACTGTACCACAGCCACGTCAACCTCGGCGGCGGGGAGTCCCGGCCTTCCGTCGATGGCGGGTCGGTGCGCCCAACGGCGGTACCCGGGCGCTATCGGGTGGTGCTGAGCGCCGGCGAGCAGGAGCAGAGCGCGTGGCTCACCGTGCTCCAGGATCCGGCGTCTCACGCCACAGCGGACGACATGCGGGCACAGCTCGCCATGGAGCTCGAGCTGCGTACCATGACCGACTCCACCACGGCGCTCATCGACCGCATCGAGTGGACGAGGAAGGGTCTCCTCGATCTCGGCGTGCGCCTGCGCGGCGACCCGTCCATGAGCGACGTCGTGCGCCAGGGAGAGGCGCTGGAAAAGGCGTTGGTGGACCTGGAGATGAACCTCTTCGATCTTCAGCTTTCCGGGGGCTCGGCGGGGCAGGACACGGTGCGCTGGCCTCGCCAGCTCTACGCCAAGATCACTGCCCTGGCAGGATACATCTCCGCATCGGACGATCGCCCCACGGATCAGGCCGGGGAGGTGCGCGACCGCTACCGACAGGAGCTCGGCGACCTCCTGGCCCGCTGGCGGACCATGGTTACAGGTGAGCTGGCCAGCTTCAACCGGACGCTCGGAGAGCGCGGGTACCCTCCCATCGTTTCAGAGCCTTGACCGGCGCGACATCGTCGCGGCCGTTGGCGCGCTCGAGGACACCTCCGCCATCCTTCGCAGCGAGGATGGCACCCGGATCGTGTCGGGCGGCTAAGGAGAGGGGCGCGCTTACTCGGGCAGGCCCTTCCTGGCCACCGTGGTCATTGCGTCGACGAAGCGGTCGAGCTCTTCGCGCTGTGTGTAGACGCTGGGAGACACGCGGATCCCCTGGAACTCCGGGTGCTTGATGCCGACAGAGATGATTCGGTGCCTGTCCCACAACCAGGAGTTGAGCTTGCCCGGGTCCACACCCTCGATCTGGACGTTGGCGATACCGCAAGCGAAACCGGGCTTGAGGCTAGTGTGCAGACGCACCCCGTCGATCTCCAGGAGCGGTTTCGCCCAGTAGTCCCGCAGCCACACCAGCCGCGCCGCCTTGCGGGCGGGGCCGATGCCCTGATGAAACGTGAGGGCTTCGCCGATGGCAAGATAGTTGGCCGCGGGGTGGGTCCCGATCTCTTCGAACTTCCGGATGTTCGTGTCCATGCTGTTCGGGGCGGCCATCATGGGCCAAATGTCCTTGATCTTCCCCCGGCGCACATAGAGCAGCCCCGTGCCGTGCGGGGCGAAGAGCCATTTGTGGAGGCTGGTGGAGTAGTTGTCGACGTCGAGGTCATCCAGCCTGAAGTCGAAGTGCGCCAGCGCATGCGCGCCGTCGATGATGAGCGGAATACCGTGTCTGCGCGCCATGGCCGACAGATCCCGGACCGGCAGGATCTGGCCGGTGAGGTTGATCATGTGGCAAGCCAGAATCGCCTTGGTGCGCGGGGTGACGGCCGTCTCGAAGAGGCGCACCACCTCGGCAGGGTCCTCGGCGGGTACGGGGATCTTGATCTGCCGGAGGACGATGCCGTCGCGGCGCTCCCGCTGCTGGAAGGTGGTGATCATCCGAGGATAGTCCTGCGTCGTCGTCAGGACCTGGTCTCCCCGCTGGAAGTCCAGGCCGAGCTGCATGGTCTGGAGGCTTTCCGACGCGTTCCGCGTGAACGCGATCTCCTCGGTATCCACACCCCACTGAGCCGCCATGCGCTGACGCACTCCCTCGCGCTGCGGCTCCAGCACCCCCCACATCGTGTACGGCGGCGCCAGGTTGGAGAAGTCGAGGTGGCGCTTCATCGCGTCCTGCACCCAGGCGGGGGAGGGACTCACACCCCCGTTGTTCAGGTTCACCAGGGAACGATCGACGGTGAACGCTCGCCCCACCTCGAACCAGAAGTCCTCGTCGTCTGCGACGTCCGCAGGTGAGCCGGGGTGCCGGCTCAGCTCCGCCGCGATGTCCAGGGCCTTGCCCTTCAGAACGGCAGGACGGAAGGGGACGCCGAGGGCAGCGGCGGCGGCGGGAAGGGTGAACGTGCCCAGAAACGTGCGCCGGCTCGGCATGGGTCCTCCAAGGGTGACGTGGACCGAGGCGTCACGATACGGGGCCGCAGCGCCCGCGTCCATGTGGATGTCGGGGCGCCGCCAGGCTACCTTGCCGTCCAGCAGCGCGCCTCCCCGCACGGGATCCCCGGTACCCTACCGACGAGATGATCCGCCTTACTTTTCTGGGCACCGCCGCAAGCCGGCCGACTGTGGGTCGCAACGTCAGCGGCCTCGCCGTGCAGCGCGAGGGTGACCTCATGCTGTTCGACTGTGGAGAAGGCACGCAGCGCCAGATGATGCGCTTCTCCACCGGATTCGGCGTGCAGGCCATCTTCGTGACACACCTTCACGCCGACCACTTTCTCGGCATTACGGGCCTGCTGCGGACCATGGGCCTGCAGGGACGCACCGATCCCCTCCAGATCTATGGACCTCGGGGATCCACTCGGGTGCTGCGCGCGGCCGTGGGCCTCGGCAATGATCGAGTCATCTTTCCCTGGGACGTGCGAGAGTTGCAGGACGGCGAGAGCGTGCCCGGCGACGGCTACCGCATCGAGGCCTTCGAGGTCAACCACGGGATCCCGGCCGTGGGCTACGCGCTGGTGGAGGAACCCCGGCTCGGACGCTTCGACGTCTCCCGAGCTCGGGCCCTCGGAGTCCCTGAAGGGCCGTTGTTTGGACGCCTCCATCGCGGCGAGACGGTGGAGTTCGACGGGCAGGTCGTTTCGCCGGACGACCTTGTAGGCCCGCCACGGCCGGGCCGCCTCGTGGTCTACACCGGTGACACCACCCCCTTCGCCGCCACCGTGGAGCGTGCCCGTGACGCGGACGTGCTCGTGCATGAAGCCACCTTCGGCTCCGAAGAGGGCGATCGGGCCCGGGAGACCTTCCACAGCACGGCGGCGGACGCGGCCCGCGTGGCTCGAGAGGCCGGAGCGCGGCGCCTGTTGCTCACGCACCTGTCGGCGCGGTATTCCGAGCAGCCGGATCCCCTGGAGGAGGAATCCCGTGCCATCTTCCAGCACAGCAGTGTCGCCCACGATGGGCTCGTCCTCGAGATCCCCTACCGCACCGAGACGGCGCCGGCCCCCGCTGCCGCCGGGACGCGTGGAGACGAGGCGCCATGAATCCTTTGGTGCCCCAGGTCCCGGGAGGGCGCGAAGCGCCTGAAATTCCGAAGTCAAGCCTCCAGCAGACCCTCACCGAGGAAGAGCGTCTCGCTCGATGGGAGGTTCGGGCGGCACAGTATCGGGCGCACGAGCTGGCGCTGGAGGCATTCGGCGCGCCCGTTCGCATGCACCTCATGGGACTCCGGACCAGGGGAGCCATGCGCGGTCTTCTGGAGATGGGCGTTCCCTTCGAAGACCTCGCCGAGCACCGCAGCCGGGAGGCCCGCTTCCTCGCGGCGGTGGGTCTGGATCCGCTGCTTTCCCGCGTGCCCCTGGTCTACGTCCTGGGGCCACGCTGAGGAACGACACAGGGTGAGCGACGACCGCGGGAGCATCCCGTTCCGACGAGTGGCCTTCGTGGGCCTTGGGGTCATGGGCGGGTCCCTCGCACGCGCCCTGGCCGCTCTTCCGTCGCCGCCCTCCCTTGTCGGCTGGTCGCCCGAGGCGTCGGAACGGCGGCGTGCCGTCGAATCGGGTGCAGTGCACGAGGCTCCGACCCGTTGGGAGGACGCGACCGCGGACGCGGACCTGGTGGTTCTCGCGGTTCCCCTGAGAGCGGTCTGTGACCTCCTGGGTCCGGCAGCGGCCACGGCGCCGTCGAGCGCCGTGATCATGGACGTAGCCAGCCTGAAGGAGCCGGTGCGCCGCGCCGCGCTTGCCGCCGGACTCCACGGACGGTGGGTGGGATGCCACCCCATGTGCGGGAGCGAAGCCTCCGGATTCGGCGCGTCGCGCGTCGATCTCTTCGCCGGGGCGACCGTGTGGACGGTCTCGGAAGGGGAGGCCGAGGCGGCGCGCGCCGTCCGGCGCGTGGGGGAGATGTGGCAGGCGGTCGGGGCCCGTCCGCGGGCAGTGGCTCCGGCGGAGCACGACCGGATGATGACGCTGGTCAGCCACCTGCCGCAGCTCGCAAGCAACGCCCTGGCTCGCACGGTGCGCGAGCGAGGGGTCTCCGTGGCCGACCTCGGGCCAGGGGGCCGCGACGCCACGCGCCTCGCCGGAAGCTCCCCGGGCATGTGGATGGACATCCTCGCGCACGCGCGCCCCGAGTTG
The DNA here is from genome assembly GCA_022340755.1 of Gemmatimonadota bacterium. Taxonomy (GTDB): domain Bacteria; phylum Gemmatimonadota; class Gemmatimonadetes; order Longimicrobiales; family Gaopeijiaceae; genus SZUA-318. The sequence goes on from JAJDNI010000092.1 coordinate 4,569, forward strand.
GCGGAGAGCCTGCGCGGACTCGGAGATCGAGCGCTGGAGTTGGCCACGCTCGTGGAGCAGGGGGATATCGAAGCCATCGCCGTATGGATGAGTGCTGACCGGAGTTGGAGGGCCGACGCGTGAGGATCCGAGTTCCCGGTGACAAGTCCCTCACACAACGCGCCCTCATCCTTGCGAGCCTCGCGCAGGGCAGGAGCAGACTGTCCGGGCTCTTGTCCGGAGGGGATGCCTCGTCGACGGCCGGGGCCCTCCGTGCGCTGGGAGCCGACATCGGTGACGTGCCTTCAGACGGGGGTGAGATGCTCGTGGAAGGTCGCGGGCTTTCGGGCTTTCGGAGCCCGGACAACGCTCTCGATCTCGGCAACTCCGGCACGGGCACCCGCCTCCTTCTGGGTGCTCTGGCGGGAAGCGGCGTGCGCGCCACTCTCACCGGAGACCAGTCCCTCCGGGCGCGTCCCATGGCTCGGGTCACCCAACCACTCTCCGTCATGGGTGCGCGGATGGCCTTCCTCGATCGCGATGACCGGCTCCCCGTGGAAGTGCGGGGGACGCGACCCCTTCGCCCCCTCCGCTGGGACAGTCCAGTGGCCAGCGCACAGGTCAAGAGCGCGCTCCTCCTGGCCGGGCTGACCGGAGGGGCATTCGTGATCGTCACGGAGCCGCGCCGGTCACGGGACCACACCGAGCGCCTGTTCAATCGGGTGGGAGCTCCCGTGGTCTCGCACGCCATGGAGGGGCGATGGCAGGTGGAGCTGCGCGATCCTCCGGCGCGCATCGACCCGCTCGATTTCCGGGTGCCGGGCGATCCTTCCTCGGCGGCATTCTTCGGCGCCCTCGCCGCGGCAGGTGGAGCCGAAAGCTCCCTCGAGATCGAAGGGGTGGGACTCAACCCGACGCGCACGGCGTTCCTGGACGTGTTGCGACGCATGGGAGCGGAGATCGCCACGGAGGTCGACGACGCGGCGGCTCCGGAGCCCGTGGGCACGCTGCGGGTCGCACCGTCCGGACTGAGGGCGGTAGACGTGGGGGACGACGAGGTGTCCGGGCTCATCGACGAGATCCCTTTGGTGGCGGTGCTGGCTACGCGGGCTTCGGGTGTCACTCGAATCACCGGTGCGCGCGAGCTCCGCCACAAGGAGTCGGACCGTATCGTCGCCCTGGTGGAGAATCTCCGGCTCCTCGGTGGGAAGGTCGAGGAGCTGGACGACGGTCTCATGGTAGAGGGGTCCGAAGGACCGCTCTCGGGACGCGTGCGCACTCATGGCGACCATCGAATCGCCATGGCGTTCGGCGTCCTCGGGGCGCTTCCAGGGAACCGGATCGTCGTGGACGACCCCGCGGCGGCCGACGTGTCCTTCCCGGGTTTCTGGGAGCTGCTGGGAAGGGTCGCGGGAGTGAGCCGCACATGAGCGGGGCGCGGGAGGGCCTGGTGGTGACCGTGGACGGACCCGCAGGGTCGGGAAAGTCGACAACCGCGCGCCTCGTCGCGCGCCGGCTGGGCTTCAGGCACCTCGATTCCGGCGCGCTGTACCGGGCGCTGACCTTCGCGCTTCTGGACGCAAGCGTTCCCGTCGAGACGTGGCCGGACCTGACGCGCGGGGAGTTGGAGGCCCTCGGCGTGTCCGTCGAACCCACGCCCGCCGGGTTCGACGTGCGGGTCGGTGACCGGGTGCTGGAGTCCGAGCTACGGACGCAGAGGGTCACCGCTCAGGTTTCCCAGCTCTCCAGCTTCCCGCCCGTGCGGGAAGCCCTCCTGGGCCTCCAGCGCGCGGCCGGCCGGCACGGGCGATTGGTGGCCGACGGTCGGGACATGGGGACGGTCGTCTTCCCGGAAGCGGATGTGAAGATCTACCTGGTCGCCGATCTCCCGGAACGGGCGCGCCGGCGACTCGCGGAGCGCGGCGTGACCTCTCCGGACGACGACGCGCTGGCTGCGGAAGCAGAGGTTATCGCCCAGCGCGACCGCAGAGACTCGACCCGCGCCATGTCCCCCCTGCGTCAGCCCGAGGGCGCCACGTTGGTCGACACGACGAGTCTGACCATCGAGGAACAGGTGGAGGTCATCGTGCTCAGGGTAAGGGAGCGGATGGCGGCGGAAGGATAGGTGGCCAGCAGGACGCGTGGCCGACCGGCCCCGCCTTTTCATTGACCCTCTTGGTTGCTTCCGGTAGTATATCAATTCTCGGGACCGGAAGCTCCGGGCCCGAGAGTTCGCCGAAAGGCCACCGAGGACGCCGGCAGAGCGCCTCCGGCCTTTCTTTGTTTCCACCCACGCCCGGGAGCGTCCTCCAGGACTTCCGGCCCAGTGACCCGTGCCTCCGCACGGGATGAGACCCCATGACAGAGAATCAGATTCCCGACGACGCCGACCTCACCTCCGAGGATCTGGCGGAAGAAGCGGGTGTGGCCATCGACGCGCTCACCGGCGAGGTCGTGACCGTGACCGACGACGGCGAGGACGAGATCCCCGAGGGCATCTCTCCCGAGCTCTTCCACGACCCCTACGGCGAAGAGCCCCTCGACACCTCCCGAGCGGACTTCGAGGCCCTCCTCTCACAGTTCCAGGAGGACTTCCAGGACATCAAGGAAGGCGAGATCGTTCTCGCCAAGGTCCTGAGGGTCACGGACGCCGCGGTGATCCTCGAGTTCGGGTTCAAGAGTGAAGGCGCCGTCGCCCTCGACGAGTTCAAGGACGCTCCGGAGGTCGGCGACGACGTCGAGGTCCTGCTGGAAAGCCTCGAGGACGACGACGGGGTCGTGGTCCTGTCGAAGAAGAAAGCCGACTTCCTCCGGGTCTGGGAGAAGATCAAGGAGGCCCACGAGGCCGACCGCCCGGTGAAGGGCACCCTGGTGCGCAAGATCAAGGGTGGCGTCACGGTGGACCTCATGGGGGTCGACGCCTTCCTGCCGGGGTCGCAGATCGCGCTACGCCGTGTCCCGAACATCGAAGATCTCATCGGCGAGACCTACAAGTTCAAGATCATCAAGCTCAACAAGCGGCGGCGTAACATCGTGGTGTCGCGCCGGGTGATTCTGGAGGCCGAGCGGGAGAAGAAGCGCGAGACCTTGGTGAAGGAGCTCCTCGTGGGCCAGGTCCGCGAGGGCATCGTGAAGAACATCACCGACTTCGGCGCCTTCATCGATCTGGGCGGCCTGGACGGCCTGCTCCACATCACCGACATGTCCTGGGGCCGGGTGGGTCATCCCTCCGAAGTGGTGGAGATCGGCAAGGGCCTGGACGTGAAGGTCCTGGACATCGATTGGAACCGCGAGCGCATCTCCCTGGGCCTCAAGCAGCTCCTGCCGTACCCCTGGACCGACATCGACAAGAAGTACCCCGTGGGGTCTCGGGTCCGTGGCAAGGTCGTGTCCATCACCAACTACGGCGCTTTCGTGGAGCTCGAGAAGGGCGTCGAGGGCCTGGTGCACATCTCCGAGATGAGCTGGACGCGCAACGTGCGGCACCCCTCGAAGATCGTGTCCATCGGCGAGGAGATCGAAGCCGTGGTCCTGAAGGTGGACCCGAACGACGAGAAGATCTCGCTGGGCATGAAGCAGATCGAGGAGGATCCGTGGCTCGCACTGCCGGTGAAATACCCCACCGGCACGAAGCTCACCGGAGTCGTGCGCAACCTCACGTCCTTCGGCGCGTTCGTGGAGATCGAGCCCGGCATCGACGGCCTCGTGCACGTGTCCGACATGAGCTGGACCAAGCGGGTCGAGCATCCTTCCGAAGTCGTCCAGAAGGGTCAGGACGTGGAGGTGATGGTGCTCGACGTGGATGCGCAGAACAAGCGCATTTCTCTGGGCATCAAGCAGCTGCAGGACGATCCCTGGCCGCACATCTCCGAGCGGTTCGCCCCCGGCGTGGAGCCGGACGGCCACGTGGTACGCGTGCAGGACAAGGGCGTGGTCGTTGACCTCGGTGACGACATCGAGGGATTCGTGCCCGCGTCGCACTCCGGCGTCGAGGACGCTACCCGTCTCATCGAGTACTATGGCGCGGGCGATGCGGTGGACCTCAGGGTCATCGAGTCGGACGGCGCGAATCGGCGCATCGTCCTCGAGGTGACCACCAAGCCGTCGCGGAAGTCACAGGAAGAGATCGACGCCCTGCGCGCTGCCATGCTGGAATCGGAGAGCGCGGAGGACGAGGAGGACGCGGAGGAGCGTCCCCGGCCGCAGGCCAAGCCGGCAGCAGCTGAGGATGAAGCGGAGGCCGAGGACGAAGTGGAGGCCGAGGACGAAGCTGAGTCTGAGGATGAAGCGGAGGCCGAGGACGAAGCTGAGTCTGAGGATGAAGCGGAGGATGAGGAGTCCGAGGAGGAAGAGGAAGAGGAAACCTCGGACAAGATCGAGACTTCGAACAAGGAGGCCGGGGCGGACGCGGAGGGCTGATGTCCTCCATCCGCCGCACCCGGCTCGACGAGGAACCATGAGCCGACCCCGTCGGATCGCCCGGGCGCTGAGCGCGTCCGGGCGTTTCCTTTTCGCGACGGCGCTCACCGGGGCGTGTCACCCCGTTTCCCCGGAGAGGCCCGTCCCGCCGCAGCGTCCGGGAGCCACCTGGGATACGCTGAGCATCTACGCGCACCCGGCGGCCCGGGACACGGCGGAGCCCAAGGACTCCACCTCCGAGCTCGCTCAGGCCCCTCCGCCGAAAGTCCTGGCGGTTCACATCGGTAGCGTCCTTCCCACCACGGGGTCGCCGGCCTTCCGGGAGTATTCGAGGCTCATCGCGGAGGGGATCGAAGTGGCGGCGTCGTCCTACCTCGGATCCGAGGGGAACGTCACTGTGAACGTCCAGGACGACGCCGGTGATCCGGCCATGGCCGCGTCGCAGACCCGGGAGATCGAGGCCAGCGGAGCCATCGGCGCTGTCGGCTTTCTTGAAAGCGCGTCCCTCGACGCCGCGGCCGCTGCCCGCCTGGTCGACATGCCCCTGGTTTCTCCGACGGCCCGCGTGGTCACCCAGCCCGGGGTCTACACCCTATCAGGACCGGACCCCATCGCGGCGGCGGAAGTTGCCCGCTACGCGGCACAGGCGGGGTTCAAGCGCGTGGCCATCGTGAACTCGCGAGCGCCGGAATCGGCGGAAGAGGCGGATGCGTTCGCCGCCGCATTGACGGCCGGCGGAATCCCCACGGCGGGGCGCTTCGAGTACGACGCGGGCCAGACTTCGTTCGGGGAGCCGCTCAAGGCCGCGGCGGAAGCGCTCAGAGGCGCCGAGATCCGGGCGCTGCACCTGGGCCCCGACGACACCCTCCACGTGGAGACCCTGGAGCCGGTGGCCCTCTTCCTTCCCGTTCCCCCGGAGGACGTGGAGCTGCTGGCTCCCCAGGTCACCTTTTTCGGGCTCGACACGCTCGGGATCCAGATTCTCGGTACCTCGGCGTGGACCGACGCCACCGTGCTCCAGGACGTGGACAGCCGGCACACCGACGGTGTGGTCGCCACCCGGCCGGTGGGGGCCGGTCCCGGAGCCGAAGGATACGAACGCTTCAAGGCGGCGTACGAGAGTCACTTCCAGCGTACGCTGGTAAGTCCGGTGCCGGCGCTCGGCTACGATGCCGCCGTCCTCCTCCTCGAGGCCGCCAGGGGCGGGGCGCGGACCGTGGACGCCGTGGAGGCCGCCCTGGGGGCGGAGAGGAGCGTGGCCGGTGCCACAGGCATCTTCTCTGTGCGCAACGGTCGGGTGTACCGTCGCACCGAGGTCGTGCGCATCGAGCAGGGCAGGTTCGTCCCGGTAGTCTTCTAGGCGGCCACCGGGAGGCGGAGCACACAGAATCATCAGCGCCCTGCGGGGCGAGAGGCCGGGCCGGAGACATGTCCATCCACGACAAGCTGAAGAAGCTGGAGGATCTGCGCCGCGAGTCGGAGCAGGGGGGCGGAGAGAAGCGCCTCGCCGCGCAACACGCCCGGGGCAAGCTCTCCGCGAGGGAGCGCATCGACCTCCTGGTGGACGAGGGCTCCTTCGTGGAGCTCGATCGCTTCGTCACGCACCGCTCCACCGATTTCGGCCTCGACGATCAGAAGATCCTGGGCGACGGAGTGGTGACCGGCTACGCCACCGTCCACGGACGCCTCGTCTATCTGTTCAGCCAGGACTTCACCGTGTTCGGGGGGTCCCTCTCGGAGGCGCACGCGGAGAAGATCGTCAAGCTTCAGGAGCTCGCACTCAAGAACGGGGCCCCGATCGTAGGGCTCAACGACTCGGGAGGCGCCCGCATCCAGGAGGGCGTCGTGAGCCTCGGCGGCTACGCGGACATCTTCCTCCGCAACACGCTGGCCTCCGGCGTCGTCCCGCAGATCAGCGTCGTCCTGGGGCCGTGCGCGGGCGGCGCGGTCTATTCTCCAGCCATTACCGACTTCATCTACATGGTGCGCGGCACGAGCTACATGTTCGTCACCGGCCCCAACGTGGTGAAGACGGTGACGCATGAGGACATCGACATGGAGGGCCTGGGGGGGGCCGACGTGCACGCCTCGAAGTCCGGCGTCGCGCACTTCGCCTGTGACTCCGAGGCCGAGTGCCTGGCCTCGGTGAGGGAGCTGTTCCACTTCATTCCGCAGAACAACACCGAGCTCCCCCCGTCCCGGGGAACCGACGATCCCCATGATCGACAGGACGAGAGATTACTGGAGGTGGTTCCGGACAACCCCAATCGTCCCTATGACATGCGTGACGTCATCACCCACGTCGTGGATGAGGGATCGTTCTATGAGGTGCACCGACAGTTCGCCGCGAACATCCTCGTGGGGTTCGCCCACCTGGGCGGGCACGCGGTTGGCATCGTTGCCAACCAGCCCGCAGTCCTGGCAGGTGTCCTTGATATCGACGCTTCGGACAAGGGAGCACGCTTCGTGCGCTTCTGCGACGCGTTCAACATCCCGCTGGTCGTCTTCGAGGACGTCCCCGGCTTCCTCCCCGGAGTGGCCCAGGAGCATGGCGGCATCATTCGGCACGGCGCGAAGCTCCTTTTCGCCTTCAGCGAGGCGACGGTGCCGAAGGTGACCCTCATTACGCGAAAGGCCTACGGGGGCGCCTACGACGTCATGAACTCCAAACACGTGCGAGGTGACGTGAATCTGGCCTGGCCCCAGGCCGAGATCGCCGTGATGGGGCCGAAGGGCGCCGTGGAGATCCTTTTCCGTAAGGAGATCGCGGAGTCGGAGTCTCCGGAGGCCGCGACCGAGACACGCATCCAGGAGTACCGCGACCTCCTGGCACACCCGTACATCGCGGCATCGCGGGGCTACGTCGACGACGTCATCGATCCGCGCGAGACCCGACCGCGCCTCATCTCCGCGCTGGACATGCTGCGCAACAAGCGGGACGAGAATCCCCGCAAGAAGCACGGGAACATGCCCCTGTAGCCCCCTCCCCAGGACAACCCGTCTCCTCGCGCGAAGCATCGTAACGGGTGGGAATGCATGGACCACCCAGCGGGAGGGACGACGATGAAGACGATCGGCTGGAGCTCGAGCGCGGTGGCCGGCGCCCTGCTCCTGGGGGCGACGACGGCCATGACACCGGTGGGGATGTCGGCGCAACAGAGGGCACCCCGGGCCGAACGGACCGACTGCCGGTGCGTGGACAGTGCCGGCAAGGAGATTCCCGACTGCACCTGCTTCCGTACGATCTCACCCGGCAATCTCATGGTGACGGCACTGGGACGGCCGGCCGCCCGGGCGCGGCTGGGCGTGACGGTGAGCGCCACTCAGGAGGCGGCTGACGACGCCAAGGGCGCCAAGGTGCAGTCGGTTCTCGAGGACGGACCCGCCGCCGAGGCCGGCATCCGGGAAGGCGACATCATCACCCGCGTTGACGGCAAGAGTCTCTTCGATCCCCTGGATCCGTCGGTGGAGAAGGGCTTCGACCTGAACGAGTCCATCCCGGTTCAGCGACTCCTCGCCATCAGCCGGGAGCTCGAGCCGGACACCAAGGTCGACGTCGAGTACCTGCGTGACGGCAAGTCCGAAACGGCGGTGATCCGCACGAGAGATCTCGACTCCTGGACGGTCATGAGCAACATGCCGGGCTTTCCCACCGCGATCTTCCGTACCCGAATGGACTCGCTCCGGAACAGCCTGGATAGCCTGGCGCGGTCCGGACGTAGATGGCGGGTGATGGTCCCCGAGGAGGGCCGTCGGCTTCGTCTCTTCACGGACTCGGCAGGCAGTCCGGACTTCTACCTCGAGACCCCGGGCGGTGGCACGTACCACCTCTGGGGTCCCGACACGACGGGTATCCGATCCTGGCGGTGTCCCGGCGAAACGGGAAGCGGGTTCGGAGGTCTCGTCCTGAACAACGAGTGCATCGGAGGCCTGCGGCTCATCCAGCTGAATCCCGGCCTGGGGTCGTATTTCGACACCGACAAGGGTGTCCTCGTGTCCGACGTCGACCCCGGGTCCACCACGGGTCTCCAGCCGGGTGACGTGATCCTCGAGATCGGAGGCCGAGAGGTCTCCAGTCCGGACAAGGCCCGGCGGATCCTGGCCAGCTACTCGGCCAGCGAGGACATCCAATTCCGGATCGTGCGCAAGGGCAAGACCATGGAGGTGCAGGGCCGTCTCGGTAGGTGACGAAAGCACCAGGAGGGACGGCGTACGGGGCGGGGACCGGATGGTCCCCGCCTCTTTCATTTTCCGGTTGCGGGGTTTCCCCTTCGTTTCGGCCTGTCTAACTTCTGCCCCGCACATCGGAAGTCCCCGCGCTGTCTGAGGTTCCGCCGGTTGATCCGTTCCCTGCTCATTGCGAATCGCGGCGAGATCGCCGTCCGCATCGTCCGCGCCGCTCGGGAGTTGGGCATCCGCTCCGTGGCGGTCTACTCCGAGCCCGACCGGCTCGCGCCCCACGTGCTCGACGCCGACGCTGCCTATCTCCTGGGCCCCGCACCGTCGTCGGAGAGCTATTTGAACGTGGACCGCCTCCTGGAGGTGGCCCGTCGGGCCGGGGTGGACGCCGTGCATCCGGGCTATGGATTCCTGGCCGAGCGAGCCCATTTCGCGGCCGCCGTCAGGGACGCGGGATTGGTCTTCGTGGGGCCCACGCCGGAAACGATCCAGGCCATGGGGGACAAGACGGAGGCGCGTCGCCGCATGCAGGCAGCGGGTGTGCCCATCGTGCCCGGCCTGGTGGATCCCGTGGACGACGCCGACGACGCCCTCGGCGCGGCGGAGGAGATCGGGTATCCCGTCCTCCTCAAGGCGGCGGCCGGTGGCGGCGGCAAAGGGATGCGGGTGGTGGCGACCCCGGGGGAGATGCCGTAGTCGTTCGATGCCGCCCGCCGCGAGGCGCTGTCGGCGTTCGGTGACGGCTCCGTCTACCTCGAGAGGTATCTCGATCGACCCCGCCACGTGGAGATCCAGATCCTTGGCGATCTCCAGGGGAGCGTGGTCCAC
>JAJDNI010000112.1 GCA_022340755.1 Gemmatimonadota bacterium
CGTCATGAGGCCAAGGGGCCATAACACATAGATGACGGAGGAGTGATGATGAACTCGGTTCTGAAGGGACTCGTCCTCGCAGGAGGGACTCTTGGACTCGCATTCGCCGCGCCCGCCACCGCACGGGCCGCGTCTCCACCTTCCAAGGCGAGCCCGACCGTCACGGTGGACAACACACGGTCCGTCCCGGTCGTGGTGTACCTGGAACGCGGCGATGTGGACACCCGCGTCGGCAAGGTCGCGCCGGACACAAGGGCCATTCTCCCCGTCCCGAGATACCTGGGATCCGATGAGGACGTCCGCGTCTGGGTCCAGCCGGAGAACGGCATCGATCTCTCCTCGCAAGAAGTCACCGTTCCGAAGGTCGGGACCATGAACGTCTACGTGCCCCGCGACAACGACGGATACATCGCGCCGCCCGTGGAAACGATACCGAATCCCGGTGTCGGTACGACGACGGTGACTGTGCTGAACTCCCGTGCCAGTGAGGTGACGGTCTCCGTGGAGCACGGGGAATTCGACACCACCCTCGGCACGGTTCCGGCCGACGACGTCCGTACGCTGACCGTCCCGGCCTGGCTGGTACGGGAACCTCAGGACGTGACCATCTTCGTACAGCCCAAGAACGGGTTCGATCTGGCCACCCAGGAGGTCACCCTGGAGCGTGGCTCGCACCTCGAAGTGAAGGTTCCCCTCCGCTGAACGTCCGACGACGTCGGCCCGGAGCACGCTCCGGGCCGACCCGGGAACCGGTCACCCGCCCGGCGGTACGACCCGACGGATCCCACCGTAAGGAGGCGGACGATGTCCAAGAAGATCTTGATGCTCGTCGGTGACTACGTCGAAGACTACGAGGTGATGGTTCCCTTCCAGGCGCTCCATGCGGTGGGACATACCGTCCACGCAGTGTGCCCCGGGAAGAAGGCCGGCGACGCGGTCCGCACCGCCATCCATGATTTCGAGGGAGACCAGACCTACAGCGAGAAGCGCGGCCACAATTTTGCCTTGAACGCCACGTTCTCCGAGGTGAAACCCGAAGAGTACGACGCGCTATGCATCCCGGGTGGACGGGCACCCGAATACCTCCGGCTGAACGCGAAGGTTCTGGACCGGGTGCGGCACTTCTTTGCCGAGGGCAAGCCGGTCGCCGCCATCTGCCACGGACCCCAGATCCTCGCCGCTGCCGGGGTGCTCGAGGGTCGCAAGGCGACCGCCTATCCGGCAGTCGGGCCCGAGGTCTCGCGCGCCGGCGCCGAGTTCATCGACATTCCCGTGGACCAGGCGGTCACCGACGGCAACCTGGTGACTGCGCCCGCCTGGCCGGCCCACCCGGCCTGGATCGCCCAGTTCCTGGCAGTCCTGGGAACGAGCATCGTGCATGAAGGTGCCGCGACGGGAGCATAGCGCATCGCGCAAGGACGCTTTACCGTAGGCACATCGACGGACGATCCCGTTTGACGACGGCGTGATCCTGTCTCGATGCCGTGTGCCTGCCTGCGGGGTGTGATCCCAGGCTGACGTGCGGAAAAAGGAGGCAGGTCGTGAGCCTCGTCGCCATTCCCTTCAAGTCGGAAGTCCCCGACACCGTCCTGAACCTCGTCGAGATCGCGGCATCCCACCCTCGGGTGAAGGGTGTGCTGGCCATCGGCGCGGAGGAGGACGACACCTTCCGAGCCCTTCGGGGGCGCCAGGAAGGTCTGCAACGCGAGAACGGCACCTTTCTCGAGGTGATTCTGCAGGAACGGATCGGTACCAAACGCCCCGGCAAGGGCGACGCCATGAACACCGCTCTGAAGTGGTTCCTGGAAGAGACCGATCTCTCGAGAATCCATTTCTACGACGCGGACATCACCAGCTTCACCGCGGATTGGATCACTCAGGCCGAGGAGGGGGCGGATCTGGGCTTCGACGTGGTGAGGCACTACTTCCCGCGGACCAGTACCGACGGGATGATTACCTTCCTCATCACCCGCACGGGCTTCGCGCTCCGCTGGCCCACCTCGGAGCTCCCCTGGATCCAGCAGCCGCTGGGCGGCGAGCTGCTCTTCACGCGCCAGGTGGTGGAGGACCTGGTCGCAAACCCCATCGTGCAGGCTCAGAGCGACTGGGGGATCGACACTGTCTACACCTTCTTCAACGTGCGCGACGGTCACTCGATGTACGAGTCGTACCGGCCCGAGGGAAAGGTGCACACCCTCTACGGGAAGCTGGCCGAGCTGCGCACGATGCTGGTGGAGTGCTTCTCCGTGGTACAGGAGTTGTCGCGAGCACCCGAGAACCACGGATGGCGAGGAACGGACCACACACCCACGGGCGGCATCGTCCACAGGGTGGAGCCCCAGTTCCAGGTTCCCCTCCCCATCATCGAGAACGTGGGGTTCGACATCCAGGGAACGATGGCGCTACTCCTCGAGGGGTGGACGAATCGTCAGGAGGAGCTCCTCAACTACTTCGACAGGCCGATCCGCGACGGGCTCCTGGGGAACCGTGAGACCCCGAATTTCGAGTTCATGGGTGAGGACGCGTGGGCGCAGGCGTACTGCACGCTTCTGGAAAAGTACGAGCAGGGCGACGCCGACTGGGAAGATCTGATCTTCAAGCTGTGGACCGCACGAGTGCTCAACTACTCGGTGAACGTGGCCCTGCGGGGATACGGCTTCGCCCGAAGGTACCGGCACACCACCATCGTCCGATACCTCAAGCGGGCGTACTTCGGTGAATGTTCCGGGCGCTGACACCACCAGAAGAGACCGCCAAGGGGAGACGACATCCCCGCCCTCAGTTGATCGGGCCCTGCGTTTCCTCCGCGTCGCGCCCCGGCGGCCACTCTCCTGGACCGGTACGGCTCACGTGCCGCCGGCGAGAGCCCGAGGGGCCACGCCAACGAAGGCGGACGCGCTCCACGGACGTCGCCTGGAGACGCCGCTCCACCGTGCTGTGGAAGGTGTCGAAGTCCATGTCGAGGAGCGGGGGGTAGCGGCGGACCGGTTCCACGCTGTCGCCGTCGTGCAGGCAGCCCTGGGCCAAGAGCTCTTCCTCGATCTCCCGCCGCAGGGCCGCAGGACAGAGGACCGACCCGTGGATGGTGCTGAGGGCCACGCGGGTCATCTCCCGGATGTGGTCCGGCTCACCGGCCCTGTGGAAGTGTGGATTCCGGGATTCGATCTGGAAAATCTCGACGCCTTCGCGGATCACGTCGGGATACGGGCTCTCCCGCTCGCCTCCGAAGCGCTCCAGGAGGGAAACGATGTGTTGGGGCTCCACGGCGTAGTGAGTAGCGTAGTCCAGGCGCAAAGCCAGCTCGAGGGTGAGGGCGTGCTCCCCGGAGTTCCCGGTGCCCATGATATCGGTCTCGAAACCGGTGTACCGGCTGATGAGCTGATTCAGGAAGTGGTTCGTCACGCGCGACGTGCGGCCCCATTTCGCGAAGTAGAGCTGCCCGTCGACATACTTGGGCTTGCTCTGCCAGAGGATGCGCGCCATGGCGTACTGGCACTCCGTCAGGGCAAATGCGGCAGCGTATTCGCAGATGTACTCGTGTGCGGCTCCGGGCGAGTAGTTGTCGGCGTCCACGAACCCCACGTATCTCTTCCCCGCCAGGCGCGCGAGAGCGAGGGCGATCATCATCCCTTCGGCCTTCCCGTCGCGCACCCGGCCATCCTCCGCGACCAGGTCGGGATACCCGGCGTCGAGGAATGCCTGCGCCACCAGGGGATCTTTCTGATGCACGAGGATGACACGCTTGCGGGCCAATCGCGCGAAGGTGTACAGCGCCTGCTGCTCCACCCGGAAGCGATCCACCGGCTCGCGTGGGCTGTTGGACACGACGATGACGAGGCACTGGTTTGGGATGGCGAACAGGATGCCTTCGATGAGACGTATGCGCTCGCCGCGGACGGGGACAACGACCGCCATCTGCCCCTGGATCTCGTGGAGTCGCTCGTACGGAAGCGCGACGATGGCCCCTTCTTCGTCGCCCCCTTGCCCACGAAGTCCGCTGTCCAGCTCGTAGACCTGTACCGGCCCGTAGAAGACATTAGCCCCGAACCGCTCGCTCGTTCGGGGAAGCTCGATACGCATAGAGCCTCCTCGGCACTTGCGAGTCGCGGCGGGATCCCTCGCCCTCCGGCCAGCGGCCCTGTGTGTCCTGTCCCATCAAGTTCGGCTGCGGCGCCTCCGGCGTCCAGACCCTTCGCCCGGCGGGACGGTCGGAATGTGTGCGTGGGGTCGGCAGGGGGCCCATCATGAGCCTCCCGCCCCCTCCCACCACGGTCGTGTTCACCGATCTCGACGGCACGCTCCTGGACTACGATGGCTACACGTGGGTGCCGGCTGTCGGCGCGGTGCATGCGCTCCTCGAGACCGGAGCGGCCCTGGTTTTCTGTTCGTCGAAGACGCTGGCGGAGCAGAGGATCCATCAGGAGCGGTTGGGCTCTCGCCACCCGTTGATCGTAGAGAATGGATCGGCGATCGCCATTCCACGTCGGTATTTCCACGAGCAGCTCGACCTCGAAGCGGCCGGACTCCCCGTTCACCGGAACCAGGACTACGACATCATGGTGCTGGGCGTGGGACGGGATGCCGTCCTGGAGGCGCTCGGCGAGCTTCGCACCGAGGGCGGGATCGCCTTTCGGGGGTATGCCGACATGACGCTGGATGACGTTCGGGAGATGACGGGTCTCCCCGGGGACGCCGCGCGGCGAGCGCAGCTGAGGGAGTTCAGCGAGACCGTGAGCGTGGAGGGTGGGCCGGAGGCGTGGCAGCGATTCCTGCGAGCGCTGGAGGTTCGCGGGCTCCGGTCCTTCGGGACCGGGCCCACGGGGACGGTGGTGGGACGGAACGCGGACAAGGGACGTGCCGTGACGTTGCTCACGGGACTGTACCGGCGCGCCGCGTCTGCATCCGGCGATGGCGCCACGCCGGTCGTCACCATCGGAATCGGGGATGCGGCCAACGACGAACCCATGCTCCAGGCCGTCGATCGGGCGTTTCTCGTGGAGCGGGCGGGCGGGGGATGGCAGGAGCTGGAAGTGGGAGGTCTCGAGAGAATCGAGGGTGTAGGCCCTGTGGGATGGAGCCGCGTGATTTCCCGCCTGCTCAAGGAGGATTCCTTCCCATGAGGCGCGTCGTCATCGCGCCTCAGGAATTCAAGGGCAGCCTGACCGGCCTCGAGATCGCGCGTGCAATGGAGGTCGGAGTCAAGCGTGCCTGGCCCGGGGCGGAGACCCTCTTGATTCCGGTGGCGGACGGCGGCGACGGAACGCTTCAGGCGCTGGTCGACGCGTCCGGCGGGTCGATCCGTACCGCGCGCGTCCCTGACCCACTGGGACGCCTCATCGATGCTCAGTGGGGCGCTCTGGGGGACGGCGTCACCGCGATCGTCGAAATGGCACGGGCCTCGGGCCTGGCGCTCCTGACACCCGAAGAGCGGAATCCTCTTCTGACGTCCACCCGGGGTGTCGGAGAGTTGATGGTCGCCGCCCTCGAGGCCGGATTCCGGAAGCTCATTATCGGTATCGGTGGCAGCGCGACGAACGACGGCGGCGCGGGCATGGCCCAAGCGCTCGGTGCGCGGCTTCTGGACGCCGAAGGCAGACCCGTCGGACCGGGAGGCGCCGGGCTGGAGGCGCTGGAAAGCATCGACGTATCGGGGCTCGATCCTCGCCTCGCCGAAGCCATGGTGGAGGTGGCCTGTGACGTCAACAACCCCCTCACCGGTCCCGACGGGGCCTCGGCCGTCTACGGGCCTCAGAAAGGGGCCACACCCGAAATGGTCCGCCGGCTCGACACCGCCCTCGAGCGATTCGGGAGCGTCATTCGGCGCGACCTGGGGGTCGATATCGCCGACAGCCCGGGAGCGGGGGCCGCCGGAGGGCTGGGTGCGGGCCTTATGGCGTTCGCTCGGGCGAGCCTCCGCTCCGGATCCGACATCGTCCTGGAGGCCACGCACCTCGAGGACCATCTCGACGGTGCCGACCTCGTGATCGTCGGCGAAGGTTGCATGGACCGCTCCACGGTATACGACAAGGCTCCAATAGCCGTCGCCAGGAAAGCCCACGCACGTGGGATCCCGGTCCTCGCGATCTGCGGGTCGCTCGGCGACGGATACGAAGCCGTCCACGACCATGGCATCACCGCCGCCTTCGGCGCGGCCACCGGCCCCATGACGCTGGAGGAAGCTCTGGCGGATACTCATCGACTCGTCGCCACCGCCACGGAGGAGGCGTGCCGAGCCGTGGGCCCGTCACAGCCGAACGAATAGGCCGGCGAGGACCGCGCGCATCCGGTCGGTGTGGGATCCTTCCCAGTAGATGCGGCCGCACGTGGCACAGGCCGCGAAGTCACGCGTGCGTTCCCGCACCCTCGGAGGAACGCGCCCTGCCACCTCCTCCGTGTCGACTGTGTGCAGGACGCCGTTGCATACCCGGCAGCGGGTGAAGAGGCGACCCGGCGGAGGAAGGTGGAGGGCTCTCACGACCTCCCGGAGCTGATCGAGCGGCCTGTCCGAGTCGATCAGCACCCCGCCCCCGATGCGCCATTCGTCGAAGAGCCTTCGGTCGCGGGTCAGGAGATGGCGACCCTCCTCGAGGGCACGGCGCACCAGCACCTCGTCGGCGATGGCGTCGTCGTAGGCGGTGTCATGGCCCAGCGTGCGCAGCCACCGAGCGAGTCGGCCCAGCATGGCGTCCGCGATGAAGCGCGGTGATGCGGGGTCCACCAGGGGGTGGACGCGATGCTCCAGACCTACCAGCTGTCCGCACGTGCAGCGCAGCGTGCGTCCGAACTGGAAGAGCGTCACATCGTATTCCCGACCACACCCCGGACACCTGATGGCCATGCTCCCCCCGGCGGCCCGCTCCGTCGGCGGGCGTCCGTCAGCCACCCGACGGCGGATCCTCCTTGTTCCATATGAACCTGTGGAAGAAGTCGCCCATCTCCGCGAACGTCTTCAGCCACTTGGCGTGGATCATCATCTCGTGGGTCTCGTCCGGCCACACCGTGAGCTCGTAGTAGACGTGGTTGGCCCGCAGGAGCTGGACGAGCCCCACCGTCTGCGAGAAATCCACGTTGCGGTCGTCGTCGCCCTGTTCGAGGAAGACCGGCGACGTCCACGTGTCCACATGTGCCGCCGAGGACGCCTTGAACGACACGGCGGTGGAGTCCAGCGACTCACCGTAGAGATGCACGCCCGCGAGGTCGGCCCCTGCACGGAAGATGTCCGAGTTGCGCGCCAGCGCCTCGGAGGTGAGGAGGCCCCCGTAGCTCAGCCCCCAGATCCCGATTCGCGTCGAGTCGACGTCGGCGCGGGACTGCAGATACCGTGCTCCCGCCACCACGTCCTGGTACTCGGAGTTACCCCGGGCGTTGGTGCCCTCGGCCGAGCGGAAGCTCCGTCCGTATCCGACACCGCCACGGTAGTTGATGGAGAGCACCACGTAGCCCTGGCTGGTCAACCACTGATTGTACGCGTAGGCCCAGTGGTAGAACTGCATGTAGTGGTAGGCGGGTAGCATCTGGCGAACCGGACCACCGTGGACGAAGACGATGGCGGGCCTCTTCTCGCCGCGCTTCATGTCCGTCGGCAGGAAGAGCTGGTTGTGGATCTCCATGCCGTCCGCCGCCTTGGTGATGACGATCTGCGGGACCACGTGCTGGGCCTGAGGGAAGTCGGCTGGCAGCGTGGGAAAGATGATCTGTGGATCTCCTCCCAAGGTGGGCACGAGGGCCACCGACGCTGGTTGCTTCGCGTTGAAGTACAGGACAGCTACCTGGTTGCCGGACGCGATGGGCTGCGGATAGGTCTCCACGCCGTCCCCGGTGGAGATCCGCCGGGGCTTGCCGCCCGACGTGGGCACAGCCCAGATGTGGCGCCGCTCGATGTCCTTGGCGTTGGTGCAGTAGAAGAGCGTCCTTCCGTCCGGTGAGAACGAGACCGAGGTCGCGTTCTCGATGAGGCCGTCGGTTGTGGTGAGCATGACGGGCTCACCGGGTTTGGTCAGGCTGATGGAGAAGTAGCGCTCGTACTCGTCCCTGGGCGGCACGAGCGGAAAGACGATGTTGTCACCCTCCCATCGAATGTTGTTCATGCCGGCAAAAACCCGATCGTCGGACTCGTTGTGCCAAACCTCGTGGGCCTGGCCGTCGGCGACGTCGGCCACCATGAGCGACAGCGTGTAGCCCCCGGAGAATCTCGCGTCGAACAGACCCGCTTCGTCGGAGTTGTTGTTCTGGGTGGTGTCGGCACGATTGCCGCCTCGGCCCCCGCCTCGTCCGAAGCCGCGCCCGAAGCCCGACGAGCACCCGCTGAATGGACCGCCGCGTCCCCGGCCGAAGAAGGAAGTCGCCGCAGCGGACGTCGGCTGGTAGGCATGCCCCCGGGGATTGCCGATGCCCCCGCCTCCCTGCTGTGCCTGGCGTCCGAACGGCACGCCCGGACGGCGCAGGAAGGCGATCTGGCTTCCGTCCGCCGACCACACGGGATTGGAATCGCAGTCCACACTGGGGGCGATGTAGTCCACGGTCCGCGTGGACAGGTGATAGACCATGATGAGCGCGTGGTTCTCACGCTCGCTCGTCCACGCGAACATGGTGCCGTCGGGTGACCACACCGGCTCCGTCTGCCGTCCCCACTCATTGACGAAAGGCTTCAGGCCCAGATCCATGGAGTCGGGCTCCACGCCGGACGTGAGCCGGCTGCGGTAGATCTGTCCGTCCTTCAGGTAAAGGACCGAAGAGCCGTCGGGGGCGACCACGGGGTTCCTCCCCTGCGCCACCCGCCAGGCCGGCCCTCCTGCGGAGCGGACCGCCCAGATGGCCTGCTCCGCACCGTCGGGGTCATGGCTGGGATTCGCCACCCACCCTTCGCGGTTGGGAGCCGACCCGCGCACGAAGACAATCATGGATCCGTCGTCCGACACGATGACGTCCGTCAAGTCCGTCCCGTCATCCTTCATGAAGCTCGTCAGGCGCACCGGCTTGAAGTCGGGGCCGGCCGCCGTATAGACATTGCGCATACCCTCCTCATATGCCATCCACGCGATGCGGTCGGCGCGACTGGCCGACGACAGGTCGAGGGGCGACGCTGGGCTGAGGAACTGGGCAATGGTGGGTCCTGACTGGGCTCGAAGAGCCGGCGTCAAGACGGCTGAAGCGAGAAGCGCGGCGGCGGCCAGGTACGACGGAACGCGATTCACGGTTCTGGAGCCGGACATGGGAAGTCTTCCGGAATTGAGGGGTGACGCGGTCGTGACGCGGGTCAGAGTACGTCCTGGTCCTTCATCCGTCTACGGGAGAGCCCTCCCGGATCGGCACCCCATCGCCCCGGGAATCATCCGCCGACCCCGCACGAGGGCTCGGCGTGGCCTTCAGTAGGAGCCGCCCTCCCCTCTCGTCCACACCTGATTGCTCCGATCCACGTCCGGAAACAGCGCTTCGGGGTCGATCTCGACGCGCGTCACTGCCGGGCTCGCCGCGACGCGGGCCACGTATCGGCGGACTCCGGTGAGCCATATGTCCACAGGTATGTTGATTTGCTGCACCGACCCGTCGGCACGCGTCACGGTCAGGAGCACCGGCATGGGGGCCATGCCCCGGTCCTCCACGGTGATGGCCACCGTGTCTCCCCGCGGTTCCACACCCGCGATGGCCTGATCCAGGGACCACGGTTCGTAGAACCACGTGTTCCAGAACCAGGACAGGTCCCGGCCCGCCACGTCATCGATGGCGTTGAAGAAGTCCTCGGGATAGGGGTGACGCCCGATCCACCGACGTCCGTACTCCCGGAACGCCCGGTGGAAGGTCTCCTCACCCAGGAGACCCCGCAGGGCGGCCAGCGCTTGCGCGGTCTTGTCGTAGTACATCACGAAGTAGAGCGACTGCGGGAACTCGTCCCCGGGACGCATCAGGCCCATGTCGTCGCCACGCCGCGCCGCCTCCAGATAGAGACGCCGCTGTCCCGGCTCCGAGTCGTTCGCTCGCCCACCCGAGCGCGGCTCGCCGTAGAGGACACGCATGGCCTGCGCGACGTCGAACTGGGTGAACCCT
>JAJDNI010000115.1 GCA_022340755.1 Gemmatimonadota bacterium
CACCCCGGCTCCCGCACCGAACCGCACGCGAACGCGGACTCATCGAGATTCCTCGTCCCGGACCTGATGCGCGCCGCCTCATCAGGACTCCCTGTCCCAGGCGGAACGCGAACGCCGCCCCATCACGACTCCCCGACCGCCGCCAGCCCGGAGTCCCCGGTTCCTGAGTCCCGTACCCCCTTGATCAGCAGCCAGAAGCAGAGCGAGACCTCCGCGACGCTCGCGGTCACGACCACGAGCCCCGAGGCGAGGGACTCGTAGGCGGGGGCGAGAAAGAACGAGAGGCTCTCGATCAGATACCCGGCCGCCGCCGCGACCAGGAGGAGACCCAGGAGTCGGGGAAAGGCCTCGGATCGGAGAAGGAGATAACCCAGCAGGGCGAGGTGGACACCGAAGAACGCGCCGGCGATGAGATAGCCGTACCGATGCATCTGGAGCGACAGGAGCGTGAGCGCCTGCAGCTGATCCATGCTGAAGGCTTCCAGATGGGGCGCGCCGCCCAGCAGGAGCAGCACGCCGAAGTGGTTGAGGAGATTGATCGACCCGATGGCCGGGTGCGCCACGAGCCGGAAGGCGGCCGCAAGCAACGAGACCGTCTCGCTCACCGGCCGGAGCAGGACGTAGAAGAGAACGGCGACCGCCGCGTCGGCCATGAACGCGATCAGGTCCGTGACGAAACCCAGCCGGAACAGGCCCTCCGAGGCGAGAATGTTGCCGGCCGTGGCGGCCGCGTCGCCCGGCACGATCATCGTGGACCGCACGTATCCCTGGCTGAATCCCGCACAGACGATGATGACCAGGTAGAGCAGACCCGCCATCCTCGCGAGCGAGCGCATCGACCACGTGGTTCCGTGACTCATGAGCTGCTCCTCCGTGATTCTCGTCCTCCGGGATCCCGGACCTCGTGGTCGGTCCGGCGCGCATCCTCCTCGTCCCCACGGACCTCCCGGTCGTCCCGGCGCGCCATCGGATCGCCCTGCAGCGCGACCGGCTCGAACGCATCCAACCCCTCCGCTTCCGTCTTCGGGCGAAGGATCCATCTCTCGGCGAATTCCTCAGCCTGTGGGTATGCGGTCCTTCGCACCCGATCCGCCGCTTCGGCGAGATCGTACTCGGTGCGTCGAAGCCGCACCTCGGCCCCGAGACTCAGCCAGTAAGCCGCGGGCGCTCCGAAGGGCATCCCGACGCTCCCCGCGTTCACGACGCGCACGCGACCCACCATCCGGTCGAACTGCATGTGCGTGTGACCGCAGACCACGATGTCGGCGTCCAGGCCTTCGAACAGCGGCCTCAGGGACTCCTCCGGCGTCAGCCTCGTGAAGATCTCGGTGTCACTCTGCGGCGTGGCGTGGCAGAAGAGAGCTCGACCGAGTCCCTCGATGTCATGCAGGACGGTCGAGGGCCACGCCTCCAGCGCCGCGACGTCGTCCGGCCCGAGCTCACCGGCCACCCAACGCAGCACGTCCAGGACCGACCCGGGCAGGCCGGCCGGCTCACTCCCCGTAAGGACCGAGAGGACGTCACGCTCCCCGTTCCCGGTGATGAACCGCACGGGACGGTCGAGGCTCCGCACACGCTCCAGCGTTTCCGCCGGCATCGGGCCGGGCAGCACGTCGCCCCCGACCAGGATCTCCTCGATGCCCTCGCGGAAGACGTCTTCCAGAACGGCCTCGAGGGCCGGGAGGTTGCCGTGGATGTCGTACAACGCCGCGATCCGATTCAATCGAAGGGCTCCGCGTCGGGACCCGGCTCCGTGGCGGCCCGGGCGAGCTTGATCATCCCGAACGACGTGGCGCCACCGAGGAGCGCCGCACCCACGAGATCGATGACGAGCTCGACGTGGGGCACGGCCGATCCACCCAACACCAGCGGAGAGTAGAGCAGCCCGACGACGAACACCGCGGCCACGGCCGCACCCACGAGGCTGAACGGCAAGACCGGGGTCTTCTCCAACTCCCGGCGCCGGAACAAGACGCCGAGGGTCATCGAGAAGACCGTTCCGGCGATGAACCCCAGGACCGCCCCCCGATAGAGGAGAGACTGGGCGGCGCGCCAGAACGAGACGGCTCGCTCGAGCCCGAACAATCGGAGAATGACGGTGAGGACGATGTTGGCGATCCCCCACGCCCCGGCCCACAGGAAGCCGTTCATGAGAGCCCCTTGAAGCCGACGAAGAGACGTCCTCACACAACCCCCCTCCAGCACGCGGCCACACAGGTTCCTCGGATGTCGACTTCGACTAGATAACGGTGCGCACGGGGCAGGTCCAGGGTATCGCGCGTCGCGAGCCGTGCCCACGTCTGCGAGTTCGTTCTGGTCTTCGCCCAGCCCTCTCCCGGCGACAGCGAGCGTCCCACGTGCAGGACACCGGCGTCCACTGCGACCGCCGGGTGACACCTCTTGCCGTGGCACGACTCGTGCCTTACCAGCACTGGAGGGCCCTCCCGCGCGAACCTCCAACCCGGACGGTGCTCATGCGCAGATGGATCCTGTCGATGCTCCTGGTGGCCACCGCCTGCACGACCGCGACCTTCCAGCCGTACGGAGCCCAGCGGGGGGGCGTGGATCTGGTCCATCCCGACGTCTACACGGCCGGCTTCCAGGTGGCCTGCGACAGCTGCCGCGTCGAGTACGGCCAGGACGGACGAACCCGCATGGTCTTGGTGGACGACGGTTGGAGCGGCTCGTTGTTCATCGGCTCGCTGAGCCCCGACCAGACCGCCCGGATCGTGCTGCGGGTGCAACCGCTCGGAGGCTGCTCCGTCCTCCTCGCCCGTATCGACGTCAACGGAGAGGAAGCGGTGTCCGCCAAGCAGAAGGAGCCGGGAAAGTCCGTCTCGCTGACGACGAGGGTGCGTGGGTCCTGACGTCACCCGATCGCTCCCTGGTGACCTCCCCCGGCGACCTCCAGGGCCCCGACATGCGCCGCCCTCCCCGGGTTGGCCTTTCCACCCTTCGGCGGCCATCTTGGTCGGGATCATGAAAGCCAACGACGTGCCACGCTTCGGCCGGGTTCTCGATCTCATCGGCCTCCTCCTATACGTCGTCGGGGGAGGCGACTTCGTGCGGTCTTGGCTCGGCTTCGAGGGCGTACTCCACTAC
>JAJDNI010000120.1 GCA_022340755.1 Gemmatimonadota bacterium
CTGGACAAGACCTTCCCCACCAACGACTGCTCCATGTGCATCGAGTCGCCCAAGTTCATCGAGTGCGACCGGCACCCCAACATCGAGATCCTGTCCTACACGGAGGTGGAGCGGGTCGAGGGCGAGGCGGGCGACTTCACCGTCACCTTGCGCCGCAAGCCCCGGTACGTGAAGGAGGACGTCTGCACGGGGTGCACCACGTGCACGGAGTACTGTCCGCTCAACATCCCTGATCCGTTCAACCAGGAGCTGTCCACCAACAAGGCGACGCACATCTACTTCTCCCAGGCCGTCCCCCTGGTACCGTATATCGACGACCAGTGCCTGTACATCCAGGACGGCAAGTGCTCCATCTGCGAGAGCGTGTGCGAGAACCAGGCCATCGACCTCCGCCAGAAGCCGGAGCGGCAGACGGTCAAGGTGGGCGCCATCGTCCTCTCCCCGGGCTACGACACCTTCGATCCCGGGAAGCGCGGCGATTACGGCTACGGCTCCATCAAGAACGTGGTCTCCAGCATGGACTTCGAGCGGCTCCTGTGCTCCACCGGGCCCCACGAGGGTGAGATCCTGCGGCCGTCGGACCACAAGCATCCCCACAAGATCGCCTGGATCCACTGCGTCGGATCCCGGCAGCAGCAGGACGGGGGGTACAGCTACTGCTCCGCGGTGTGCTGCTCGTACGTCCAGAAGCAGGTGATCCTGGCCAAGGACCACGACGCCGACACCGAGGCGTTCATCTTCCACAACGACATCCGAGCCTACGGGAAGGACTTCGAGCGCTTCTACCAGCGCGCCAAGAACCTGCCCGGCGTGAACTTCGTGCGCAGCTACGTGGAGATCGGCCGGGAGATCCCCGAGACCGGGAACGTGACGATCCGTTACGCCACGGACGCCGGGGGGGTGAAGGAGGAGGAGTTCGACCTGGTGGTGCTGGGCGTCGGCCTCGGGCCGCCGGCCGATAATCAGAAGCTCGCCGGGCAGTTCGGCATCGAGCTGAACGCCCACGGCTTCTGCAAGACCAACCCGGTCAACCCCATCGAGACCACCCGGCCGGGGGTGTTCGTCAGCGGCGCCTTCCAGGGCCCCATGGACATCCCCGAATCGGTGATGAGCGCCAGCGCGGCCAACGCCCTCTCCGGGGCGCTCCTCAAGTCCCGAAGGGGCATGCTGGACTCCGAGAGGGTCTATCCCGAGGAGCGGGACGTCTCCGAGGAGGAAGTGAAGGTCGGCGTGTTCGCGTGTCACTGCGGCGCCAACATCGGCAGGGTGGTGAACGTCCCCTCGCTGGTGGAATACGCCAAGGGCCTCGGGAACGTCGCCCACGCCGAGGAAGGCCTCTTCATCTGCTCCACCGACGCGGCCGCCGAGATCGCCGACACCATCCGTGAGAAGGGTCTGAACCGCGTGGTGGTGGCGGCCTGCACGCCGCGCACCCACGAGCCCCTCTTCCGCGACACCCTCCGTGAAGGCGGGATCAACCAGTACTTCTTCGACATGGCCAACATTCGGGAGCACTGCTCCTGGGTGCACTCCAAGCAGAAGGAGGAGGCCACCCAGAAGGCCAAGGACATCGTGCGCATGTCGGTGGCCCGGGTCGTCGGCCTCGAGCCCCTCGAGGAGTTCGAGCTGCCCGTCAACAAGGCCACGCTGGTGGTGGGCGGCGGCGTGGCCGGCATGACCAGCGCCCTGAGCCTGGCCAACCAGGGATTCGAGGTCCACCTCGTGGAGAAGGAGGAGGAGCTCGGGGGCATGGCCCGGCGCATCCACACCACGCTGGAAGGGGTGGACGTGCAGACCTGGCTCCGGGACCTCATCCGCCAGGTCTACCAGCACCCCCAGGTGCATGTCTCCCACGGCGCCAGGATCACCGACACCACCGGGTACGTCGGCAACTTCGTCACCACGGTGGAGTCGGAGGGTCGTGTGAAGACCATCCACCACGGCGCCACCATCCTCGCCACCGGTGCCGACGAGCACAGGCCCACGCAGTATCGGTATGGCGAGGACGACCGCGTCCTGACCCAGCTCGAGCTGGAGGAGCGCATCGCCGGGGGTGGCGACGAGCTGGCCGACGCCAAGCGGGTCGTGATGATCCAGTGCGTCGGGTGCCGTGAGGAGGGGCGGAACTACTGCGCCCGGGTCTGCTGCAGCCAGGCGGTGAAGAACGCGCTACAGCTCAAGGAGCTCGACCCCGACCGGGAGGTCTGGGTCCTCTACCGGGACATGCGGACGTACGGCTTCCGGGAGGACTACTATTACGAGGCGGCCCAGAAGGGTGTCCGCTTCATCCACTGGGAACCGGAGGGCAGGCCCGAGGTGGAGCCGGGCACGGACGAGGAGGGCAAGTCCGTCCTGCAAGTGGCCGTGCCCAACGCCGTCCTGGGCCAGCGCCTGGCCGTGGACGCAGACATGGTGGTCCTGTCCGCGGCGGTGGTCCCCTCGCAGGGGAATCCGGAGATCGCCCGCCTCTTCAAGGTGCCGGTAAATCCCGACGGCTTCTTCCAGGAGGCGCACGTCAAGCTGCGTCCGGTGGACTTCGCCGCCGACGGCGTCTTCCTGTGCGGGGCCAATCACTATCCCAAGCACATCCAGGAGACGGTGAGCCAGGCCTACGGTGCGGCCGGCCGGGCCGTGACCCTGCTGTCCCACGACACCGTCACCGCCTCGGGCTCCGTCTGCAAAGTGGAAGACTCGGCGTGCATCGCCTGCGGCGCGTGCATGGACGTGTGCGCGTACGGCGCCATCACCTGGGGTGGCACCAGGGCCGCGAAGAAGGCTCAGGTCAACGCCGCCCTGTGCAAGGGGGACGGGCTCTGCTGCTCGGTTTGTCCCACGGGTGCCATCGACCTGAGGCACTTTACCGACGAGGAGGTCTTCAGCCAGATCGACGCGGCGTTAGCGGAAGCGTGGACGTGACGAGCATGACAGCGCGCACCGCTCCACATGGACAAACCCTCAACAGCCAAAGGAGGTAAAAGGATGGCCGGTCTCGGACACACGCCGAGGATCGTCGCGTTCCTCTGCAATTGGTGAGCGTATTCCGCTGCGGACCTCTCTGGCGTGTCCAGACAAGCGTATGCACCGGAAGTTCGAATCATCCGACTGATGTGCTCGGGCCGGGTGGATATGGCCTTTGTG
>JAJDNI010000124.1 GCA_022340755.1 Gemmatimonadota bacterium
CGCAGTACGGACTCGCCCGGATGATCGGGAGCCGATGCATTGTCGACGAAGTACTGCCTGTCGGGCGAGAAGCTCGCGGTGTGGTCGACGCTGTCCGGGGTCAGGAGCTTCATCCCCTTGCCGTCCAGGCCGACCCGGTAGAGCTGCGTGTAGTACGGATCGAGGCCCGGCCGGACTCCGGCCGCCAGGAAGTAGACCTGGCGCGCCTTCTCGTCGACGGCCACGATGTCGCGAACCACCCAGTCACCCTGCGTGACGGGGTTCTCCAGCCTGCCGGTCGCCGCGTCGTAGAGGTAGAGCTGGTTCCAGCCGCTCCGCTCCGAGGTCCAGAGCACCTCCTTGTCTCTGTTGAGGAAGCGGAACATGGTTTCGTAAGGGTCCACGAACGGATAGGTCCCGGCCTCCTCGCGCACGATCGTGCGCTGATCGCCCGTGGCCGCGTCCACCACGCGCAGCTCCATGGCCTTGTCGCCCCGCGCTCGGTACTCGTAGGAGAAGTGACGCCCGTCGGAGAGCCACTGGAAGCGCGGACCACCGTAGTAGACGACCTGCAGCGGAGCCGTCTTCACGTCGACGCGCGCGAAAGGCTCCAGGTCGAAGACGACGGGTTGGGCGGTCGGCAACACCTCACCGGGCAACGGATAGACGAAGTCGAAGCTCCGCGGCCGGAGGCGGTCGGAGGGCACGTACTGCTCGGCGGTGAAGCGCCCCGCGTCCCTGGAGTCGAGCCGGTACGTGACCAGGCGCTTCGAATCGGGCGACCAGTCGACCGCGGCCTCCTCCCGGACGTCCTCGCCCTTCGAGACCCTCTGGGCGACCAGCGTGCGGAGGTCGGGGAGCGGCGTGGCGTAATCCCAGCCGGCCACTCCGTCACGCGTCAGGCGAACAACCGCACCCGTCGACGTGTTGCGCACGTAAAGGTCGTGATCCTGGACGAATGCCGCCCAACGGCCGTCGGGTGAGAGGGACTCGTACGGCCCCGTGTGGTCGCGCGCCGGTGACTTCCGGCACCGGTATGTATCCACCGAGCAGCTCCACCGCATGTCATCCGCCTCGAAGCGGATCATGGTCCCGTCGTCGGCGAACTCGAAGTCCACGAAGGGTAGCGAGTCCGCCTGGTACGCACGGCCTGCGGCATCGGAGAGCGCGGCTGCCAGGCGCGCCTGATCGAACGCCGGTCCGCTGGTCCCGGCTGCCGCATCGACGAGCACGAAGTGGCGGCCCCCGGGCCCCGTACGCAGATACCAGAAGCGGTCGCTCGCCCCGATCCAATTCGGGTCGACGTCCGCGATCGAGATTACGCGCGAGAGGTTGGCTCCCAGCAACTTCTCCGCGTTACGGTAGTCGGCGAGCGTGCCCTGCGCGGCCGAGGTACCAGGGAGTAGGGCGAGGAGAGCCAGGGGGGCGATCCAGCGGGGAGCGACGGTGTGCATGGGACGGGTCCTTCTGGGTCGGGGGGCAGCCGGAACCTCCGGAGCGGCCTGTACGCGATGGGTCGCGTGATGAGTCCCGGCATGGTAGACCTGGGTGGGGTGCGCAGCAAGAGCGGAGGGCTCGACGTTGAGAACGATACCGCGTCTCTGGATGTCCATGCAGCCTCCTCCCGTCCGCCGCCGGAAGCCATGCCCTGGGCCGCAAGGGAAGCGACGCACTGCAGGGCACGGGAGCGCGAAGGCTTCGCGACGGACTTGTCGGCCGCGCGTCCGCACCCCACCGTGCCGCATGGTGCGCTGCGCCACGATCGGCGGAGCGTGCCGGTATCCAGGCATGCGCGCGACCGACCTTCATCCTTCCGAGGAGCGACCATGACCACCCTCCGGATTCCGCCCCACGGCACGACGAAGACCGCGCTCCTCACGCTGGCGGCCTCCCTGGTGCTGTTCGCCGGCCGGACCGGCGCGCAGGAGCGCATCACGCCCGATGCGTTTACCTACAAGGTGGTCGACGGCGTGGAGTTGAGGGCCGACGTGTACCGGGCGCGGGACGACGTGGTGAGGCCGGTCGTCATCTGGCTGCACGGAGGCGCTCTGATCATGGGCTCGCGGCACGCACCGGACGCGCGCATCCTCGGCCCGCTCCTCGACGACGGCTGGGTGATCGTCTCGATCGACTACCGCTTGGCTCCCGGAACGAGCCTGCCGGACATCCTCCAAGACGTCGTCGACGCCCACCGCTGGGTCTACGAGCGGGGCCCGGAGCTCTTCCAGGCCGACTCGAGTCGGATCGCGGTGATGGGGTCGTCCGCGGGTGGATACCTGACCCTGGCGATGGGTTACCTCGCTCGCCGGCGGCCGGCGGCGCTGGTGTCATTCTACGGCTACGGCGACCTCACGGGCGCCTGGTACTCGCAACCTACGTACCTGCAGGCCCGCCACGTCTCCAAGGCCGAAGCCTTCGAGGGCGTGGACCTCGGAATCGTGACGGACGGGAGGGGGAGGGAGCGCAGCGACCTGTACCTGTACACCCGTCAGAACGGCCTCTGGCCCGAGCTGGTCACGGGCCACGACCCGGTCTCGGACTCCTCGTACTTCTTTCCCTACGAGCCGGTGCGCAACGTGACTGGGGACTACCCGCCCACCCTCATGCTGCACGGGACGGCCGACACGGACGTGCCCCACGCTGAGTCGGTGCGGATGGCCAGGGAGCTCGAACGCCATGGGGTGACGCACCGGCTGATCACGCTGGAGGGCTCCGAGCACAACCTGCGCGACGGCGACCTCGAGCAGGTGGCCCGGGCCTACGCCGAGGTGGTTCCCTTCCTGGACCGGATGGTGAAGGGTCGGGGGCGCTGAGCCGACCTCCCGATGCCACCGCAGGATCCGCTCGCACTCCATCGGAGGTCGGTGTCAGCGGATCGTGGGCATCCATCGCTCGAGATCGACCACCTCGAGCGTCCGCGAGGCATAGTTGGTCACCAGGAGCGTGCGGCCATCTGCGGTCAGCCTCAACTCCCGGGGAAACGCACCGGCAGGGATCGAACCCACCACGGCGTCCGCGCCGAGCGCGATCCGTCCGGCGTCGATCGTAGGTGTTCTTGGCCCCATCCGCGAACTGGTCAAGCTGCGGGAACCACTCTCGGCACGAGATCGCTGTAACTTCATGAGGTTGTTCGACCGACGGGGTCGCACGTGCGAACGTACGCGAACCCCCTCGGCCTTCATTCCTGATTGCGCGGAGGAAGCATGGGGAGACGAGTGAACTACGGATTCGAGAAGCGGCAGCGAGAGATCAGGAAACGGAAGAAGAACGAAGAGAAGGCTGAGAAGAAGCGTCAGGAGGCCATGGACCGGGCAGAGCAGCAAGATGAGGACGCGCCGGGTGAGGGCCTCCCCGGCGAGAGTGCGCCCGAAGAGGACCCGCCGGATCGCGATTGACGGGGCGGCGGACGGGCGGCAGGATACCGGCCCGACTCCAACCTCCGAGAGATCCACCCATGAAGCGCCTTCTCACCGCCGTCCTCTTCGCCGCACTCACTCTTCCCGCCACCGCACGAGCCCAGCAGCGGGAGACGTTCGACTACTGGGCGCCCCAGCGGGAGATGATCCGTCGTGGCCAGCAGGCCATCTTCATGTGCAACGGGCTCTTCACGTCCGGGCGGACCCTGGAGCAGATCTACGCCCAGGAGTTGGCGTTCCTCCCCGAGCCCATCGGCACGCCCCGGGGCGGCGACTACCGGATCGATCGGGAGCGGAAGGCCGTGGCCATCGGGTCGCCCTGGGGCGGGGCGCCGGTCATGCGCGCCGCGTTCCGGGAGGGGATCGGGTGCGTGATCCTCGCACCGGACCAGGGCTTCGAGGACATCGAAGACCTCCCCGTCCTGCGGACGCCCCCCCTCTCCGGTGATCCCGCCACGATCCCATGGCCCGACGGCGACCTGGTCGAGGATGCGGCGCTGCCCGCCAACGTGGATGCGGCGGCCCTCCAGGAAGCGTCGGACTGGGCTTTCGACCGGCCCACGCCCGAGCAGGTGACCCTGAGCCTCATCGTGATCCAGGAC
>JAJDNI010000150.1 GCA_022340755.1 Gemmatimonadota bacterium
GAGCTTGTACGGCCTCAGGACCGGGTGTACGGCCTCCACTCCCGGGATGGTCAGCAGGGGAATCCCTTCGAGACGCTCTTCGTCCCCGACGCAACCGATGACGGTCCGCTGCTCTCCCCTGGACACGTGGGTGCGGAGGCCAGCCGCTTCCACCCGTTCCCGGATGTGGTCGAGCTCCTCGTCCGTCACGCCCTTTCGCGTCACGATGATCATCTTCGATCCTCCTGGTGAGTTCGCCCCTCAGAGCACCCCGCGCCGGAAACGAAAAAGGCCCCCGGTCGCGCCGGGAGCCTTCGGTGGCCGCTGGTCTGGACAGCTCGTCAGTCGTCCGACGCGTGCGGGCCCCGCGCTCCCGGGAAGGAGGCGTACCAGTAGTACCGATACGAGAGGATGGCCGTCGCACGCATGGCGGGAAGGATCCTCGCGCATGGATCCCCTGTCAACCCTGCCTGCATCCCTGGAATCTCCCTGACCCCCCCGATACCTTCTTCGAGCCGCACGGTACGCCAGCGGCACCGCGATCATCGACACGATCCCACAGAGGGCGCCGATCATGACCAGATGCAGGCAAGATCGGATCCTCTCCCGCAATCCCTGCTGAGGATCTCCGTGACGGATACCGAGGCACTCAAGAGGCGTGCGGCGGCCCGGGCCCTGGAAGAGGTCACCGACGGGATGATCCTCGGGCTCGGCACCGGCAGCACGGTCGCCCATTTCCTGCAGCTTCTCGGCGAAGCGTTGGAGCAAGGGAGCATTACGCGTGTCATCGGGGTCCCGTCGTCCATCCGTACCGGGCGCGAGGCCGGCGAGCTCGGGATCCCACTCTCCACCCTGGCCGAGCACCCCATCCTCGACCTGACCGTGGACGGGGCCGACGAGGTGACGCCGGATCTCGACCTCATCAAGGGGATGGGCGGTGCGCTGCTCCGGGAGAAGATCGTGGCGCAAGCGTCCCGGAGGTTCGTCATCATCGGCGACGAGGGGAAAGCGGTTACCCGTATGGGGACGGTCTCGCCGCTTCCCGTCGAGGTGGTGGATTGGGGCTGGTCGGGGCACGTCGCATACCTGGAGGGCCTGGGCGCGGAAGTCGCCGTGCGGAAGTCCGATGACGGGTCGCCTCTGAAGAGCGACAACGGCAACCTGATCCTGCACTGCCGCTTCCCTGACGGAATCGACGCCCCCGGCCTTTTGGACCAGGAGTTGCACGCCCGCGCGGGCGTCGTGGAGACCGGGCTCTTCCTCGGATTGGCGGACGAGGCGATTCTGGCCGGCGCCGCCGACGTTCGCGTGCTCCGGAGGGACCCGTGAAGATCGCTCCTTCGATCCTGGCCTCGGATTTCGCTCGACTGGCCGACGAGATTCGCGCCGTGGAGTCCGCCGGAGCGGACTGGATCCATCTGGACGTCATGGACGGCCACTTCGTCCCCAACATCACCATCGGGCCGCCGGTGGTCAGGGCCGTGCGGGCGTGCACGGAGCTCCCACTGGACGTGCACTTGATGATCGAGCACCCGGATCGATATCTGGAGGCCTTCGCCGACGCCGGCGCCAACGGCCTCACCGTACATCAGGAGGCGTGTGTCCACCTGCATCGGACGTTGCAGCGCATCCGTGAGCTCGGGGTCAAGGCAGGGGTCGCGCTCAACCCGGCCACGCCTCTGGCCACCGTGGAGGAGGTGCTGCCCATGGTCGACCTCCTGCTGGTCATGTCCGTGAACCCCGGCTTCGGTGGTCAGAGCTACATCGACGCGACCACCGATCGGCTGCGGAGGGCTCGGGTACTGCTGGACGAGATGGCCCCGCAGGCGGAGCTGGAGGTGGACGGAGGCGTGGAGGCGTCCAACGCCCCGCTCATCGTGTCGGCGGGCGCGTCGGTGCTGGTGGCTGGGTCTTCGGTGTTCAGGCACCCCGGTGGTCCCGCGGCCGGAGTCAGGGCGCTCCGATCAGCGTGTTGAGCTTCGCACAGCGACGTCGGACGCGGATCCGCGCGATTGCTGGTGCCCACGGCGAGGGCTAGACTGAGCCCGACTTCGCGTTCCGCTGCTCCGGGTGGAACCGTCAACGAACTCCTTGGATGAGGCTCGGCGCGCTGATGTCCGAACCGGTCGTAGTGGATCCCGCGGCCCTTGACCGTCTCAGAGAATGGGGAGGAGAGAAGCTACTCTCGCAGATGATCCGGCTTTTCCTCGACAACTCACCGGCGCGCATGGATCAGATCCGCTCCGGCGCACAGCAGGACGGAGACGTCGAGGAGGCAGAGAAGGGCGCGCATTCCCTCAAGTCGAGCGCGGCGAATCTTGGTGCCGAGGAGCTCCGCGGCCTGGCCGCGACGATGGAAGGCCACGCCTCGGACCGGGACCAAGCGGCCGTGGCGGAGTTACTCCCTCGTCTCGAGGAGGCGTACACCCGGGCACGGGAGGCGCTCGAACCGATGATTGGAGGAGAACCATGAGCGCGAAGATCGCGGTGGTCGAGGACAATCCCGACAACCGGCTCCTGGTGAGCGCGATTCTGGAGGACGAGTACGAGATCACCGAGTACGAGACCGGCCAGGACGCCATGGCGCGTCTGGAGGAGGATCATCCGGATCTGGTGCTTCTCGACATCTCCCTCCCGGAGATGGATGGCCTCGAGGTGTTGGCGTGGATTCGCCGGCAGCCGGCCCTCGCGGGACTCCCCGTCATCGCGCTTACCGCGCACGCGATGGCAGGAGACCGGGAGAAGTACCTCGGCGCCGGCTTCAATGAGTACGTCACCAAGCCCATCCTGGACGAGTCGGTCCTGTTGGAGGCTATCAGCCGTTGCCTGACTCCGACGCCCTGATCGTGGCGCGGGGCACCGAGGACGACCTCGGCGTCACTTCACCCCCAGAGGGACCCTCGCCGGCCGCCCTTGTCGAAGAGGGTTCCGGGGGGATCGACCGCGGGCGCGAGCGCCTGGCGATCTACTGGACCCTCGTCGTCCTGCTGACGGCCGGCTCGGTCCTCCTGCGCAACGATCCACAGCCCACCGGGCTGGAGCTGCACACGGTGATGGAGTCCATCGCCACGGTGCTGGCCTTCATCGTGGGCGGCCTGGCGCTGGTCCGGTTCTACAGCCGGAAGCAGGCGACGTTTCTCTTCATCGGCACCGGCTTCATCGGGGCGGGGGTCCTCGACCTCAACCAAACGCTCCTCACCGCGGCGCCATTCCTGACGGCGACGGGAACGGCAGCGGACGACATCTTCGTCTGGAGCTGGACGACCGAGCGCGTGTTCCTCTCCCTCTTTCTCCTACTATCCCTGCTCGCGTGGCGGAGGGAGGTGAAGGAAGGAGCGGACGGGTCGGTTCACGAAGGGTCGGTCTACGTTGCCGCCCTGGCGCTGACGTTCATCAGCCTTCTCTTCTTTCAGTGGGCACACCTTCATGCGGTGATCCGCCCGGGTCATCTCGTGCCGCGGCCCCTGGAGCTCGTCCCGGGGCTCCTCTTCGGACTCACCTTCTTCGGCTTCCTGGCGAAGGGAGACTGGCGGAGGGACACGTTCGAGCACTGGCTGCTCATCTCGCTCCTCATCGCCGCCATGGCGCACGTGGGGTTCATGTCCATGTCGGAGCATCGCTTCGACGGCATGTTCAACGCGGCGCACCTCCTCAAGCTCGCGAGCTATGTGTCGATGCTGACGGGCCTCCTGTTCAGCGTATACCTCACGTTCCGGCGCGAGGGACGCGTGCTGGCCGCTCTGACGGAAGCCAACGAGGCGTTGGCGCACGAGGTGTCGGTCCGGACCCGGACCGAGCAGGCGGTGAAAGAGGGTCGGACTCGCCTCCAGGAGTTCCTGGACAACGCCAACGACCTGGTCCAGAGCGTGGACCGGGAGGGCCGGTTCCTCTACGTGAACCGCGCCTGGAAGCGCACCCTGGGGTACACGGACCGCGACCTCGAGAGTCGAAGCCTGTTCGACATCGTCCACCCGGCTTCGAGGAATCGGCTCAAGGAGGAGTTCGAGCGGGTGTTCTCGGGTGCGCCGAGTCGCCGTTTCAGCATCGAGCTCGTGGCGGCCGACAGCCGCATCGTGATGTTGTCGGGAAGCACGGCCGCGCAGCGGGTCAGGGGTGAGGCGGTGGCCACGCAGAGCATCTTCCGCGACGTCACCCAGCAACGCCTGGCGGAGCGACAGTTGGCCGATTCCAAAGCCAACCTGACCGCGCTCGTGGAAAACACCGGTGACGGGATCTGGTCGGTGGACCGCGAGCACCGGCTCATCACCTTCAACTCGGCGTTCGCCCTCTCCATCGAAGCCGCCACCGGGCGCGAGCCCGCGGTGGGTCGGCTGCCGCGTGAGACCTTCAATCCGGAGGACATCGATTTCTACGAGGAGCTGTACGACCGGGCACTGCGCGGCGAGCGGCACGTAGCGCTCCGGACCGAACGAGTCGGAAGCCAGACCATGTACTTCGAGCTCTACGCCAATCCCATCCAGGGTGAGGAAGGCATCACCGGCGCCGTTTTTTTCGGCAAAGACGTCACGCCTAGGGTTCGTGCGGAAGAGGCGATGCGGGTGGCCAAGGACGAGGCCGAGGCGGCCAACAAGGCCAAGAGCCATTTCCTTGCCAACATGAGCCACGAGCTGAGGACTCCGCTGAACTCGGTCATCGGCTTTACCAACGTCCTGCTCAAGAACAAGGACCAGCACCTCACCGAAAAGGACGTGGGGTTCCTCCAACGGGTGCTGGCGAACGGCAAACACCTTCTGGAGCTCATCAACGACGTGCTGGACCTGGCCAAGGTCGAGGCAGGGCGCATGGACCTCCTCCTCGAGCCCGTGGACCTCCGCCACCTCGTCGTGGAAACCGTTCAGCAGCTCGAGGGGCAGGCCCGCGTGAAGGAGGGCGTGGTAACGCTCGTGGCCGAAGCCCCGGAAGGACTGGACAGCGTCGAGACGGACGCGGGCAAGCTCAAGCAGGTCATCATCAACCTGGTGGGCAACGCCCTGAAGTTCACGCACCACGGCACCGTGACGGTGCGTGTCGACGTGGGACCGGACGGACGGACACCTACAGGGATCGCCGTCAAGGACACCGGCATCGGCATTCCGCCGGACCGCCTCGAAGCCATCTTCGACGCGTTCCAACAGGCCGAGGCAGGAACGGCGCGGAAGTACGGTGGCACGGGATTGGGCCTGGCGATCTCCCGGTCCATGTGTCTGCTCATGGGCTTCGACCTGGTGGTGGATTCCGAGCCCGGGGAGGGCTCGACGTTCACCATCGTCATGGGGCAGCCGCGGCTAAGCGAGCGGGAGGCCCCGCTCTCGCCGGACGGGGAGGCAACGGAGAGGGAGGCTCCGCGGCCGGAGGCCGGTACCGAGGAGCGAGAGGCCGCGGCGGCACTCGCCGGGGCAGGGGCGACGACGGCGCCGGCTGCTCCTGGATCCACCCACGAGCTTGCCGTCCCCGGGGAGACCCCCTCGAGCGAGGCGCCGCGTCGCTCCGGGGTCCGCGATTTCAAGGTTCTCGTGGTGGACGACGAGAGCGACTCACGGGTTCTCCTGGCCCACCACCTCGAGGAGTTCGGTTGTCAGGTGGCCTTCGCCGCCGACGGAGAGGCCGGGATCGCGGCAGCCCGGGAGCAGCGGCCCGACCTCATCACGCTGGACCTGATCATGCCGGGAATGACCGGCTGGGAGGCCCTTCGAGAGCTCAAGGCCGATCAGGACCTCCGTCACATCCCGGTGGTGGTGGTGAGCATCGCCGCCGACGAGGGCCGAGGCCGTCTCCTGGGCGCCGTCGACCTGGTGAAGAAGCCCGTCGAGCGAGAGGATCTTCTCCGTGTGCTCTGGCGGAACCTCGTGAGGACGCGCGGAGGCCGCATCCTGGTGGTGGATGACGATGCGGGATCCGTGAGCACGCTTGAGGACTACCTCGACAGCATGGGGCTGGAGGTGGTCACGGCCCGGGACGGACGGGCCGGCCTCGATGCGGTCGGCACGGAAGCGCCCGACGCGGTCCTCCTGGACCTGGCCATGCCGGGCATGAACGGCATCGAGTTCCTCCGCACGCTCCGTGCGAACCCCCTCCATTCCGGGCTGCCAGTCATCGTCCTCACGTCCCGGGAGCTCACCAGTGACGAACAGAAGATCCTGGAGGACTTGGCGTCGGGAGTGCTCGACAAGGGCGAGGGCCTGGAGTCGCGCCTTCGCGAGGCCCTGGAGTCCATGTTCACGCTCCGACCCTCGGAGCGAGTCACGTCGTGAGATCGGGTCGGGCGCGTCCAGCCGGCCCCGCCGAGGCTGACAGGGTCCGCGCCCTCAATCCCGCCCCCATGAACCCGCGTGGGCGCCACGTTCTCTACTGGATGGTGGCGAGCCGGCGTCTGGGTTGGAGCTTCGCCCTCGACCGGGCACTGGCGCACGCTCGTACGATGGACCGTCCGCTGGTGATCCTCGAGCCCCTCCGTCTCGACTACGCGTGGGCCGCGGACCGACACCACCGTTTCGCCCTGGACGGGATGAACGAGCACCGGACGACGGCCGCCCGCCACGGTGTGGGCTATCACGCCTACGTGGAGCCGGTGCGCGGGGCGGGGAAGGGGCTTCTCGAAGCGTGGGCCGAAGACGCGGTCGTGGTCGTCACCGACGACTTTCCCGCCTTCTTCCTGCCGCGCATGCAGGCAGCCGCCGCCCGGAGGGTCCGGGTCCGCATGGAGGCGGTGGACTCCTGTGGGCTCCTCCCGCTAGCGGCGAGCTCGCGCCCCTTCTCGGCGGCGGTGCATTTCCGTCGGCACCTTCAGCGTTCACTGCCCGCGTACCTGCTCGACATGCCGGCCCCCGATCCGCTGGCGGAGGGTGGTTTTCCCGCCGACCCCGAGTTGCCGGAGAGCATCCTGGCCCAATGGCCCTCCGCGGAGCCCCGGCTTCTGCAAGGTGGAGCCCAGGAGCTGGCCGGCCTGGACATCGACCACGATGTGGCGCCGGCACCGCTCTCCGGGGGAGCCACGGCCGGGCGGCAGCGGTTGAGCTCCTTTCTATCCGACGGACTCGACCGCTACGGAACGGAGCGCAACCACCCCGACGCGGACGCGGCCAGTGGACTTTCCCCCTGGCTGCACTGGGGGCACATCTCGGCCCACGAGGTCTTTCACGGCGTGGTCACGCGCGCCGGTTGGAGCCCGGCGCGCTTGAATGGTGGAGCGACCGGGCGTCGGGAGGGCTGGTGGGGTCTCGACGAGAGCTCCGAGGCCTTCCTGGACCAGCTTGTCACCTGGCGAGAGCTGGGCTTCGTCTTCTGCCGACACGTGCCTACATACGGCGAGTACCGCAGCCTGCCCAAGTGGGCCATGGAGACCCTCGAGGCACACGCTCAGGATCGTCGCCCCTACCGCTACACGCTGTCGGAGCTCGAGGACGCCCGGACCCACGACGAGGTATGGAACGCCGCCCAGCGCGAGCTTCGCCAGCGCGGCATCATCCACAACTACCTGCGCATGCTCTGGGGCAAGAAGATCCTGGAATGGACCTCGCATCCTCGCGAAGCGCTGGACGTGATGGTGCACCTGAACAACCGATGGGCTCTCGATGGCAGGGACCCGAATTCCTGGTCCGGTATCACCTGGGTGCTCGGCCGCTTCGACCGTGGATGGCCGGAACGGGCCATCTACGGAAAGGTGCGTTCCATGACCTCGGAGGCGACGCGCAGGAAAGTGCGGCTGGAGAGGTACCTCGATCGGTGGCGTGGCTGATGCGCTTCCAAAAGGTGGCGCCGGCGGTGCACGGACCGACGAACGTGGGCGGCGGGGAAGGCGGGCCTCGTCGGGGGACCTGAAACCCGGTGGGGGGTATCCCGCCGAGACCCTCCGTCAAGCCTGGACTCACTGCGAACATGCGTCTGACCTATCACTCCGAGCTGCCCGGCCACCGTCCTGCCCACGCCTTCGCCTGGCACGAGCGCCCTGGCGCGCTTCAGCGTCTCATACCGCCCTGGGCCAACGTCGACGTCGAGAAACAGGAAGGAGGCGTCCGGGACGGAGCCACGGTCGTGCTGCGGGTCCGTGAAGGTCCGGCGTCGTTCCGATGGGAGCTCAGGCACCGCGACTTCGTCGAGGGACGACAGTTCTGCGACGAACAGGTGAGCGGTCCCCTGAAGTCCTGGCTCCACACCCATCGTTTCGGCGCCCTCGAGGGGGAGCAGGGGTGCGCGCTGGACGATGAGATCGAGCTGCAGATGCCCCTCGGACTCCCGGTGCCACCGGGGATCCTCCGGCATGAGCTCGACCGGTTCTTCGCATTCCGATACGAACGGCTTGCAGGGGACCTGGCGCGGCACGCCCAGCACGCCGGTCGCCCGCGACTCACCGTGGCCATCACCGGGTCGTCGGGCCTCATCGGGACCAACCTGCGGCACTTCCTCACCACGGGCGGGCACCGGGTGATCCGGGTCGTGCGGGACAGTCGAGCGACCGGGGAGGACTCCGTCTACTGGAATCCCTACACCGGAGAGATCGACGCTGATGGGCTCGCCGATGCCGACGCCGTCGTCCACCTGGCTGGCACCTCCATCGCGGGAGCCCGGTGGACCGACGCCCGGAAGAAGTCCATCCACGACAGCCGAACGAAAGGCACAGAGCTCATCGCGCGAACTCTGGCGCGCCTGAAACGCGGCCCTCGGATCCTGTTGTCGATGTCGGCCGTTGGCTTCTACGGAAACCGTGGCGCCGAGCGCGTCACGGAGGCCTCCAAGCCGGGCGGGGGGTTCCTGAGCTCGGTTGCCCGCGACTGGGAGGTCGCTACCGGACCGGCGGAGCGCGCGGGAATCCGGGTCGTGCGCCTCCGGGGTGGTGTCGTCATCTCACCCGCAGGAGGTGCACTGGGGCAGATGCTCCTGCCCTTCAAGATGGGCGTCGGGGGGCGACTGGGCAGTGGGAAGCAGTACTTCTCCTGGGTAGACCTGGACGACGTCATGGGGATCATCCTCCATGCGCTCTACGACGAGTCCCTGGTCGGGCCAGTGAACGTGACGGCGCCCAACGCCGTGACCAACGCCACGTTCACCGACGTGCTGGGGCGCGTGCTCGGGCGACCGACCCTTCTGCCGGTGCCGGCCTTCGCCGTGAAGGCGGCCTTCGGACAGTTGGGCGAAGAAGC
>JAJDNI010000155.1 GCA_022340755.1 Gemmatimonadota bacterium
TCTACCCACCCATGGATGATTACACCTATCGCCCCATCTCTGCCCGGGAAGCCGTTGCGGATGGGTATCACCAGACCGTGGGAATGACGGGCGCCATGCTCGACTTTCTCAGGCAGCTCTTCACCGGTGGCGTGTCCCCACGCTCGATGGGAAGCATCGTCACCATCGGGGAGGCCTCCGGACGGGCCGCTGCGGCAGGCCTCAGCGAATACCTGAGCTTCATGGCGTTCTTCAGCATCAACCTGGCCATCCTGAACCTGCTTCCCATCCCCGTTCTGGACGGTGGTCACCTCCTCTTCCTGGCCATCGAGACGGTCCGCGGTCGGTCTCTTACGGTCGAGCAGCGCCTGCGGTGGAGCAACGTGGGCTTCATCATCGTCGTCGGCATCATGCTGTGGGCGCTGTCCAACGACTTCCTGAGGCTGCTGGGCTTGTGACGCCGGGCTCTGCCGGGCGGGACATGAGTGGGGGAAGGCCAGAGGGCCCTCTGCGCCCCCTGGTTGACCCCTTGTCCGGCGGAAGACCCTACCGTGTCGGACCGCTGCCGGGCTAGCATTGGGCACGTCCTCACGAACCCGGATGCCTTCCTGGGAGGGGCCATGAGCGCGGTACCCGGATCCGTCGATCGATTCCTCAAGAGCGGGAAACTCGTCGTCGCCGGTGTTTCCCGATCCGGTAAGCAGCCCGCGAACGGCATCTTTCGCCGTCTGGCAGCCAACGGGTACGACGTCGTCCCCGTAAACCCCATCGCCGACGAGGTCGAGGGGGTGGTCTGCTACCACGACGTCCGCGAGGTCCCCGGTGACGTCGGTGCCGTGTTGGTGGCGACCCACCCGTCGGTGGCGGTGGATATCGTCCGTGGCTGTGCCGACCGGGGAGTGAAGCACGTCTGGCTCCACCGCTCGGTGGGGCAGGGAAGCTATTCCGATGATGCCGTCGCCCAGTGCCGGCGGGCGGGCATCGAGTGCATCGCGGGCGGGTGTCCGCTCATGTTCTGTGAGCCAGTGGATCCCTTCCACAGGCTCATGCGTTGGTGGTTTCAGCGCACCGGGCGCGTGCCGAGGTGAGGCAGGGTCGCTGAACTTGCAGGCAGAGGGACACGGCGTTACCTGAAGGCACCGGGCGACGTCGTGCACCGTTCGGTTGTCTCGACCGGGCGGGCGCCGCCTTGGGTTGAAGAGCGTCACCGAGATACGTGACGCCGGGCATTCTCGTCCCTCGGGAGACCACCATGAAGCGCACGCCCGCCTTCTCCTTCGTCGTCGCCCTGCTCGTAGCCGTCATAGCCTCATGTGCGCGGGGCCCCGCCACGCCTGGGAGCGGAGCTTCGGCCTTCCCGCTTCTCGCCGCGACGCCGCCCATGGGCTTCAACACGTGGAACCGCTTCGGCTGCAACGTGAGTGACACCCTGGTGCGTGGCATGGCGGACGCCATGGTGTCCAGCGGGATGAAAGACGCCGGCTACCAGTACGTGGTCATCGACGACTGCTGGCAGGTGGATCGAGACTCCACCGGACGGATCGTCGCGGACCCAGAACGATTCCCCAACGGGATCAAGGCGCTGGCGGACTACGTGCACGAGCAAGGCCTCAAGTTCGGGATCTACACGGACGCCGGCACCAAGACCTGTCAGGGTCGCCCGGGCTCCTACGGGCACGAGGACCAGGACGCCCGCACGTACGCCGAGTGGGGCGTGGACTACGTGAAGGTGGATTGGTGCTATGCGGATTCCCTGAACGCGCCGGAGCGTTACACCATCGTTCGCGACGCCTTCCGCAAGTCGGGTCGTCCCCTGGTGCTGAGCATCTGCGAGTGGGGGCAGAACGACCCGTGGGAGTGGGCGGACACGGTGGGGCAGCTCTGGCGCACGACCGGCGACATCTACGACGGTTGGCAGAGCGTGCTCTGGATCGCCGACGCCAACAACGAGCACCAGGCCGTGGCGGGCCCCGGGCACTGGAACGACCCCGACATGCTCGAAGTAGGCAACGGGGGCATGACCCTCGACGAGTACCGCGCACACTTCTCCCTCTGGGCGACGATGGCGGCACCGCTCATGGCCGGTAACGACCTGCGCCACATGTCCGACGACATACGCGACATCCTGACGAACGGGGAGGTGATCGCGGTGGACCAGGACTCCCTGGGGATTCAGGGGCGCGTGGTCCTGGACAGGGGGTACGGGGTCCAGGTGTGGGCCAAGCCGCTGGCCGACGGAGGCGCCGCGGTGACGGTCTTCAACCAGCGAGCCGATTCCGCCCGCGCGTACGTGCGCTGGGCCGACGTGGGCCTGGAGAACGGGCCCGCGACCGTGCGGGACCTTTGGGCCCACCAGGACCTGGGCGTGCACGACGACACGGGGGTCTTCGCTGACCGCCTCCGGGTGCGGGTGCCCGGGCACGGGGTCGTGATGCTCAGAATCACCCCTGCGAGGTAGCGCATCCGATACCGGTTCAGAGGAAGCTGAACTGGCTCGGCCCGGTCCTGCGGCGCAGCTCCTCCACGTCGATCAGGGGGAGAGGTTCGTCCTGCACCGCAACGGCCAGGTGCCCCTGCCATCCCGCCTCGGCCAGCGCGTGCCCCACGACCTCCAGGGCGAGCTCCGCACGGTTGCACTCGCTGGACAGGTGCGCCAGGACCACGCCGGCGAGCCGGGGGTGCAGCAGCTCGACCGCGAAGCGGGCGGCCGCCTGGTTGGAGAGGTGCCCATGGCTGGATGCGATGCGCTGCTTGACCGACCAGGGGTACGGGCCCGTGGCCAGCATGAGCTCGTCGTGGTTGGCTTCGAGGATCAGGACGTCGCACCCCTCGAGGGCATGGCGGATCTGGGCCGTGGGCCGACCCAGGTCGGTGGCCACCCCCAGACGGAGGCCCGTGGCCCGCTCTACGACCGCCACTCCCACCGGATCGGCGGCGTCGTGCACCGTGAGAAACGGCTCCACGCGCACATCGCCCAGATCGAAGGGGCGACCGGGACGGTACAGGCGCACGTCCTCGGTCCCGCGCAACAGTGAGGCACAGGCGTCCCGGGTACGCTCGGTCATGTAGAGCGGCGTCCCGTGCCGGCGGCTGAAGACGCCCATGCCACGGGTGTGATCTCCGTGGTCGTGCGTGACGACGATCCCCGCGATCTCCTCGGCCGCCACGCCCAGCGACTCCAATCGCACCTCCAGCTGACGGGCGCTGAACCCCGCGTCGACGAGGGCGCGGGTCCCGCCGGCCCAGACCAGGGTGGAGTTCCCCGAGCTCCCGCTCCCGAGGACGCCTACTCTCACCGTAGCGCCTCTGGCCTCAAACCATCTGCCGGGGGTGCGCAGCCTGCCACACACGCTCGAGAACGGCGCGAACTCCAGGGGTGAGCGAGCGGCCCCGGCGCGCCATGGCCACCTCCGCCGTCTCGAAGAA
Organism: Gemmatimonadota bacterium; assembly: GCA_022340755.1. Taxonomy (GTDB): domain Bacteria; phylum Gemmatimonadota; class Gemmatimonadetes; order Longimicrobiales; family Gaopeijiaceae; genus SZUA-318. The sequence goes on from JAJDNI010000155.1 coordinate 3,406, forward strand.
CTTGTCCAGGCGGTGCGGGGTGAGGTCCATCCCCGATCCCCACGAGAACGGAGGAACCACGGAGGGAGGCATGAGCCCTCCGAAGAGATTGCTCCCGACTCCTACCACCGTACCGGTGTTGAGCACGGTGCCGATCCCGGTTTTCACGTGGTCTCCCAGGAAGCAACCCACCTTCACCAGCCCCGTGTCCCGGGGCCCTTCGGGGGTCCACACGCGAATCGAGCCGTAGTTGTTCTTGAGGTCGCTGTTGGTCGTGAGGGCTCCGAGGTTCACCCAGCACCCGAGGAGCGCATGCCCAAGGAACCCGTCGTGCGCTTTGTTCACGAAGCCGAGGAGGACGGAGTCCGCCACCTCCCCCCGCACCTTGCACACGGGGCCGATGGAGGAGGTGCTCACTGTGCCGCCGAAGATGGTGGTTTGCCCGCCCACATACAGGGGCCCCACCAGGCGCCCGGGGCCCTCCACGGTGGCGCCGTCGTCGATGCGGACCGGCCCGCCCCGGGTGTCCACGACGACCCCTGCCTCGATGCCGGCTCCCTCACCCACGGAGAGCAGACCGTCACCCACGCGGATCACTCCCGCTGGCACATGGCTCTCGGAATAGAGCCGGGCGACGTCCCGGGCGACCCGCCGGGGCGTTCCCGCCACCAGGCTCCAGGGCCAGGCCAGGACCTCCCCGGCCAACTCGAAGTGGGAACCGCCGACCGCGACGTGAGGATCCAGGAGCGATTCGGACGTCGGAGCGGCCACGCCGGCGGGCACGACCCATCCCACGATTTCCCCGTTCACCGTGAGCTGTGCCGGACCCTCCGGAAGCCGTACGTCATGGAGGTCCAGGGCCGCGCGGCTCGAGAGGAAGACCTTGGTGACCTCGTCCGTCAGGTCTCCGTGCCGAAGGACGGGTGCAGCCCCGGGCTCGTCGTATCCCTTCAGGTGCGGCCCCGCGATGTGGCCGCCACACCGGAGCCCCAGGACACGCTCGGCGCGCTCCCGGAGGGTGAGGACGCCGTACCGCACCTCTCCCACCGGTCGCGTCAGGGAGAAGGGCGCCCACGCACGGGCGCGCCTGTCGTCGAACAGGTACAGCACTGGGTCGGTCATGTCGCTTCCCCCAACTCCCGGAGGAGATCCTTCAGAGCTGCCGCCTTGCCTCTCGGCATCACCAGCGTGGTGTCACCGGTACGGACCACGACCAGGTCGTCGACTCCGTAGAGTACGACGCGACCTCCTTCGGCCCACACCACGTTGCCACTTCCCTCCACGACGCTGGAGGAGCCGTGGACGTGGTTTCCCGCCCAGTCGGGTCGGTGGGTCCGGGCCAGCGCTTCCCAGTTGCCGACGTCGTCCCA
>JAJDNI010000158.1 GCA_022340755.1 Gemmatimonadota bacterium
CCAAAACCTCTTTAGCACCCTGTCTACGGGCCCGCCACGGGTTCAGAGGGTGTCCTCAGGCCACGGTTCATTGTCGACGGCCTGCGACTCTGTGTTGCGTTGGTGCAACATCTTGCCGCCTGAATGTCGCGAAGCTGCCGAGGTCGGTTGCCGCTTGGGCGTGCCCACTGCCCGGGTCCTTTGCGCCGCGGCAGCCCTACGTCGAAAGAGCCCCGGCCAGCCCCGGCCACGCGGTCAACGTTCGGGCCGCCCGTATCGGCCACGTGACCCGTTGCGACATCATGCGGATAGCCTCCGCAGCCGCGTCGGCATCCGCGAAGACGCCGAAGCACGCCGCTCCGCTTCCCGAAAGCATCGCCGGCGCCGCGCCCGCCTCCCGCAGGACCCTCAGTGACTCCGCCACCTCCGGATGCGCGGCCGCCACCACGTCTTCGAAGTCGTTGGCCGCGAAGGCCGCCACCTCCGCCCAATCCACCGGGCCGTCCGTACCCACCTCAAGGAACGGCCCCTCGCCCCCTGTGGCACGGCGCGCGTCGAGCTCGCGATAGGCCCAGGCCGTGGACACGTGAACGGGCGGGAGGACCAGAGCCAGGTGGGCCTCGGGTAGCGGGGGCAGTCTCTCGAGTCGTTCCCCCCGCCCTCGACCCAGGGCCAGCGTCCTCTCGCCCAGGAAGAACGGCACGTCCGACCCGAGGTCGATGGCGATGTCCGCCAGCTCCTGCGGGCTCAACGGCGCACCCAGGATTCCGTTCAGGCCCCGAAGCACGGCCGCCGCGTCGGACGAGCCTCCCCCGAGGCCCGCTCCCGCAGGGATGCGCTTCTCCAGGTGCACGTGGACGCCGAGCCGCGTTCCGGCCGCCTTCGCCAGGGCCGACGCGGCCCGGTATGCGAGGTTCGCCTTCGCGGGACCCACGTCCGCCCCGGTGACCTCGACCTCGACCGCGCCCGTCGTCGTGAGGGCTAAGCGAACAAGGTCATGCAGATCGACGGCCTGGAAGATGGTCTCGATCTCGTGGAATCCGTCGCCCCGCGCGCCCAGCACCTTGAGGAAGAGGTTGATCTTCGCCGGCGCCCACAGGGTCAGGCCTTCTCCCGGGGTCACCTCGCCTCCGAGGCGTCGACGCCTTCCGTGGCCTGCGGCTGGGCGTGCGCGCCCTCGATGCTGGCCTCGACACGCTCTTCCGCACCTCCGACTTCACCCAGGGATAGCCCGAGGCGCCACGCGTACCACAGCCCGATGAGGGTGATCGGGACCCAGCCCCCGGCCCAGTACCCGAAGGCGAAGGCCAGGGACCGTGAGGGGTCCACCCCATACACGTCGGAGAGCGCGAACTTGGCGGAAGCGTGGAACGTACCGATGAAGCCCGGGGCCGACGGCGCGGCCACCCCGAATCCCACCACCGCCTCGGTGAACCACGCGGAGATCACGCCCGTGTGGATGCCGAACGCCATCATGCCGAGCCAGAAGGACAGACCGTGGAAGAGCCAGAAGCCAATGGTCCAGAGCAATCCCTGCACCATGAGGCCCGGCGAGCGCAGCAGGGCGATGGAGTCCAGGAACGCGTCCAGCGCGTCGACGAGTGGACGCGCGATCGCCTGAGGTAGGAGCTTCGAGGCCAGGCGTTCCGCCGTCCTCACGAAGCCACGAGGCCAGAGGGCCATGCTCACGAGCGCAACCAGGAGCACGGTCACGAACGTCAGCGCACCCCTGAGGGCCAGCGCGCCGAAGCCCGATGACAGCGCACCCGTCATGGGAAAGCCCGGGAGCATCACGGGAACGACCAGGAGGAGCGTAAGCACGATGCTGTCGAGGAACCGCTCCACCACCAGGGATCCGAAGGCCGCGCTCATGGAGACGGGCTCCATCTTGCTGAGCGCGTACGGCCTGGCGAACTCGCCCGCGCGGAGGGGAAGCACGTTGTTGGCCATGAACCCGATGCTCACCGCCGCGAAGCGCGAGCGCAGACCGGTGTCGCGCCGGACGGGCGCGAGCAGGATCTTCCAGCGCATGGCCCGGATCAGGAAGCCCGTGGTCGCCACCGCCACGGCGGCCGTCAACAGCCCCAGATGGCCTTTGCGCATCTGCAGCCAGATCTGACCGAGATCCTCGCCGCGCAACGCCCACCACAGGGCCAGGACCGTCACGGCCAGCCCGATTAGGGTCTTTCCCCAGTGCTTTCTCAAAGGGCGCGCCTCGCGCGCCGAATGAGTGTCGCCATCTCTCGCACCGCGGCCTCGAGCCCGGTGAACACCGCACGGGACACGATGGAGTGGCCGATATTCAGCTCCTCGATCTCTCCGATGGCAGCCACGGGTCCGACGTTCTCGTACGTCAACCCGTGGCCCGCATGCACGTCGACGCCCAGCGAGCGTGCCAGCGACGCGCCCTGGCCGAGACGAGCGAGTCGGCCACGGCGTTCCTCCCCCCGGGTGTTCGCGTACTCACCGGTATGCAGCTCGACGGCATCCACGCCCATATCCGCGGAGGCCCGGATGGCCGCGTCGTCGGGATCGATGAAGAGCGACGTGCGGATGCCCGCCGCGCGAAGGCGCTCCACGGCGCGCGCGATGGCGGCCCGTCCCTCTGCCGTCGACAGGTCCAACCCGCCCTCGGTCGTCACCTCCTGACGCTTCTCAGGCACCAGCGTAGCCTGCATCGGCTTCCACTCGCACGCCAGATCGAGGATCTCGGAGGTCGCCGCCAGCTCCAGGTTCACGCACGTCCTCACGGTCTCCATGAGGAGGCGCACGTCCCGGTCCTGAATGTGGCGGCGATCCTCGCGCAGGTGCACAGTGATACCGTCCGCGCCACCGAGCTCCGCCAGGAACGCGGCGCGGACCGGGTCGGGCTCGTCCGTCCTGCGCGCTTGGCGCACGGTCGCCACGTGATCGATGTTCACGTAGAGCCGCATGTCCTTCATGCGTTCTCCAATAGCTCGAGTATCTCTGTGCGCACGTCTTCGTCCAGACGCGAACCCGCGAGCCGGACGAGGTGTTGCGCCAGAAGCGCGTAGAGTCGCCGGTCGCCCGGGTCGAGTGCCCGGAGATGAAGCGCCACGGTCTCTGCGTCGCCTCGGGCGACGGGCCCCGTGACCGCGCTGTCCAACCCCACTTCCTCGATGTTGGCCAGCGTTCCCCGAACCAGTGTGAGGAGGGCCGGCAGGGCATCGTCCGCGGGCACGCTCGCCTGCTCCAGCAGGCGACACGCCACGTCCAGGAGCGGGGGAAGGAAGTTCGAGGCCATCACCGCGGCGGCATGGTACGAGGGTCGGCGGGCCTCCGGCACCGTGAGCACCGGAGATCCCATCGCCGCCGCCATGCGCCGAGCCACGGCCACCGCCCCCGGGGTCCCGGTCACCGCCACGTACGATCCCGGCAGTCGCTCGGCGGAGGTCACCGGGTGGGCGATGGCCTGGAGGGGATGGAACGATCCCACTTCGTATCCGCGGGCATGCAGGGGAGCCATGACGTCCGTGGCCAGCGCGCCCGAAAGATGGAAGGCGGCGCAGCCGTGCGGTGGAGGCCCCTGCCCCGCCAGCGCGTGGGCCATCTCCGGCACCACGTGATCGGGCACCGCGAGAAGGACCGCTGCGGTCTCCATGGACGGCCGAGCGAGCCCGAACACGTAGCTCGCCAGGCCTTGGGTGAAGAGCGGGTGCGAGGGTGGCTCGGGACGCCGGCCACAGACCGTCAGGGCCTCCACGGCATCGGTCTGCACTAGCGCATAGCCCAGGGCCGTGCCCGCCCGTCCGGGTCCGACGATGATGACGTGCGGAAGCGCGCTCACGCGACCTCCCGTACGTCGACGCGCGCGTCGCTCCTGAGCCTTCCCACCACCGCGGGGGGGAGCCGCACCGTCACCAGAACCGTCCCGTCTTCATCGGCCCGGTGCAACACCTCGCCCTCTCTATACAGCGCCGCCAACATCTCACCGTCAGCAGCGGGAAGCCGGACCTCGACTTGTGTGAGTCTCGCCCGCGTTCGTGCACGCAGTGTATCCCGCAATGCCTCGAGGCTGGCGGGATGCAGCGCCGACACGAAGACCGCCGGTCGAGGCTCCAGCGCGCGTACCCGGTCGCGCAGGGCCTCCTCCTCGGCATGCGTCAGGCGATCCACCTTGTTGAAGACCAGGATGCGCTCCGCGTCCCGCAGGCCCAGCTCCTCGAGCACTTCGAACACGACCTGTCTCTGCTCCTCCCAATCCGGGTGCGACGCGTCCACGACGTGGAGGAGCACGTCGGCCTCACGTGCCTCCTCCAGGGTGGAGCGGAACGAGGCCACCAGGTGATGGGGCAGCTTGCGGATGAAGCCCACGGTATCGGTGATGAGCGCCTCGTAGCCCGACCCGAGGTCCACGGTGCGCGTGGCGGAGTCCAGAGTGGCGAAGAGCCGGTCTTCGACGAACAGCTCGGCTCCGGAAAGAGCCCGCAGCAGCGAAGACTTCCCCGCGTTGGTGTACCCCACCAGGGCCGCTCTGAACTGTCCCTGCCGTGACCGGCGCTGCACCTCCCGCGCTTTTGCCACCTGACGGAGCTTCTCCTTGAGGTCGGAGATGCGCACCCCGATCAGCCGCCGGTCTGTCTCCAGCTGAGTCTCTCCAGGTCCTCTCAGCCCGATGCCGCCGCGGATGCGCGACAGGTGGCTCCACATCCGGCGCAGGCGCGGGAGCAGATACTCGAGCTGCGCCAACTCCACCTGCATGCGCGCCTCGTGGGACCGAGCGCGCGTCGCGAAGATATCGAGGATCAGCTCCGAGCGATCCAGGACCCGGACGTTCAGGAGATCCTCCAGGTTCTTCCCCTGCGCCGGACTGAGCTCCTCGTCGAATACGACGAGATCGGCCCCCCGAGCATGCACCAGCGCCCGCAGCTCGTCGGCCTTCCCCTCCCCGATGTAGAAGCGTGGGTGCGGTCGCTCCAACCGCTGGCGCAACGTGCCCACCACGCTCCCGCCGGCTGTATCCGTGAGGCGTGCAAGCTCCGTGAGGTGCTCGTCCGCCAGGCGGGGATCCAGGTCGCGCTCGGGAGCACCCACGAGAACCGCCCTGTCCACTGGCGTCCGCAAATCGATGAGCTGCGTCGGAATCCTGCACCTCCCGGAGGTACCTGCCGTCCGCGCCGGATGGGGCTACGGGCGGAACCTGCCCCGCTCGTCGAAGGGGAGCGTCCTTCCACCCAAAGGCGTGTGGAACAGGAGTTCCCCGCTGAAACGATACTCAAGCTCACCCTGGCGCAGAAGACGGCCCGCGGCCAGGCCCACCGACGCGAAATCGAAGGGAACGTCCACGGTGACGGTGCCCGTCCCATGGGCCGGCACGCTCGTCGGCTCGGACAGGCGTCCATCGGCCAGCTTCACCCATGCGTCCTGGCTCCCGGAGGACGTGTCTCCAGGGGGCGCGTCCAGGAAGAAGAGCCTGTAGCTGAAGTCCTGGCCCTCCAGGGAGAAGCGGTTGGGATTGTCGACCTGCAGCGTCACCGCCAAGGTGCCGCCGCGGAGGTCCATGGACGCGAGACGCACCTCGGCCACGCGCAGCGTGGGTCGCTGGAAGGCCAGCGAGCACGCCGTCCCGGCCAACGCGGCCGCCATGATGGCGACCACCGTCAACGGGCCCGGACCGTGGGGGCGCCACCGGGTCCACATGCCCCTGCTCCTGCTCATCTACTCCGTCTCGGCGTCACGCTCGCGCTCTCGAGCTTCCTTCCTTCGTTGATCCCAC
>JAJDNI010000172.1 GCA_022340755.1 Gemmatimonadota bacterium
CACGCCAGGGATACGCTCGGTGAGCACCTGCACACCATTGGAGAGCACGCTCTCGCGGATGGCGCCGTCGACACGCGACCCCTCGACGGGCTCCACCACCCGGGAAGACGAAGAGGGCACGGGCTCGAGCCCGTGCCCTCCGCCGCCCGAACGGGCCGACTTCACGGAGCGCTTCTTCACGCCTCCGCGGGAGCCGTAGCGGGGTCGGGGGCCGACTGAGCGGCTTCCTCCGCCAGCGCGGCCTTCCGGGACAGGCGCAGCCGACCCTTCTCGTCGATGGAAAGGAGCTTGACCTTGACGATGTCGCCCCTCTTGACGACGTCCTCGGTCTTCTCCGTGCGGGACTCCTGCAGCTCCGAGATGTGGCACAGGCCCTCGGTGCCAGGCATGATCTCCACGAAGGCGCCGAACGTGGTGGTGTTCTTCACCGGACCCTCGTAGATGCGCCCGACCTCGGGCTCCGCCACGATGGCCTCGATCATCTCCCGCGCGCGGGCGCCGGCCTCGCCGGACACCGCGGCGATCTTCACCAGGCCGGAGTCGTCGATATCGATGGTGGCACCCGACTCGTCCTGGATGGCCCGGATGGTCTTGCCCTTGGGCCCGATGATCTCGCCGATCTTCTCGGGGTTGACCTGGATGGAGATGATGCGCGGCGCGTACTGGGAGATGTCCTCACGGGGCGCCGCGAGCGTCTGGTCCATGATGTCCAGGATGTGCATGCGGCCCTTGTTGGCGCGCTGCAGGGCTTCTTCGAGGATCTCGACGGTGAGACCCTCGATCTTGATGTCCATCTGGATGGACGTCACGCCCTTGCGCGTCCCGGCGACCTTGAAGTCCATGTCGCCCAGGGCGTCCTCCAGCCCCAGGATGTCGGTGAGCACGGCGACGCGGTTCCCTTCCTTGATGAGGCCCATGGCCACGCCGGCGCACGCCGCGCGGATGGGCACGCCCGCGTCCATGAGGGACAGCGAGGAAGAGCACACCGTGGCCATGGACGAGGAGCCATTGGACTCCAGGATGTCCGACACGATGCGCACCGTGTAGGGGAAGTCGTCGTATGGCGGGAGCAGCGGCTGGATAGCCCGCTCCGCCAGGTTCCCGTGACCGACCTCCCTGCGCGACGTGCCCCGGAAGGGACGGGCCTCGCCCACCGAGAAGGGCGGGAAGTTGTAGTGGAGCATGAACGACTTCGTGACTTCCTCGCGGGAGTCGATGGAGTCGATGCGCTGCTCGTCCCGGGCGGTGCCCAGGGTGATCACGCCCAGGGACTGGGTCTGGCCCCGGGTGAAGAGGGCGGAGCCGTGCGTGCGGGGCAGCACCCCCACCTCGCAGGTGATGGGACGGATCTCGTCCACCCCGCGGCCGTCGGCGCGCTCACCCTTGTCGAGAATCTGCTGGCGCATCGTCGTCTTCTCGATGCCCCTCAGGATCTCGCCCATGTCCTTCTCGTACGCCGCCATCTCGTCGTCATCGGCGGTGAGCTGCGAGACCAGGTCCTCCCTGAGGGCGGCCATGGCCTGCTGCCGCTCCTGCTTGTCGGCGAGGTTCAGCGCCTCCTCCACACGGGCGGCGGCCATCTCCTCCACCTTGGCCCGTAGGTCCGCGTCGGGCTCGATGGGGGTCCACGCCATGTCGGGAACCTTGTGCCCCTCCAGGAACTCGTTCTGCATGGCCACGAGCTCCTTGATGCCCTCGTGGGCCACCTTCAGGCCCTCGAGGATGTCCTCCTCGGGCACCTCGATGGCGCCGCCCTCGACCATGGTGATGGCCTCGGCCGAGCCCACCACCGTGACGTCGACGTCGGAGTACTCGAGCTGCTGGAACGTGGGGTTCAGGATCCAGGTCCCCTTGATGCGGCCGATACGGACCGCCGCCAACGGCGTGTTGAAGGGAATCTTGGACATGTTCAGGGCCGCGGAGCAGCCGATGACCCCGAGGACGTCGGCGTTGTTCTCCTGGTCGGCGGAGAGCACGAAGCATGCGAGCTGCACGTCGTTCATGAAGCCGTCGGGGAACAAGGGCCGGATGGGCCGGTCGATCTGGCGGGCGGAGAGGATCTCGTTCTCACCGGGCCGGCCTTCACGCTTGAAGAACCCGCCGGGGATCTTGCCCGCAGCGTAGCTCTTCTCCCGGTACTCCACGGTCATGGGGAAGAAAGGAAGGTGCGTGGGCCCGTCGCTGACGACGACGGTGCACAGCACCACGGTGTCGCCGTACTGCACCACGCAGGACCCGTGGGCGAGCTTGGCCATGCGGCCCATCTCGAGCGATAGGGTACGCCCGGCGAACTGCCGCTCCATTCTCTGGATCATTCAGTTGACTCACTTCGTTTTGGGGCCCCCGAAACGGGTGACCCGCTGGAAACAGCTTGCCGAAGTGCGTCGCGGAGAGCGGAGGAGAGAGCGACCGCCGCAGTGGGCACGCGCCTCGCGCGTCGCCCCTCGTGCAGCCGATGTCGTTTGGTGAGGCCGTCTCTCGTCCGAGGCCGCGAGGCTCCCGGCAAAGGAAATCGGCGGCGGCCGCCCCACTGGCGACCGCCGCCGACAACAAACGCTAGTGCCGCAGACCGAGGTCCGCGATGAGCTGTCGGTAGCGCTCCACGTCGTTGCGCCTCAAGTACTCCAGGAGACGCCGGCGCTTGCCGACCATCTTGAGCAGGCCCCGTCGACTGTGATGGTCCTTGTGGTGCCGGTCGAAGTGGCTGCGCAGGTCGTTGATACGAGCCGTGAGGAGTGCCACCTGGATGGCAGGGCTCCCACGGTCCGAGTCGTGGAGCTGGTACTTCTTGATGATCTCTTCCTTGGCGAACGCCACGGGCGTCGTGCCTCCTCGAGAGTCAAAGGCTACAGGGGAAGCGATGCTTCTTCGTTAATTCAGTCTTAAAAACTAGAACAATGCTCGGGTAGGGTCCAGCCAGAGTGCGGAAATCGCTGGGTCGAACTCCCTCTCCGCCCGCACGGGGCACACGTCCCTCCCCCCACCTTCGTGGTCCCGGGGACATGCGTTCACTCTGAAGCACTCTCCTCTTGCGGGAGCCCGGGCTGCGTGTCTCCCTCGTCGCTCAGGATGACGCGCACAGTGGCCACGTCCTCGCGCATCTGGTCGACCAGGGCCGCCACGGTGCGGAAGGGTCGCACCTCCCGGAGGCGCTCGATGAAGTCCACGCGCACCTCCTCTCCGTACACGTCACCCGCAAAGTCCAGAAGGTGGAGCTCGATGGCCGGTGGGGAGCCGCGGAACGTCGGCCTCGGACCCAGATGTAGTGCCCCTTTGTAGGTGCCCCTAGGGAGCACGCCCTTCACCGCGTACACACCGGGCGGAGGTATCAGCTTGCCGGCGTTGGACATGTTCAGGTTCGCAGTGGGGAAGCCCAGCTCCTTCCCCCGCCCGTCGCCCCGCACCACCACCCCGCGGCACGAGTAGGGTCGCCCAAGGCACAGGCCGGCCTCCCGGAGTCGCCCCGCCTGGACGGCGCGCCGGATCCGCGAGGAGGAGACGGGCGCCCCGTCGGTCTCCACGGGCGCGACGACATCCACCTCGAAACCCAGATCGCGTCCGATGGCCCGCAAGGTCTCGACGTCACCGGATCGATCCCGGCCGAACCCGTGGTCGTAGCCAATCACCAGCTCCTCGACGCCCAGGCGCCCCACGAGGATCTCCTCGACGAATCGACGAGGCTCGTAGCGGGACAGCTTCTCCGTAAAGCTGAGAAACACCGCGTAGTCCAGCCCGCTTTCGGCCAGAATCTCCTTCTTCTCCACCGGCGTGGTGAGGAGCGGGGGCGCATGCTCGGGTCGCACGATGCGGAGCGGGTGGGGGTCGAAGGTCACCAGGATGCTTCTCCGTCCCGTGCTCTCCGCCCTCCGGCGTATCTCCTGGAGGACGGCCCAGTGACCCCGGTGCACACCATCGAACGTTCCCACGGTGACTACGGTTCCGCGATCCGACGGGATGCCCGGAGGATACGCCCAGTGAACGGCCCGGTCAGTCATCGACGAACACCTTCCTTGGCCGGAAGCGCCCGTCACGCACCTCACCGACCGCTACCAGGACCTCCTCCCGACTCGCCACGACCGGGGTACCGTCGGGGACGTCGCAGACGGCGACCGCCCGACCGTGACGTACATCGGCCACAGTCGACTCGTCGAGCTTCGTCCTCGGCAGAGCGGCCAGCGCCGCCAGTGGCTGGATCCATCGCGCGCCGAGTCGATCCTCGGACGAGAGGTCGTCGAGCCCCAAAGCGTCCTCCACCCGGAAGCGGCCCACCGCCGTGCGCCTGAGCGCCGTGAGGTGTGCGCCGACACCGAGAGCCGAGCCGAGATCCCGCGCCAGCGCGCGGACGTAGGTCCCACTCGAGCAGACGATCTTCAGCCCCAGGTCCGGGGGTCGGTAGAACGTGACGCGCAGCTCGTGCACGGTGACCTGGGTCGGTGGGAGGTCCACCGCCTCACCCCTGCGCGCCATCCGGTGCGCTGCCACACCTCCCACCTTCTTCGCCGAGTACCTGGGCGGGACCTGCGAGATCGTACCCCGCAGGCCCGCGAGCGCCCGCTCGACGTCACCGGCGCCCAGCCCACGCCACCCCTCGCTCACGGCCACGACCTCGCCGTCCCGGTCGAGGGTGTCCGTCGCGGTGCCGAGGCGGGCGACGGCTTCGTAGGACTTGTCCATCCCGGTGAGAAATTCGGCGATGCGCGTCGCCTTGCCGACGCACAAGAGGAGCAGCCCGGACGCGAACGGGTCGAGTGTACCGGTGTGCCCCACGCGGCGCTCGCCCAGGCTACGCCTGGCCATGGCCACCACATCGTGCGAGGTGGGGCCCTCGGGCTTGTCCACGGGAAGGACGGCGTCCCGCGCCAGGCCGCTCATGCTCCGTCCGGTTCCTCGTCTTCGCCGCTCGCCTCCACGACCTCCGTCGACACACCCTCCCGCATATCCCCTCGAGCATCAGATGTCGATTCATCGGCGGGCAGAACCTCTGCCAGAAGGGCCTCGATACGCTGCGCGTGCTCGAGGGAGGTATCCTCCAGGAAGCGCAACTCGGGGATCCGCCGCACGTGCAGCGAGCGCCCCAGGGTGCGGCGGAGAAAGGGTGCCGCCGCGTGCAGGCCTTCCAGGGTGTCCGCCCGCTCGGCCGGACCGGGAGGAAGTCGCACATGGACCCGCGCTGTGGACAGGTCGGCCGAGACCCGCACTGCGGTGACGGTGACGCCGCCCACTCTGGGGTCCCGTACCGAGGATCGCAGCAGTTCGGCGATCTCACGGCGGAGCTGCTCGGATAGCCTGGCGAGCCGCTTGGAAGGCATCAGGAGAGACCGGTGAGTGCGATCACGGCCAGTCCCGACGTGTGTCCAGCACCAGGGCGCCGCGACTCTCTTCCACGAGGTGGTTCGCTTTGTCCAGAACGGATTCGGCGAAGCGCCGATCGGTGGCCACCAGGGCAACGGAGATCTCGGCGCGGGTGAGCACGTCCTGCTGGTCGGTCTCCGCCACGGAGAGGTTGAACCGATTCCGCAGCCGGTCCTTGAGGGAGCGTACCACCGAGCGCTTCTCTTTCAGGGACGTGCACCCCGGTAGGGAGAGGTGCCAGGTCTGGGAAGCGACCACCATATCCCCGTGGTCAGTTGGCTCCGGCCAGGGTCCTGGCAATCTCCTGGACGGTGTAGCATTCGATGACGTCGCCGACCTTGATGTCGTTGAAGTTGGCGATGCCGATGCCGCACTCGAAGCCGTCGCGGACCTCCTTCACGTCGTCCTTGAAGCGCTTCAGAGACCCGAGCTCGCCGTCGTACACCACGATGCCGTCGCGGATCAGGCGGGCCCGCCCCTTCCGCTCGATGACACCCTCCGAAACGTAGCATCCGGCGATGGTGCCGAGCTTGCTGATCCGGAAGACCTCCCGGACCTCGGCGGCGCCGACGATCGTCTCCTTCTTCTCCGGCGCCAGCATCCCTTCGAGGGCCGCGCGCACATCGTCCACGGCCTCGTAGATGACGTCGTACACCTGGATGTCCACGCCGGATCGTTCGGCCTCCACCCGTGCAGCCGTTTGCGGGCGGACACGGAACCCGATGATGACGGCGCCCGCCGTGTGGGCCAGCAGCACGTCGGATTCGTTGATGGCCCCCACGTTGCGTTGGATGATCTCCACTCGGACTTCCTGGGTGCCGAGCTGCTCGAGGGCATCTGCAACGGCCTGGACCGAGCCGTCCACGTCGCCCTTGATGACCAGAGGCAAGGTCGCCGTGCGTCCCGAGGCAACCAGCTGGGAGAAGTCTCCGAGCTTGAAGCCACGTTCGCGGATACGGAGCTGCTTCTCGCGGTCGAGGCGCTGGCGATTCTGGGCGATATTCGCCGCCTGATCCGCGTCCATGACCTGGAAGGTGTCGCCGGCCTGCGGCACGCCGGGAGAGCCGAGCACCTGGGCGGGCATACCCGGCTTCACCTCGTCCACTGCGTTGCCACGCTCGTCCAGGAGAGCACGGACCCGCCCGTCGTACATCCCGCACAGGAACGAGTCACCCACCCGAAGGGTCCCGCGCTGCACCAGCACGGTGATCACCGGCCCCTTTCCGACGTCGAGCTGAGCCTCGATGACGGCACCGTGGGCTTCCCGATCCGGGTTCGCCTTAAGCTCCAGCATCTCAGCCTGGAGAAGCACCTTCTCCAGAAGCTCGTCGATCCCATCCCCTGTTTTGGCGGAGATCTCCGTGGCGAGCACGTCTCCGCCGAAATCCTCGGTCTGGACGGAGTGTTGCAGAAGCTCCTGCTTCACCTTCATCGGGTTGGCAGCCGGCAGGTCCACCTTGTTGATGGCCACGACAATGGGCACGCCCGCGTTCCGTGCGTGGCTGATGGCCTCGATGGTCTGGGGCATCACCGAGTCGTCGGCCGCCACGATGAGGATCACCACGTCGGTGACGTCCGCGCCGCGTGCACGCATCGCGGTGAAGGCGGCGTGCCCCGGCGTGTCGAGAAACGTGATGGCCCGCTTGTCCGGAAGCTGCACGTGATACGCGCCGATGTGCTGCGTGATGCCGCCCGCCTCGCCCGCCACGACGTTCGTCTTCCTGATCCTGTCGAGGAGCAACGTCTTGCCGTGGTCCACGTGGCCCATGACCGTGACCACCGGAGCCCGAGGCTTCAGGCTCTCCGGCGGATCCTCCTCCAGCTGCTCCTCGGCCTCGGCCCCGTACTCCTCCTCGCGAACCGCAGTGAAGCCGAACTCCTCGAGAAGCATCTCGATCTGATCGAAGTCGAGGCGCTGGTTGATGGTTACGAGCAAGCCGAGGTTCTTGAACGCGGAGCCGATGATCTCCGTGGACGGAACGTCCATGAGCTCGGCGAGCTCGGCCACGGTCAGGAATTCGTTGACCCGAACCGTGCGCGCCTCTCGCTCACGTTCCTGACGCTCCTCCTCCTCCTGAGCCTCCATCTCCTCGCGCCGCGAACCCTTGCGGCGCTTCTTGCCCTTGCCGCCACCCTTCAGCTCGGCCATGACGCGCTGGAGGTTCTCCTGCACCGCATCCTGGTCCACGCGCTGGCGCTTCTTGCCCTTCTTGCCCTTGCCGCCTTCCTTGCGCCGGCCATCGGGGGTATACCCCTCGGCCTGGATGCGCACCTGGCCACCCGGGCCTGCGCTGGCGGCGGGAGCGGGGGTCGGACGACGGATGACTCGGGTCGGGGCTGGCCCTTCCGGTGCCCCGCGCCGGACCGGCTGTGGCTTGACCGAAGGTGGCGACGGGACCTCTTCTTCCTCTTCCTCTTCTTCCTCGACCTGCGGCTCGGCCGCTTCTTCGATCTCGACCGTCGGCCCCTCTTCGGGCTCCGCGGCCTCGGCCTCCTCCTCGGCCTCCGCCTCTGCGGCGACCTCTTCCGGCTCTTCCGCGGCGGCCTCTTCGGGCTCCTCCGCAGCGGTCTCAGCCTCCTCCGTAGCGGCCTCGACCTCCTCCGGCTCGACCCCGCTGTCCGCCTCTTCGGGCTCGGCGGCTTCGGCCTCCGCCACGACAGCCTCCGGTTCCGGCTCGGCCTCGGCTTCGACTTCCTCCGACTCGGCCTCCGGCTCCACGACCTCCGGCTCCGGCTCGGGCTCCGGCTCTGCGGCCCGGCGGCGACGACGGCGGCGGCGGGGACCGGAGGACGCGTCCTCCAGCGCAGCCGCGATGGCGGCTTTCGGGTCCTTGTGGCCCGCACGACGCTCACGCTCGACACGAGCCAGCACCTTGGCCACTTGGCCGTCGGTGATGCTCGACTCCTCGTCCGGGACGGGAATACCCATCTCCCGGAGAAGGGCGATGAGGGCCGCAGGATCCACCCTGAGGTCCTGTGCTAGCTCGTTGACCCGCATGCTGTCCCTATTCCTCCGATTGCTCCGGCGCGGCGTCCTCGGTCGCAGCTCCAAGCCTACGCTGGAGCTCCTGCGCGAACGTCGCCACCGTCACGGCAATTGCCGAAACCGGCCCCGTCCCGATGGCGGCACCCAAGGTGGCGCGATCCCCCAGGCGCGCCTGGGGGATCGACCGGTTGTCCAACAGTCTTCGTATCTTGTCCAGCTGCACGCCCGAAGCGTCGTCAGCCATCAAAATCAGCCGGGCCTTGCCCTCCTGCAGGGTTCGGCGTGCCCCATCGATCCCAGGCACGACCGCTCCCGCTCGCCGGGCGAGGCCCAGAAGCCGGAAGGCGTCAGCCTTCCCCTTCGCCCCCGTCATCCGCAGTCTCCGCGGCTTTCTCGGCCTCGTCCTCTGCCGCCGAGGGCGGCTCACCCTGGAAGTCGAAGAGCTTGCCCTCCGCCTCCGCCTCCGGCGCCTGGGCCTCGCCCTCCACCACGGTGAGCTCGTCGATCAACTGGAGAAGCCGGTCGGCTCCCGACTCCCCGATCCCCGGAATGGCCAGGAAATCAGCACGTTCCAGGTCGATGATCTGCAGAAAAGTATCATATCCGGCCGTGGAAAGTGCCGCCAGAGTCGCTGCATCGAGCTCCAGCTCGGCCAGCGGGAAGTCGGCGGTCTCGTACGTCTCCTCGCTTCCGCCCCCGAACAGCGACAGGTCGGCTCCCTTCTCCAGCCACTCCCGCGATCCGTACAGGTCGATCTGCCAGCCGATGAGCTGAGACGCCAACCGGACGTTCTGCCCGTTTCGTCCGATGGCCAACGAAAGCTGATCCTCGTCCACGATGGCCGTGATCACCTGTCTCGACGGATCGCTCAGGACCTTGGCCACACGCGCCGGCGCCAGCGCCCGGCGGGCGAAGACCTCGGTGTCGGGATGCCAGGGAACGATGTCGATGCGCTCTCCTCCGAGCTCCGATACGACGGCCTGCACCCGGGATCCCTTGAGGCCCACGCAGGCCCCCACCGGATCGATGGAGTCGTCCCTGCTATAGACGGCGATCTTGGTGCGCCCCCCAACTTCGCGCGCGAGCTCCTTGATCTCGACGATGCCCTGGTAGATCTCCGGCACCTCGAGCTTGAAGAGGGCGGCCACGAACAGGGGATCGGCCCGAGACAGGATCAGTCGAGGCCCTTTCGGGGTCTCCTCCACCTTCTTCAGCACGGCCCGGATGGGGTCTCCCTGCCGGAACCGCTCTCGCGGGTTCTGGTCCTTCCACGGGATGATGGCGTCGGCATCCTTCTGCCGGTTGATCATCACCACGAGCTTACCCCGCTCGGTCTGCTGGACCTCGCCGGACAGCAACTCGCCCACGCGGTCGGCGAACTCGTCGCGGATCCGGTCCCGCTCGTTTTCGCGGACCCGCTGCACGATACGCTGCTTCACCGCCATCACCGCGTTTCGCCCGAACTGGGAGAAATCCACCGGGATCTCCATGACGTCACCCACCTCGTAGGTGTCGTCGTCCCACCGGGCTTCCTCCAAAGAGATCTCGCAGGACGGATCCTCGACATCTTCGACCACGCGGCGCAGGACGACGATCTCGAACTCGCCGGTATCCTCGTCGATGTTGATCTCGGCGCGGACATTCGGTCCGTGAATGCGCGCGAGACCCGCAAGGATCCCGTCCTTGATGAGATCGTTCATGTCCTCCGGGGACAGGCTCTTGGTCGAAGCCACGTCCCTGAAGGCCGCTATGATCTGCGCGGCGTTGGGCATCGTCTCTCTCTCACTTCCACGTAAAAACCAGGTTGGCCCCCGCGATATCCTTCCTCGCGATGGTCACCTCGCCTCCGTCCGGCAACCGCAGTCGCACCGCCGCGGCGTCTTCTCCTTCCTTCTCGTCATCCAATCCGACGAGCTCACCCTCAAGCCGACGGGCCAACCCCGCGAGCACGTCGTGTCCCCTGATGGCGACACGCTGGCCTTTGAAGCGCCGAAAGTCCGCGTCCTTGAGCAGAGGGCGGTCGACCCCCGGCGACGAGACCTCCAGCACGTACCTCTCCGACAATCCTTCCCAGCCGTCCAACCACGGCTCCAGGGCCCGGCTGACGACGGCGCAGTCATCCACCGTCACCCCATGCCCAGGCTCCGAACCCGGTCGATCGATCCTGACCCGCAGAACCGGGCGACGTTCGCTCCCACCCCACCGAACATCCACCAACTCGAAGCCCCGGGAGTCCACCCGGGCCTCGATCTCCCGTTCGATCTCAGGGATCGACCGCATCGCGCACGCCTCCCCGGACGCCGGCCGGCCCTCAACCGACGCCAGACAACACCGAATAAAAAAGCGGGGGCAACCAACTCCCCCACTTCGCAAATCGCCGCCGCGGGGCGGCTATGCCGGTCCAGGAATATACTACCGTCTACCGGACACCCTCAAGGGAGCCGGGACAGGACCCCCGGGAGCCGCCTCGCTCCGGTCCCC
>JAJDNI010000173.1 GCA_022340755.1 Gemmatimonadota bacterium
GGCGGGGGTCGCCGGCACTCGCCGGCGACCCCCGCCCAACCGGGGGCGCACTCCCTCAGCTGATGGGTCGTCTTTCGGCGGACCCGTAGTAGATCCCGTTGAAGAGAAGCGGGAACAGGCCGTGCGGCTGTGAGCGGAACGTGATGGGTGGGCTGAACAAGAAGAGCTTGCCCTTGCCCAGGTCCGCCTCCATGGCCACGACGCCTCCGTCCAGGTGCTCCTGCCCCCAGGCCCAACCACTCTTGAGCGGGTGGTCGGAATCGAACCAGCCGATGCGACGCACGCCCTTGGATGCGGCGTCCGGGGCGAGCTGGAACACCTGGTTCTGGTCGAACATGATGGTTGTCCGGTCTCCGAGGCCCTGCGTGAGCGGATCGGTGTGGTCGACCTTCATGTCCAGCAGGGTCCCCGGGATGAAGAACTGCTCTCGGGTGAGCGGATTGCCGTTCTCCTCGAGCCTGTTGGACACGGGCAGCCCGGCGAGGTACGCCAGGTTCACCGACGATCCGATGGCGACGACCGCGCCGCCGTTCTTCACGTAGTCGAGGATCCGGGGCACTGTGGTGGCTACCGTCACGTTGCCGAGGCGGTCCTTGTACTCCGCCGGGATGTCCTCGGGGTTCGTGGCGCGGCCGAAGCCACCCCGTCCACCCAAGCGCCCACGGCCGGCGTCGTCACTCCTCGGAATAGCGCCGTCCTCGAAAATGAGAGCGTCGTACTTCGACAGGTCCGTGTTGTCCAGGGCCGGCGGATAGAGGACATCGTAGTCGAACTCGAAGTCCTCCAGAATCTTCCGGTCCCACCCCGAGGACATCGACCCGCCGTAGCGGTCCCAGAGTCCGATCCTGACGTGCTTGAGGGGCATGGACGGGCCCGATGGCGGGCTGGTCACACCCCAGAAGTCCAGCCCCTTCTCCTTGGTCAGGGCCTCCACGGTCGCCCGATCCGTCTCCAGGTAGAACGCACCGGGATCGAACGTGTGCCCGCCCGCGGTGACCTTATCGGTGTACCAGCTCGCCTTGCCCCCTTTCTTGAGCACGCGGTTCACCGCGATGAAGGCGTCGTTGATGTGATCCACCAGATAGCCTTGGGCGTTCGCCGCTCCGGCGATCACGCCCTGAGGGGGCGCGGCGAGGTCGCTGGAACCCACGGCGACCTTCTTGAAAGGACCGTCAAAGGCGTCCAGGACCGTGTCGTACTGGGCGTTCATCTGCCACGCCAGGGTCCAACCCGTGACGTCGTACGGCGGAATTGGAGGTCCGCCCGGGTACGCGAAGTCGTTCGGGTGGTTCTGTTTGAGGAACATGTCGAGGACGTGGGGCCGGAACGCCTGATCGGTCTTCACGACCCAGGAGTTGGCCGGATACCGCTTGCCGTGCACCGTGAAGTCGGCGGTGGCCTGGAGCACGTCCACGCCGTTCTTGATGAGCGTGTTGATGAACTTGGTGGCGGTGAGGAAGTCCTTCTGGTCCGCCGGCACGATGAAGCCCCGCGGGTCGCGGTTCGCGGGATTGTGCATCAGGCGAACGTAGTCGTCGCGGTTGCCCCTCCGCATGGAGTCGGCGGCGGCCTCCGCTTCGGATGGGTAGACCGTCCAGGAGTCCTTGCTGCCACGGTCGATGGAGTTCTCCCCCATGCGCCAGATGTTGTAGAGCAAGTGGTCGCGGTTGCGCGACGCGTAATCGAGCACCGCCCAATCAGCGGTCATGGAGTACTCGATGGACTGTCGGAAATGCCAGACCCCGGGCTGCACCGGTAGGGGTAGATCCCCGTGGGGCTTCTGCATGTCCGGCACGAACGGGACCGTGACGGGGGTCGGGTTGCCGATGGTCTCGGTGAGAAGTCCGATCTGATTCTTGAAGTACGGCGTGGTGCGCAGGCCGCCGTTCCACCACGTGGAGTAGGACGCCCCGGACCGCATGGTCGTCCCTCCCTTCCCTTCCGCGACGAAGCGCGAGTGCATGGCCGACCCCAATCGATCGATCCCCATGACGACGAGCGGGTCGAGGTACTGATTGAAGGGATCGCGGAAGGGGGGGGCGAACATCACGGCTCCCGCCGGGCCGGTCTGGTGATGGTTGTACACGATCTGCGGATACCACACGCGGTCCATGATGCGGAGGAGGTTGGTCGTCTCGGCCAGCTCCGACATGTAGAAATCGCGATTGTCGTCGTGCCCGGCGTATTTGTTGTACAGGACCGGGATGCCGCCGGTGGAGCGCTTCTCCGGGTCGGGCTCGCGCATGTACCAGTTGGAGACCAGATCCATCCCGTCGGGGTTGGCGTGCACCGCCAGCACGATGACGTCGTTGAGGATGCGCGTGGTCTCGGGGTCGGTGTAGTCGTTGAGGCGGTACACCAGCTCGCAGAGCTGCGCGGCGCCCAGCACCTCGGTGGCGTGCAAGCCACCGTCGATCCAGACCACAGCCTTGCCTTCCTGCGAGAGCTGTTGAGCCTGTGCCTCCGTGACGCCCTCCGCCTTGGCCATGCGTTGGGCGATGTCACGGTAGCGATCCAGGTTCCTGATGTTCTCCGGCGACGAGATGATGGCCATGATCTGCGGCCGTCCCTCCGACGTCGTGCCGATGGTATCCAGCACCATGCGATCGGACTCGTGAGCCAGCTTGATCCAGTAGTCGTGCAGCTGCCGGTAGTTCATGAGCCAGTAGTCGTCACCGATCTGGTGACCGAACTGCTGCTCCGGGGTCGTGACCCGGTGCTGAGCCCGCGCGGGGACCGCCAGAGCCGCGGTCAGGAGCAGGGCCAGAAGCGGGCGCACCATGCGTTTCGCCATCCTCGATCGCCTCTTTCGACAAGAAAGGGAGGGAGGGTCCTGCGGATTCTTTCGCCCTCCGGGCGTGGCGTCAACACGCACCGGCTTGGTCGAGGCCCGAGCGCTCGAGGTCGGGCCGCATCGCGGGCCCTCCGTACCGCCGTCCGTGCGAGTCCCGTCCGTTCTCAGGTGGCGCGGCGCTGGACGCCTCGGGGTGGCATTCGGCATCTTGGCTCTGGGCCTGGCGTGGCCCCCCTGGATTTCGACACCGATCTATCGACGCAAGGAGCGAGGACAATGCCGGTCCGCACTGCACAGGCCGAGTGGAAGGGTGACCTGCCCCGCGGCAAGGGCACCATGAAGACCGAGACGGGATCCTTCGACGGCCAATACTCTTTCTCGTCCCGATTCGAGGAGGGAACGGGAACGAACCCCGAAGAGCTCATCGCCGCGGCCCACTCGGGGTGCTTTTCCATGGCGTTGGCCAACATCCTGGCGAAGGGTGGGCACACGGCCACCAGCGTGCGTACCACGGCGAAGGTTCATATCACGGGCGCCGAGGGGATCACGCTGGTCGAGCTGACCTGCCGGGCGACGGTGCCGGGCATCGACGCGGACGGATTCCACAAGGCCGCAGAAGAAGCGAAGGTCGGCTGCCCGGTGTCGAGGGCGCTGGCCGCCACACCCATCACCCTGGACGCGGCGCTGGAAGGCTGACCGTTCCGGACGACGGACGAGAGGTCCGCCGGCGACACAGACCTCAACCTGTGCGGCCCTGCCTCCGCCCTTGTGGCTGTGCGGGGTGGCTCCGATACTCCGATCCATCATGACGACCCTGCTGTGGATCCTCGGGGCCACCCTCGCCACGTCGTTCCTCTGCTCCATTCTCGAGGCCGTCTTCCTGTCCGTGACCCTCACGCACATCGCGGTGATGCGGGAACAGGGACAGTGGGCCGGGGAATGGCTGTTCCAGGTCCAGAAGAAGATCGACGAGCCCATCGCGGCCATTCTGACCCTGAACACCATCGCGAACACCATGGGCGCGGCGCTTGGCGGGGCGGTGGCGGCGCGGGTCTTCGGCAACGCCTGGATGGCCCTCTTCTCGGCGGCGCTGACCTTCTCGGTGCTCATCCTCGCGGAGATCGTTCCGAAGACGCTGGGCGCTACCTACTGGGCCCGACTGGCGAAGCCGGCGGCCTACGTGCTGCGCGGCATGACCGTGGCGATGAAGCCGATCCTGGTGCCTCTTGGCCTGGTTTCTCGCCTCGTTGCTCCATCCACCGAGAGGCCCACCATCAGCCGCTCGGAGATCGAAGTCCTCGCCGAGATCGGGCGCCGCGAGGGAACTCTGGACGAGGACGAGTGGCGGGTAGTGAGCAACGTCATCAACCTGGAGGAGGTGACCGTCGGCGAGGTCATGACGCCACGCACCGACATGGTGGCCATCCCGTCCGACGCGACGGTGGAGACGGCCAAGGAGGTCATGTTGGACAAGGGTCACCTACGACTTCCCGTCTACGAGGAGAGCCTCGACCGGATCACCGGCGTCGTCCTAGCCCGGGACCTCTGGCGGGCGGACCACGAGGGCGTCACGTACGTGAGCAGCATCGTCCGACCGGTCCCCTTCGCGCCGGCCTCCAAGCACGTGGAGGAACTGATCCCGGAGATGCGTCGCCAGCGCACCAAGCTCGCCATCGTTGTGGACGAGTTCGGTGGCACGGCGGGACTGGTCACGCTGGAAGACCTCATCGAGGAGATCATCGGGGAGATCCAGGACGAGCACGAAGGCGACGAGCCCGAAGACTTCCAGGGGCTTGCCGGAGGGCGCCTCCGCGTGTGGGGCGGTGTCGCCCTACGCGAGGCCAGTGAGCGCCTCGGATTCGCGCCTGCCGAGGATGAAGAGGAAGGCTACGATTCGCTGGGTGGATTCGTCTTCGGGCGCCTCAACCGGATCCCGGTGGTGGGGGATCAGGTGGAAGTGGAGTCCGGGAGCCTGCGCGTGGTCAGGATGCGAGGGCGGCGCATCGAGTACCTGCTCTTCATCCCCCGCTCCGGAGAGTAGCGGGGTCGCAGCTCGATTCCCGGACCGGATGCCGGTTGCGGAGCGTCAGCTTCCCGATTCGGGAGTAGCCGCTTCACCCGCGGGCGCTTCGGCGGTCACGGCGTGGGCCGGAATCTCGCTCTTGCGCTCCTCCATCCAGAAGCTCAACGCCAGGAGAATGGCCCCGCATGTGATGGCCATGTCGGCCACGTTGAAGATGGGGAAATCCCAGAGGCCGAGATTGATGGGTCCGATGAAGTCGATGACTCCACGAGCCCATCGGATACGGTCGTAGAGGTTGCCCACCGCCCCCGAGATCACCATCGAGATCGACAGGATGCGGAGGTAGTCGGTCCGGGTGGCCTGACGGAGAAGAACCGTGAGCAGGGCCAGGGCAACGAGCGTCACGGGGATGAAGAACCAGCGGGAGTCCTCACCCAGGTGAATGCCGAACGCGGCCCCCTTGTTGAAGGCGAGCGTAAGCGGAATTAGTCCCCCCAGGAGCTGTCCATGCTGCGTTTCCAGCGCGGACAGCGCCCAGCGCTTGGTGATCAAGTCCAGGGCGATGATCACCGGAAAGACGGTGGCGAATATGGTCAGCTTGGACCGCACGTACGATTGTCTCCGAGTGGGGCATGGACACGTTCGGCGGCCGAAGTGTCGCGTCGTCCGGTCGCCTGCGCCAGTCTACGCGGAATGGAGCGGGAACGTTCCCGAGGTCCACGCCTGCGGCGTGGCCTGGCTGGTGCCGGCGGGCTCGGGTTCCCTTCCAGCCCCTACCCCGCCAGCTTGTCGGAGTTGGACGCGACTTGAACGGGATCGGCGCCCGGCACGTTTCTGCCCGCCGTCTCCTGAGGAGGTCTGATCATGGTTCGGATGGTGGCGACGGGCCTGTCGCTGGCAGCTCTGCTCCTCGCGCCCGTGAAGAGTCCCGCGCAACAGGCGCGGCCCCTTCGGTTCGAAGACTTCATCGGCTTGGCGGTGCCCGGGGATCCCCAGATCACGCCGGACGGGAAGTCGGTGGCGTATACGGTCACCCGGTATTCGTTGAAGGATGACAGGGGCACGACCCGCATCTGGATCGCTCCTCTGGACGGGGGGGCGGCGCACGCGCTCACCGGAGGTCCGGGCTCGGACAGCAACCCGCGATGGTCCCCCGACGGCTCGCAGCTGGCCTTCGTGTCCACCAGGTCGGGGACACCCCAGATCTGGACGCTTCCCACGACGGGGGGCGAGGCACGCCAGGTGACGACCCTGGAGACCGGTGCGTCGAGTCCGGTGTGGTCACCCGACGGCCGCACGATCTACTTCGTCAGCGACCTCGAGTGGCCCACACCGTCGAAGCTCGATCAACTCGAGGAGAGCTACCCGACCAACGCGCTCATTTGGGACCATCTCCTCTACCGGCACTGGAACGAGTGGCGAGCGGGCCGACGCCAGCATCTGTTCTCGGTGCCGGTCGGGGGGGGTGAGGTGAGGGACCTCACGCCCTGGGACAGGGACGTGCCGACCATCACGTTGCCGGGCTACGGGGACGTCGGGGCGTCGCCCGACGGGACCGAGATCGCGTTCGCGATGAACCCTGATTCCGTCGTCACCACCGGCACGAACAACGACATCTTCGTGATGCAGCCGGACGGCACCGGCCGAAAGGCTGTCACGACGAACAAGGGCGATCAGAACACCCCTGCCTATGCGCCGAACGGCCGGTACCTCGCGTATCGATCGCAGCCCACCCCCGGGTTCGAGGCGGATCGGACCCACCTCATGATTCTGGATCAGCGGTCGGGCGAGACCGCCGATCTCACCGGGGACTGGTCGCTCTCGGTGGGACAGATCGTATGGGCGCCGGACTCGAAGTCGATCTACGCTACGGTGGAGGAGCGGGGGCGTGTCGGCGTGTATCGGATCGCGGTGCCCGAAGGCACCCGGGAGCGCGTCCTCTACGGCGGAACGGTGGGTTCGTTCTCCCTCGGGCCGGATGGGAACGCCCTGGCGTTCATCCACTCGACGGCGAACCGCCCCCAGGAGTTGTTCGCGGCCGGCAGCGACGGCACCAACATGCGGGCGCTCACCCACCTGAACGACCAGGCCGTGGCCGGCCTGGACATGAAACCGGCTGAGGACTTCGCGTTCGTCGGGGCCATGGGCGACTCCGTGCACGGCTTCCTCATCAAGCCGCCGGGTTTCGATCCGTCGCGCAAATATCCGCTCGTCTATCTGGTCCACGGCGGTCCGCAAGGGGCGTGGGAGGACCAGTGGCACCCCCGATGGAACTACCAGATGTTCGCGGCGCCGGGGTACGTGTTGGCTGCCGTCAACTTCCACGGCTCAACCGGCTACGGTCAGGCCTTCACGAACTCCATCTCCGAGCACTGGGGCGACCGGCCGTACGAGGACCTGATGAAGGGGGTGGACGCCCTCCTGAAGCGCTACCCGTTCATCGATCCCGATCGGATGGGTGCGGCCGGGGCGTCGTACGGCGGATACATGATCTACTGGATGGAGGGGCACACCGACCGGTTCAAGGTCCTGGTGGATCACGACGGCGTCTTCAACACCGTGAGCATGTTCGGCTCTACGGAGGAGCTCTGGTTCCCGCTGCACGAGTTCGGTGGGAATCCGTACGGGAGCCAGCGCGACCTCTACGAGAAGTGGTCGCCCCTGAACTTCGTGAAGAACTGGAAGACGCCCATGCTCGTGGTGCACTCGCAGCACGACTACCGATTGGACCTGTCACAAGGCCTGCAGGCGTTCACGGCGCTCCAGCAGATGGGGGTCCCGTCACGGTTCTTGTACTTCCCCGACGAGTTCCACTTCGTGACGAAGCCCCGGGATCGTCGGCTCTGGTGGGCGACCGTGCTCGACTGGCTGGGAGCGTATCTACATCCGCAGGCAGAGGTCGGGTCGCGCTGACATCGCAGGACCGGGGAGGAGGGCACGTCCATGACCGAGCATCACTCGCTGACACCAGCGACGAAGAAGGATCTGGAGACCGCCAAGG
Source organism: Gemmatimonadota bacterium (assembly GCA_022340755.1). Lineage (GTDB taxonomy): Bacteria > Gemmatimonadota > Gemmatimonadetes > Longimicrobiales > Gaopeijiaceae > SZUA-318. The sequence goes on from JAJDNI010000173.1 coordinate 7,819, forward strand.
CCAAGGGGCAGCTCATCGGCTTCGCCCAGGGCGCCGGCGCCATGATTCTGGTGGGTATCGCCCTGAAGTTCCTCGGGTGGATCCCGATCGTGTTGGTGGGCGGAGCCGTGGCGTACGTCGGGTACAAGCTGCTGTTCGGCCGCAAGGACAAGGGAGAGGACTAGGAGGCCGATGACGTGAGGAGGCCCCGACCGGAGCGCGCCGGCCGGAGCCTCCCCCCGGGGCCGGAGGTACGTCGCCGGCTCCGTCGTCAAGCGGTGGGCTACGCTGAGGCTACCCTTCCCGGAGCATCTTCAAGACCTCGCCGGTGTCCATCACCGGGACGACCTCGATCTTGCCGAGATCCGACCACGCACGCGTCGCCTGGAACATGATGTTGGGATCGTCCACTTCGAGCACCCGGAATACGCGTCCTGCGCCGAGTGCGGACCAGACTCCGACCTCCTTGGCCCCCTCGGGGATCATCGTCCCCTGCGTAGCCGCTCTCTTCTGGACTTCGTCACGCTGGGCCGGTTCGTAGGTGAAGATGGTCATGAACAGCATGCTGCACCTCCCGTGGTTGACCTGGGCAGGACAAGGGAGCTGAGTCGGCACCCTCGCAGACCCCTGAATGAGTCAGGGCATTAGGTACCACAAGCTGGTCATGGAGGGCAACGGTCTTGTGCGGCGCGCCTCAGTACGAATGCGTTCCCAGAACGACTTCGTACCCGAGATCCCGCTCCAGCATGATCTTCAGGTCGTCGAAGTCGATGGGGCAATCCGCCGTCTCCATCGCCAGCTTCATGCACGTGCCGAGGTGGATGACGTCGATGGGGCGGCCGAGGTTGCCGGTGACCTCCCGCAGGAGCTTGACCCGCGGGATCGTCAGTCCGGGGCAGTCCCCACAATCGGTCATCGCCACCAGGTGAAGCTCGTCGTCGGCGTACCGGGCGAACTCGCCGTCGAGCTCGTCCATGGCCTTGTGGCACTTCGCACAGGCGATGCAGGAATGGTCCTGGATCCTCTTGCAGAACAGAATGGCGACGTTGGCCATCAGGTTGTCCTCCTCCACCGTAAATGGTTCGAGGGTCGCCCACCCCCCTTCCCCGGGCGGTGGGGCCTTCCCTACAGATCCTGCCGATCAGTGTCGTGGTACGCCCTCCAGGCGTGCCACGACGAACTCCTCTCCGCGAAAGTCGACTCCGACGATGCGCTCAGCGGCGAGGAGCTCGTCGAGCATCGCCGGTCCGCCACCCGCTTCTCTCAGGTAGTTCCGGGCCACCCTCTCCGGCATGGGGTGGACCTGAAGGATCGCGAGGAGGTCGCGCACCGGATCGTCGCCGTGAGCGAAGGCGCCCTCCTCCGGACTCACCAGGAGCTGCACCTCGGGTAACCGCTCGCTGAAGATCTGGTGGGCTTCGACCAGCGCCTGCGTCGAGGGCGGTCTGACCCCAGGGACTGCAGGGGGGCGAGTGGGTACAGCGAGGTAGGCTCGGTGAGCGGCGAGGCCTCCGAGGAACACGGCGGTGCGCTCCAGCTCATCGGTGTCGTCGTTGATCCCCTCCACCAACATGGTCTCCGTCCACAGTTCTCCCGGAAAGTCCCGCACGAAGTACTGGAGCCCCTCGAGGATGGCGGGAAGACGGAGCTGACGCCCGGGTCGGTTGATCCGGCGCCAGATACGGGGATCCGTCGTGTCCACCTTCACCGACACGACGTCGGCGTCGGCGAGGCCCGCACGGACCTCCGGGCGCCAGAGCAGCGATCCATTCGTGATGACGGCCACGGGGATCCCGAGCTGCTTCAAGGCCCGGATTTCCGAGCCCAGCAGCAGATCCAACGTAGGCTCGCCGTCGGGTACCACCGTGACATAGTCGACGGGCTCGCCGGAGGCTCGGCACGCGGCCACCCGGTCTCGCACGGCACCGACCAGCTCCCGGACGGGAAGGAACCTGCGCGGACGGATGCGCATCGGCCTCGTGGGGCCGAGCTGACAGTAGACGCAGGAATAGCTGCAGCGCTTGGGAGGGATGTTGTTCACCCCGAGGCTGCGTCCGAAACGCCTGGACGGTACCGGACCGAAGGCCAACATGATCCGCCTCCGCGTGTTGCCCGTATGTCAATCTACACCCTGAGGCAATCTACCGTTGTACTGAAGAAGGTACAACTGTACCATATAGGGTGACATCGCGGGCCTGCCCCTGGGTCAGGAAGACATGATGGATCAACAGTCGAGCGTCGGCATCCGACTTCTGGAGGTCCGCCGGTCCCGGGGTCTGTCGCTCCGGGCTCTGGCCGCGAGCTCAGGGCTTTCCATCAACGCCATCAGCAGGATCGAGCGGGAAGAGAGCTCGCCGACGGTTGCCTCCCTCCAACGGCTGGCCTCCGCTCTGGACGTGCCCCTCATCCAGCTCTTTCGGGTGGCCCCTGAGTGCGCCACGGTGGTGGTCCGGCACGGCGAGGGCCTGAAGTCGAGAAGCGGGGGTGTGCTGATCGAGAGCCTCGGTGCCGGGCTACGGGGGCAGCGCTCCGGGCCCTTCTTGATGACGCTCGAGCCCGGTGCCTCGGGAGGCGAAGAGTCGATTCACCACGAAGGTGAAGAGTTCGTCCATTGCCTCGAGGGGGAGGTGGAGTACACGGTGGGGACCGGGCGGCATCACCTCGCCGAGGGAGACAGTCTCCTGTTTCTGGCGACGCAGCCGCACACGTGTCGAAACCTCGTGGATCGTGCCGCTCGGCTGCTGATCGTCGTCGTCGCGCCCCCGGGGGATATGCAGGCGACGCAGCAGCGGCACCTCATGCTCTGGGAGACCTGACGGACGACTGGCGGAATCGCCCTCCGCTTCAGTCCTCACGCCGGACGGTCAGGCTGTGGAGACCGCCTGCGCCCGGCCCACCAGGAGTTCCAGGTTCTGCACCAGAGTCACCGCTTCTTGGGCAAGGACGGCCGACTGGACGCGACGCCCGCGGAGCCACTGTTCCTCCACGGTTCGGTCCGCTCCGAAGGAGCCCATCACGGGGATCTTTCGGTCGGTCAGCGCGACGCGCAGGTAGGACTCGGTGGACGGATCCGCCACCCTGTTCAGCGTCGCGGCGACGCCGCGCACCCGCGCATCGCGGAAGATCCGGATGGCCAGCTCCACCAGGTCACCTCTCTCGAGGAGATGCTGGGTCGCGGGGGGCACCCCGGCTCGGATCTTGTCTACCATGCTGGAGAGGTGCACCGCCATCTGAACGGCGGCTACGGTAGGATCGACCACGACCAGACCCCAGTCGAGGGACGTGACCACCCCCCTCGCGGAATCCTCGAAGCCCGCCTTGAAGTCCACGAGGACCACATGCTCGGGGCCCAGATCCTCCACCACCAGGTCGCGGGCGATCTTGGCAACGGGACCGTCGCAGCCGGCTCCGGGGCCGAGGGCCCCCATCTTTCCCGCGACCATGAGGCGTAGGCCATCGCGGTGCCCAACGAACCGTTCGGGGATCTCGCGGATGGACACGGCGGCGCCCTGCAGGGGTGTGGGGTCGTCCACCGGACACGTGACGAGTCCCCCGCTGAAGACCATCCCCCCGAAGTAGTCGAGGAGCGGGTCCGGGTCCCGTGGAATCCCCAGGGCCCCGGCGAGGCCCACGTTGGTGGAGTCCGCGTCGAGGACCAGGACCGAATACCCCCGCTTGACGAGGGCATCGGCCAGCAGGACCGTCACGGTGCTCTTCCCCGCGCCACCCTTTCCGAAAAGCCCCAGCCGCATTCCGGCGAGAGGCATGTCTTCGCGAGCCATCATTCTTCAACCCTCGCGAGTGTCACGAACCGGGCCGGGCCGCCCGTTCCCGCGCTCGCTGTCGTGTCCTCGAACACTGCCGCGGCAAACGGTTATATTGTGTATATGCACAAATCTAGTCCTGTGGACACAACTGGACAACACGAAGGACTCGCAGGTTCGTGGGGGCGCGCAGATGTGAGGTCAGAGCCATGAGGATCGGAGTCACGGCGAAGGGAACAACACTCGACTCACCCGTCGAAACCAGGTTCGGCCGGTGTCCCTACGTGATTGTGGTGGAAGGGGATACGACGGGTATGGAGATTCTGCCGAACCCCTATGCAGGGGAGTCCGGTGGCTCCGGAAACCGGTTGGTGAGCTTGATCGCGAGCCACCGCGTGGACGTGGTGCTGACGGGGTGGCCGGGCCCGAACTCCTTCGCGGCCTTGGAGTCCGCCGGGATCCGCATCGTCAAGGGCTGCTCGGGGACCGTACGCCAAGCGCTGGACGCGTTCCTGGGGGCAGGGCCGGGTGCGGGTACGGGTTGACGTCCGCTTTTCGAGCGCCGAGGTGCTTCGAGCTCTCTCTGCCGACGCTACGGCGGCGTCGGGAGGCCAGCCCTTGCGTCGAGGCTATCGCTCGATACCGTCGCGGGCCGGTACTCCCTCGCGGTAGTAGTGCTTCACCTCGCGCATGTCCGTCACGAGGTCTGCCCTCTCCACTACCTCGGTAGGCGCATACCGCCCCGTCAGAATCAACTCGACGTGCTCCGGCCGCCGGTCAATGAAGGCCAGGACGTCCGCCGTATCGAGCAAACCGAACCAAACGGCGACATTCACCTCGTCCAGCACCACCAGATCGTACCGGCCGGACCGCATGGCATCGAGTGCCCGTCCCAGACCCCGCTGAGCGCGGGCGACATCTTCCGCGGTGACTTCTTCGCGCCGCAGGCAGTCGGTCCCGCCGTACTGCTCGATCGTGATGAGCGGAATGCGACGCAGTGCGTCGAGCTCGCCGTAGGGACGGCCTTTCATGAACTGCCCGACGTACGTGCGCAGCCGATATCCGGCGGCGCGCACTGCCTGCCCCAGTGCGGCGGTCGTCTTGCCCTTGCCACAGCCAGTATAGACGTGAACGCGACCGGTCAGCGTCAGCCGCTGGGGAGTGCCACCAGGGGCGCTCATCGAGCCCCGCTCGGGACGGCGCCGACGACGATGGTGGTCCCCACCCCCGCGCGGAGGAAGTCCTCTCCGTACTCGGCGGCGAACATCTCGATGGCACGGTCCCCCGTGCAGTGACAAGGCGCCACGCGCTCTACGCCCAGCCGACGGAACTCGGTGATTATGGCCTGGATCTGATCGGGGGTGGCATCGCGCAGATGGAAGCCTCCCAACACCAGGTGCACCGGCTCGGTTCGCCGAGACACGACCCGTGCCACCATGCGGGCCACCCCCGGATGGGCGCAACCCGTTACGACGACGAGCCCTCGCGCCGTTTCGACAACCAGCGCTTGCTCCCGAATCCCGCCGTCGAGGTCGCCGGTGGTGGACACGCCGGCGAGCACCTCTTGCCCTCCCTCGGTCTCGACGACGGGCACCCGTGAACGCAGATGCCGCTTGAAGTCCTCCGGGAAGCTGGGCAGCAGGTAGACCGTTGGTCGGATACCGGTGTCGAGTAAGCCGTCGAGGCCACCGGTGTGATCACTGTGGGCATGGGAGAGCACGACGGCATCGATGAGCCGTGGGTCGATGGAGAGGGCACGCATGTTGGCGAGCAGGGTCGGACCGTCCGCACCGGTGTCGAACAAGGCGACGGACCCGTGCGACACGACCAGTACCGCGAGCCCCCAGCCCGTCCGCAGGGTTGGCGCGTACTGATTGTTGTCGTACACAACGATGATGTGGACGCTGTCGGGTGGTTGACGCACTTGTGTTTCGCTCTTCGTCAGCGGGGACTGCACCCCAGCCGTCGCGGTCACGACGCCGGTGATGGTGTACAAGCAGCGACTGCACCGGGGCGCGGAAGGCCGCGATCGAAGTGCGACCTCCGCACGCGCCGAAGGCACTGAACCGTCGGCCGGGGAACACACATGCATTCGACGGCGGCCAAACGGCCTGCGGCGCGGGCAGGGATCGGGGCGTCGGGCAGGTGACCTACGGGCGGTCATTGCACTCGTTGCGGGCCTGCACAAGCCCGTCGATCAGGTGTGTGAACCCGGATCCGTCCCCAGTGACCGGACGGGTCTCTCCACTGGCATCGGGCCGAATACGTCGCGTACGTCGCTCATCTCGGACACCGGCCAGGGACCAGACGGAACATCGGTTCCTACCCACCGGGTACGTCTTCGGTTCACACCTCTAGGGTGACGGCCGAGCTGGTCGGTGGAGGGCTGGGAGTCGTGCCTCGCTCGGTATCGATGGGTCGCTACTCCGTTCCCCTTCCTGCGCTCCCATCGCTTGCCTATGATGTGACAGGCGGGACTGGAATTTCGTGGTGTGGCCGAACCGCGGCGTAGAGGATTCCGTCGAGGTGGAACCGTGAGCACCTGTCCCGAAGCCGAAGCCTATCTCCGCGATGTCGTCGCATTCGTGACCGGCTTGATGACTCGACGCGGAGTGCTACTGCGGGCGTCGACCGAGCTGGCACGGTCGTCCATTCCGACGCTCGCGGCCGTCAAGCTCAATCGACTCCATGAAGCCGACAATTCCGGCTGGGCTGCTCGCCAACGAGGGCTCGCGATCTCCACTGCCAGCGAAGACGGTCTGCACATCACCACCGCATGGCTTGACGAATGGCCATTCGAGGAGGACAACCATGCCGGAACGACTTGTTGCGCACGATTTGTTCAGCTTCCTGCGTCCGGAGCAGGTCGACGCGATCAGTGAACGAGCCGCTAGAGTGCGGTTCACCGCAGGCGCCATCGTGTACGAACGAGGTGCGAGAGCCGATCATCTCTACGCCGTGCTCGAGGGTGCGATCACGTTATACTTGCACGGCGCAGCCGGATTCAGCGTTGCGATCGATCACCTGGGGCGAGGAGACATCTTCGGCTCCTGTGTCTGTTTCCAGCGGGACACCTACGCGCTGGCCGCACAGTGTGCCCAGGACTCCGAGCTTCTCATGATCGAAAGCGCCGCGCTGAAGGACCTGATGGACCGGGACCTGCAGATGGGCTATGCACTGCAGACGCGGCTCTCCGCCATCTACTTCGGACGCTACATCGAGACGATGCGGAAGCTTCAGGCGATCACGATGAGCCTGCCAATCGAGCCCGTGCCCTCGGGCTGATGCGAGCGCATCGCCCCGGCAGTGCCGAAGAACGCCCCTGACCACATAGAGGGCGCTGGGGTCGAAGGGTCGCGGACTCGGTTGACTGCCATCTTCTGGGACGTCGGTTCGAACTGATCCGGGTCGGCGTCGTCGGATCATTGTGTGCATACCCGTCCGGGAGATGGCTCGAGCGCCACCCTTGGGACAAGGATGTCATCTATGACCGGCAACTGGATGGACCGCCTGGAAAGAATCCGCAAGGGCAAGGACAGGTTCTTTCGGGAAAGCCCCCAATCGCCCCTTTCCCGTCGGGATCGCGAGACCTTCGAGGGATTGGACTACTACCCGGTGAACGAGGAGTATCGCTTCGAGATCGAGCTGCACGAGCACGAGGACAAGGCAGCGGTGACACTCGATGCCACGGGCGGGGACAAGCGGCACATGGTGCGGTGGGGCGAGTTCCGATTTGTCGTCGACGGGAGCGAGCGGAAATTGTCGGCATACCAGGTGGACCCGGGTGAGGGGCGGCTGTTCGTCCCTTTCAGAGACGCTACAGCGGACACCGACACGTACCCCAGGGGGCGCTACCTCGACCTGGACCCCCGCGTCCACCAGACGCCGGAAGGGCGATGGGTCCTGGACTTCAACGAAGCCTACAATCCCTGGTGCGCCTACACGGATGGGTACTCGTGCGTGATTCCGCCTGGCGAGAACTCTCTCGACCTCTCGATCCGTGCCGGCGAGAAGCGGTATAGGTATCCGGACAGCCACTGACGGGTCGCCCACGCACGCGCAGTCGAATCCCCGCGGGTAGGTACCGTCGCCGTCGAGGGGAGCGCCGGGTCACTCCGTCATGACGAGAGCCGCCTTGGGCATGTCCAGTGGCTCGGCGAAGCCCCGGCGTGCGATGGTGCGAGCGCACGTGTTGAAGCGGAGGATAGCATCGTCGTCACCGGGTGGCCGAATGGCTTCTGCCTCTTCATACCACGTCATCGCCTCTCGAAGGGAGCGGTTGGCGTAGTCATCGGAAGCCGGGCCACCCCGGGTCAACTGGGCCTTTCCCAGGCGCTCCGCCACGATCCCGGAGTAATAGAAGCGCTCGTACTCGTCTTCGAGCGCGGCGACTCGCTTTGCCGCCTCGGCCACCCGACCGAGGTCCATCCGGAACTGATCCGTCAATGACAGGATCAGCAGCACTCGTGCCTCGTGGTTTTCAGGGTCCACCTGGAGCACGTCCACACAGATGCTCTCCGCCTCGCAGGGCTCGCCCAGCAGGCGGTACCGCTCCGCCTTCCGCATCGCGTTGGGCACACCATCCACGGTCAGCTTCTTGAGCTCGTCGATCATTTCATCCTCCTTCCTGCACGCCGAACCTTCCCCGGCAGGTCGGCAGGACCTCACCGGCGTGGGCCCGAGCTCGACGACCGCCACAGGGCCGTCAATGCAAGGCTCTTCATCTGAGCTTCGGACAGAGGTTCTCCAAAGAGGATCTGGATGCTGTCGGGGCCGGACTCCAGGAAGGACCAGACAGTCCCCCCGGGCCGGTCCAGGTCCACGAAGTCGAAGCGAAGGGCGGTGCGGTAGTCGGGGGGCACGGGTACCACCCCCTTCGCATGGTCCAAGGTCCCGATAGCCTCGTCCCACCAGACGACGTCGATCACGCCGTCATCCAGATAGTCCCGGACCGCCGCGCTGCCGTGGCAATCCAGGCACCCCCGCGCCTGCCGCGAGACGGTGTGCGCGTAGAACGGCGCGAGGGCCACGAAGGTACGCTCGCCGTACTTCACCGCCTGGAAATTCGCCGCGTGCACCTTGCCGTTCCGATTCATCAGGAAGACCCAGTCGTGGAGTTGCCCGTACGCGACCTTCTGATCCAACTGGATCTGGGTCTCGAAATGGCAGTTGTAGCAGCTCACAACGCTCTGGACATGGCATGCACTGCAGTCCACGGTCTCCTGGTGAATGGTGTGAGCCGGGATCTCTGACAGCGTCGCGTGGCACACCTCGCACGCGGCGTCGATGGCGCCCTCCTCCAGCATGGACGAGTAGCGCCGACCGTTTCCCATCACGTCTTCCCTGCTGTGGCAGGCCAGGCAGCCCATGCCCAGGTCGCGATGGACATCCGAGTAGTGGGTGGCCTCCGCCACCTGACGGCTGTGGCAACCTCCGCAGACGCCGTCGAGAGAAGCACCCACATGGACTCCGATATGCGGGCTCGTGGCGCCGTGGCACGCAGCGCACCCCCCCGTTGCGCCGGGCTCGTGGCAGCTCTTGCAGGACAGCTCGTCATAGGGCACGCCGGTGAAATGCTCGAAGCCGAGGTTGGCCTTGTCGTACCAGGTCTGCATGCCCTGAGCGGTGGCATGGAGGCTGGTCGCGAAGTTCCGTGACCAGCACGAGCTGTCGACCCAAGTCGCTCCGATCACGTCACCGTTCGAGCCCGTGGAAGCTGACAGCTCATCTTTCTGCGGTGGAAGCTTCGGATTCACGTCGGGGGCGCCGCTAATCTCGCTGAAAAGGGAGGTCGCAAGCGCCGCTCCCACCAGGAGTGACGACACCGTCCTGACCATCCTGCTTCCCTCGCCTCGGTTGGACATGAGTGACTCCGTCGTCTCCGGGCAGCGATCGCGGACATGTGTGGGCAGGTTTCCAGTCCCGAGTCGGCTCAATCGCGGCTCAACAGCAACTCACCCGCCAGCTCATCCCAGTCCTCGGGCGCCAGGGATCGGGCAATGCCCTCGCATCCGGTTGACGGGCTGTCTCCCGGCAGCACCAAGCCTGACGCGGAGGTCGTGACGGCGCGCGCGCGCAGGTCGCGCACGTTTTGCTCCATCCACGCCCGGGCTACATCGCCGCACAGGAGATTATTCTGGTTTCGCGTCCGATCCGGGACCCGGACCTTCAACAGCCAGCCTCGGCCGTACGGGTCCGAGCAGAGGATCTTCGGCGACTCCACCACCAGACGGTTGATGGCCATCACCTCGCCCTCCACGGGAGAGAGCATAGCCACCGACTTCGAATCGACCTGGATCGACCATGCTTTCTCGCCCTGCGACAGGTAGCGGCCCACCTCGGGGAGCTCGAGGCCGGACGCAGGCCCGAGCAACCATCCAGCGAACTGGTCCATGCCGACTCTCACCACATTCTCCCGTTCCGGGATTGCCCAGGTGTGGCCCTGGTGGTAGCAGTACGGCTCCGGAAGCTTGAACGAGCCGACAGTCCGCCGGGACGGCCGTATCGTCGGGTCCGGCGGCTCTCTGCTCAGCAACAGGGTACCCGCCACCACCTGCCAGTCATTGGGAGCCACGGCCCGGGCGAGGCCATCGCATCCTGCCTCGGCTCCGAGCTCCGGGAGAACCAGACCCAGTTCGACCCGCACGGCGCGGAGCTGCTCCTCCAGCCACGCTCGGGCCAGAGTGCCGCACAGGAGGTTCTTCTCATTCCGCCTGCGATCCGGCACCTGGACCTTCAGCAGCCAGCCCCGCTCGTAGGGATCCGAGCAGAGGATCCCGGGAGAGTCCACCACTGCGTAGTTCACCCCCACCACCTCGCCTTCCACCGGGGACAGCATCTCCACCGCGGTCGAGCCCACCCTGATCGCCCAGCCAGGCTCGCCCTGGAACAAGCGAGTGCCCATGGAAGGCAGCTCGACCGCGTCGGGCCTCCCCAGCAACCTGTGGGCGAAATCATCCATGCCCACCTTCACCACGTTCTCGTCTTCCGGAATCGCCCAGCTGTGACCCTGGTGGAAGCAGTACTTGTCGGGCAGGACGAACCAACCTCCCACACGCCGCTCACGCGCCGTCGCCGGGGTCGCCTCTCCGAACAGCCGCCAGACGACCACCAGAAGGACGAGGTAGCCGAGCACCAAGACGTACTCGATCCCCTTTGTCGCGAACAGGTCCGGGGGCATCGCGTCCATGTCTCCTCCAATTCCTCAGGCGACGAGCCGGAGGCCCCTTCCGGCGCTTCTCCCACGCTCCGTCTCTTCCGCAGTGGCCAACACCGGCATCCGATTCACCACCCAGCGGAACACCCAGAGCTCGGCACTCACAACGGCGAGCGACACCACGACCTCCTCCCAACTCGGGACGTAGTGGTTCGGCGCGTACCACTTGAACGCAATGACGGACACGTTGAGCCGGTTCAACAGGATCCCGACGAGGGTCATCGCGGCTGCCCCTCGTACCAGCGTGACGTTCCGGCGACGATGGGCGAGGAGGAACAGAACGGCCGGTACGGCTACGAGCCCGGCGACTTCGAGCAGATACCACAAGCCCCAGCCGGTGGTGAGCAATGGCCAGTGCCGACCGTGGGCCAGGACGAGGAGCTCCATGAACAGGTACACGAACATCGTACCGGCGCAGATTCGGGCCAGTCCGATCAGAATGTCGTCGTGCGACCTTCCGAGTCGGGCTCCCACGCGATCGTGGAACACCCTGTGGGTGATGGACCCCTCGAAGATGACGAGCGAGAGCCCGGCAAAGATGCTGGAAACGAGGAACAGGAAGGGGATGAACTCCGAGTACCAGAGCGGGTGGATCTTGTCCTGCGCCATCAAGTACAGCGCCCCGAGACCCGACTGATGGAGGGTCGAGAGCGTGATCCCGAAGATCACGGCCCCCAGGGTCAGGCCTCCGAGCGCCCTGCGCACCCGGCGCCAGCCGAGCCACTCCGCCACCGCGGGAGAGAACTCGACGAACTCGGCCGTCATGTAGAGCAGGAAATGCCAGGCTACCAGGAAGAGGACGGAGCTTACACCGAAGGAGTTGCCGAGGATGGGGTTGATCACCTTCCATGGACGCCCCAGATCCAAGAGCAACGCGCCGGCATAGAAGACGTACGCGAGAAACCCGTTCAGGACCGTCGCCCGCACGATGGGGCGATACTTCTCCTGTCCCAGGATGTAGACCATGAAGGTGAGGACGTACGCGCCACCGGCGAACGCCACGCCGGTGATCACGTCGAAACCGATCCAGAGCCCCCAGGGAAACCGCTGATCCAGGTTGGTGATCGAACCCAGCCCTTGCGTGAACCGTATCGCCAGCAGAACGGCACCTACCACGATGATCGAGGCCGTGATCACGTTGAAGGGCGTGAGCATCCTTCCCTTCGGCCTTAGCTCGTGGACCACGAAGCCCACGAATCGCCGGAACTCGGTGGCCATCTGCGCTGCGCGTTCCGCTCTCGCGTTCATGTCATTCCGTCCACCGCTCTCCACTCTCGTCTGCCGGCTCGCCACGGCGGGCCTTGGCCACGGCAAGCAGGAACGGCGGCAGTACCGTCAGCACCACCGGTACCGCGTAGAGAAACTCCCTGGTATACGTCGGATATGGAGTGGTATCCAGGTGCGTGGGAAAGCCCAACTGCTCGAAGGGCACCGGAGCCAGATACAGGAAGCTGGTGCCGCCCGCCTCATGCTCACCGTAGATGTGATGGACGTAGCGGTCAGGCTGGCTGTAGACGCGCTGCTGCGCCTCGTCGAGCAGCTCCGTTCGCGGTCCGAACTTCAGGGCGCCCGTCGGACAGCTGGCCACGCACGCCGGCTCCTCACCCTCCTGCAGGCGCTCAAAGCACATGTCGCACTTCCGGATCCGCGGGTTGGCGCTGTCGTACTCGAACCTCGGCACGTCGAACGGGCATGAGATCATACAGAACCGGCATCCCATGCACTTGTCTTCCCGCCAGATCACCGGCCCCCCAGGAGTCTTCTTCATGGCCGCGGTCAGGCAAGCCGCCCCACAGGCCGGTTGCAGGCAGTGCATACATTGCCGTTTGACGGTCACCCGCCCTCGTTCAGTCTGGTATGCATTCACTACCGTGAGGCGATCCGGTGAGGTCGTCCGCTCCTCGAACAGATCGACCTCGTCTTCGGGCAGCGGCAGGCCCTTCGCCTCCGCGCACGCTCGCTCGCACGCCCGGCACCCGAGGCACAGGGTGGTGTCCACCAGGACGCCCATTGCCTCTCCGCCACCGCCGACGCGCTCCCTGCCCTGGGCGGCCAGGTTCCTGCCCACCAAGGCAGAGGCCCCGGCCACACAAGCCGTCTTGAAGAGATCCCGTCTGTCCATCGCTGACGTGTCTCCAGCCTGCCTCGGCACCGAGGCCGAGGCAGGCTCATGGGTCTACCTGCCTCCGTAGGGGAAGGTTACTTCGTCGCAACGCCAGCACCCTTGTGCCCTGAGGTTCCCCTGCTTGTCGACGCCCTTGTCGCAGAGCCAGCCGTTTCCGTCCTTGTCCTTGACGTACTCCAGCGGCCGGCCCGGGTACACGGGCTCGTAGTAGTCGGGGTACTCAGGCATGATGTCCTTGGTCAGCTTCATGGCCCACCTCCTCGGCTTGCTGGTCCGCTGACTAGAGGGGCAGCAAGCGTGCCAATGCGAGCCTCCCTTCGCCGAAACAGTCGGAAGACCGCGATGGCGGCGGAATGGCGGTGTCGGGTATCCGTCCGGGGTGGGAGAAGCGGATGCAAACCCGCGACTGGCAGGACCCCTGGGGTCGCGATTCTGCACGCTTTCGGGTCCAGGAAGTGATTGGATCGGGAATCGCCATGCTGGCCTTCTCCTTGCAGCGGCTGGAGGGTGAACCTCTGACCCGGTGAATGGCCAGGGCCCGGCGGACCCGATGCGCACAGGTTGTCCTACGTCAGCCGGAAAGGAGAACGGACCATGCCCGAGATCACGCTGGACACCAACGGGATGGAGTGGATCGAGGCGAGCTCCTACCCCGAGGGGACCACGATCAAGGTCCTCCGGGACGAAGGGGAGGCACGATCGGTCCTGCTGAAGCTTCCGCCGGGATTCCGCATGGGGGCCCATTCCCACACCAGCTGCGAGCAGCACTTCGTGTTGGAAGGCAGGTACGAGGCCCAGGGGGAGGAATACGGTCCCGGCGCCTACCAGTGCATCCCGGCCCACACCAACCACGGCCCGTTCTCCAGCCGGGTGGGGGCGGTGGTCTTGGTGGTGTGGGCGTAGGCGCACGACTCGTGCGGCGCCGGCATCGGGTCGGCTTCCCGGGGCCGGCACAGCCGACCCAACTCAGCTCGGGGTCGGCTCCTTCGGGCGGTCAGGGGTCAGCAAGCCCAACCGACGCATCCTCCGGTAGAGCGTGGACTTGTGGATACCGAGATCCTCCGCCGTGGCGGCCCGGTTCCCCTCGTGTCTCTCCAGAGCCGAGAGGATCACCCGCCGCTCGCACTCGTCCAGGCTTTCCTCGGCCCTCGCGCCCCGGTTCTCCTCCACCAACCCACGCGGCAGGTGCTCGATACCGATGAGGGGACCCGTGGTGAGGACGAAGCCGTGCTCCACGATGTTCTCAAGCTCCCGGATGTTGCCCGGGTATGAGTGGGTCATCAGGATGCGCAACGCTTCGGGGGTCATTCCCTCGACGGGCTTGTCATGAAGCAAGGTCAGTCGCCTGATGAAATGCCTGATCAGCGGCAACAAGTCTTCGGAGCGCTCGCGAAGAGGCGGCAGATCGAGCTCGATGACATTGATGCGGTAGTAGAGATCCCTGCGGAACGTGCCTTCTTCCACCATCGCGGTGAGGTCCTGGTTGGTGGCGGTGACCACGCGGGCGTTCGCCCGAACGGTCTTGGTCCCTCCCAGGGGCTCGTAGGTCCCGTCCTGCATGACCCGTAGGAGCTTCCCCTGCACCGCCGGGGCCAGATTCCCCACCTCATCGAGGAAGAGGGTCCCATTCTCTGCCCGGGCGAAACGGCCCGCCTTGGCCCGGTCCGCCCCGGTGAACGCACCCTTTTCGTGTCCGAACAACTCGGAGTCGACGAGCGTGTCGGGGAAGCATCCACAGTTCACGGCCACGAATGGCCCGTCCTTCCTCGAGCTCAGGTTGTGCACCGCACGGGCGAGAAGCTCCTTGCCCGTGCCCGTCTCGCCCCTGATCAGGATCGTGCTGTCGCTCTCCGCCACCACCGGGAGCGTGTCCAGGAGGTCCCTGATCCGGGGGTTCCTGCTGACGATATCTCCCGCGGTGTAGCTCTTTTCGACCTGCTTCTTCAGCGCTTCGATCTGGCGGAGGTCCCTGAAGGTCTCCACTCCTCCCATCAGCCGCCCCCGGGTATCACGAAAGAGAGCCGTGGACACACTCACCGGCACCTTTCGATCCCAGGCATCCGTGAGGTAGACCACCAGGCCGGCGACGGGCTTTCCCGTTTCCACCGTGTGCCGGACCGGACAGGCTTCTTGGCAAAGGTCGGAGCGAAGCACCTCGTAGCAGTGGCGCCCCAGGACCTGGGCGCGAGGGTACCCGGTGATCTCTTCGGCGGCCCGGTTGAAACACGTGATGCGCCAGCACCGATCCACAGTCATGACACCGTCGGAGATGCTGTGCACCACGGCCTCGAACCGCTCCGGCGAGATGTCCACCGGCGGGAGTCGCTCTACATCGCCCGCGTCCCCTTCCGCCTTCGAGTCCTGAGCGGATGAGGGCCGGAGTCGCTCTGCCATGTCGTCCCGTCCCCTTCCTGGGACCGATCCGCGGGAACGAAGCCTGTTCAGTCACTCAGCCCGTACATCCTCACCTTCCTCCAGAGCGTCGACCGGTGCATCCCCAACTCTCTGGCGGTGCGCGAGCGGCTCCCCTGGTTTCGCTGGAGGGCCTCCGCGATCACCTCCCTCTCGTTCCGCCTGCCCGCCGACACGCCATTCACGGCGGCCGCCGCCCTCGTGATGCTCCCGGGGAGATCGGCAGGTTGGATCTGGTCCGAGTGGCACATGACGAAGGCGTGCTCGATGGCGTTCTCGAGCTCCCTGACGTTCCCCGGGAAGGAATATCGACGAAGGGCGGCAAGAGTCTCCGGGGAGACGCGATCAATCGACCTGCGCGTCTTCTTCCTGAACTTCCTCAGGAAATGGTCGACGAGTAGAGGGACGTCCTCGGGTCTCTCCCGAAGTGGTGGAATCCGGACTTCCACCACGTTGATCCTGAAGTAGAGATCTTCCCGGAAGCTCCCCTCTGCGATGCGCGCGGGCAGGTCGGCATTCGTGGCGGCAAGAATGCGTGCATCCGTATGCATCGTCCTGGTGGACCCCAGAGGCTGGTACTCCCCGTCGTTGAGGACGCGCAGGAGCTTGACCTGGAGCGCCGGGTCCATCTCGCTGATCTCGTCCAGCAGCAGGGTGCCGCCGTTCGCCAGGCAAAACTTCCCGGGCTTGTCCCGCTTGGCATCGGTGAACGCACCTTTCTCGTATCCGAACAGCTCGGATTCCAGAAGACTGGCGGGCAGCGCTCCGCAGTTGATGCGGATATACGGCCCGTAGTTCCGCGGACTGAGATTGTGGATGACCTGGGCGATGAGCTCTTTCCCCGAGCCCGAAGGGCCCTCGATCAGGACATTGCACTCCGACTTCGCGATGTCCGGAAGAAGCTGGACAAGCTGTTGCATCTCCCGGTTCACGCTCACGATGTCAGCCAGTGCCTTGTGTTCGTTCAGTCGTCGGTGGAGATCCTCGAGGTCGGAGAGGTCCCGGAAGAACTCGACGCCCCCCACGACATTCCCTCCCTGGTCCCGAAGGAGCGCCGTCGTCACGCTCACAGGTAACTCGCATCCCTCCTTCGTCAGGATGGAGACACGCGCGTTCTCCACAGCGTCGTGGTGCTGAAGGGTGTCCTTGAGGGGACAACGAGAGTGGCAGAACTCCGTGCGGAAAACATCGAAGCAGTGCCTTCCCACCGCCTCTCGCGACTCGAAGCCCGTGATCTCTTCCGCGGCTCTGTTGAACGCGGTGATGATCCGGTTCTCGTCGACAGTGAAGACGCCGTCGCTGATGCTCTGGAAGATCAGCTCACTGATGTCTTTCATGTTCCTGGGTCCCTGCCTGGCGTCCATCGAGCGCGGCTCCGTCGCTTAACGAGCCACCAGCTCGATCTGCTCCCACGCCCCGTCGGGAAGTCCCAGCTTTGCGCTGATGAGGGCAGCAGTGGCGTTAATATGAAACTGCCGGGAGTCCCGGGGGCCGACAAGGACCACCGGGCAGGCGAAGCCCTCGGCGAACTCGTCGAGAGGCTTGCGACCGAAGTGGGCGTTCGGCGCGGGATATCCGAGCACGAGGACCTGGAATTCCCGTTTCACCAGGCACCGATGCAGCTCCCGCCAGCTGTTGTCGTCACAGAGCCTGAAGCCCACCTCCAGATAGTCCCCGGCCCGCTCGTCGTAGTACAGCCGGAGCTCTCGCTCCCTCTTCACGACCAGATCGTCAAACTCCTTCCGGGACAGGCCGATGGGAGGCGTGGCGGTGGGATCATAGGGATCGGCCAGAAAGTGGAACACGTTCAGTTGAATCCCGTGCATGCGCGACAGCTCGAGAGCATAGTCGAACGCCCAGTCGCCCTGCTCCGAATAGTGGGCGCAGAAACCGACTGCGTTCAGGGTTGGAATGGCCATGGTGCACCTCCTCCTCTCGACCGGCTGGCCGCGCGTGAGCGCACGCCAGGGTCAGATGTCCTCCATGTGATAATGCGAATACACGGCTCCTATCGGGTTATTCGCCAGAGACTTGTCCTTCACGAAAATGGTTGTCACCGGAGCCCGGCTTTCCCTGCTGAAGACACCGTCCACCCCGACGCACAGACCCACGAGCACGTTCAAATCCGTTCCGGCCGCGTTCAGCGCCGCCGCCTGGCCCACTGGATCGCACGCCGCCACCCTGGTCGCGCCTGCGGAACGGGTCTGCTGCGCCCCTGTGGAACGTGATTCCGAGCCCGGGTTCCGCCGCACCTTGCAGCATACGGGAACGACCTGGAAGAATCGGCGCAGAACCCTGGTGAGCACCGAGGCGGGCTCCAGAAGATCCTCACAGAAGGCGACGCCCAGCTTCGTGTAGCCCATCTCCAGGGCGAAGTAGACCAGCTCGGCAAGACGGCACAGCGTGCGCTCCTCCTCACACGCAACGTCCCAGGCGGCTTCCAGCGTCTTCTCGTAACCGTTGGACGCACCCGGAAGCGGGGTCGTGAGCCAGGGGCACGGCTGGGCCCGGAGACATACGCGGTCGGGGCACGCGAGACAGTCCATAGGGGGAGTGCGGGCGGCGGCGGCAGCCTCACGTCGAGCCTTCTCGGGACCTTTCCCTGTCTCGGGAGGACTACCCTCGGAGGCGAAGCCGAACCCGGGGTGAAGGCCTCCGCACCGCAAGGCGTCCACAACCTCCTCGGCCGTGCCGGCCACGTTGTCGATGACCTCCACCGCCTGGGACTCCACCGTCTCGCGGGTGGACCGGCTGATGCCCCCGCACACAAGCGCGTCCACACGCTCCTCCGAGAGAATGCGGGTCAGATCCATCCACGTCGCCCGATCGAGAGGCACGGCGGACTCCTCCAGGATTCTCCGACGCTTCACCGTGATGAGGAGCACCCTGTCCGCGATGGTGCATCGCGGAGCCACCCTTTGATCCAGAAGTGGAATTCCGAAGCGCATGGTCTCAACCGGGGCTCACTGTTTCAGCCTCCGGACGAGCAACTCCCATGCCGAGGCTCCGAGCCCGCCCACGCTCCCGTCTTCTTGGCGGAAGACGACACTGGAGCGTTGCACGAGGTGTCGCGTTACGACCCGCTGTTGCAACACATGCGACGCCGCCGGGGCTCCCAGCCACGGTGGGCCGGGTCGGCGGAAACGTGCTGTCGATCACGCAAGCGCAGGTCGGGTCGGGGCCCGGTGACGGCGACGGGCGCTTCGCCGAGGCGAGAGCGCCGCCACGAGGAGGAGGGACCGGAGATCCTGGTATGCCCTTTGCCTTGCGTGAAGAGGTGAACGCACCCCAACGAGGTTGAGGGAATGCCCACGACTGCCGTACCACAGAACCAAGCGCATGCCGGGTCCCCGGAGCGACGCGTCTTTCCGTACCATGTCCTGGAGCGGCCTGACGACAGGCTTGTGGACCGCTTTCTCGAAGCGTTCGCACGGGTGCTGGAATACACCGACTACAAGCCGCTGCTGGACACCTACTGCAGGTCGACCGCGAAGTGCAACCGTTGTGCCGTGGCTTGCCCCATTCTCCTGGCGTCCGGGGACCCGCGCGACATCCCCTGCTACCGGACGAACCTCCTACTCGACACCTACAGGCGCTACTTCACGCTGGACGGGTGGGTCCGGTCGCGATTCACCAAGCCCTTCGAGCTGACGGAGGAAGTGATCGACGAGATGGGTGACGTCTTCTATCGATGCACGGTGTGTCGCCGCTGCACACGGTCGTGCCCTCTCGGGTTCGACCACGGACTGATCACCCGCCTGGGACGCTACCTGTTGAGCCTCGTCGGGGTCGTGCCCAAAGCGCTCCAGGTAAGCGTCCAGGAGCAGCTCCAGGGTGAGACCCACAACACGTCCAAGGTGTCCCGGGCCGGCCTTCTGGATGTGCTCTCCTTCCTCTCGGAGGAGATGGAGGATGCCCTCGGCGTGGAGCTGCAGTTTCCCACGGACCGAACGGACCGTGACTACGTGTTCTTCTGTGCCGTGAGCGACTACCTCATGGAACCGGACACCTTGATGGGAAACGCGGCCGTGCTGTACGCGGCAGGCGATTGGGATCGCTGGACCATCGGGCTGTGCAACTACGACGGGATCAACTACGGGCTCTTCTACAGCGACTGGCACCTGGAGAACATCATCAAGCAGCTCGTCTCCGAGGTGGAGCGTCTCAGAGGTCGCAACATCCTCATCGGCGAATGTGGTCACGCGTCGCGGGCGGCCCACGACTTCATTCCGACATTCATGGGGAAGCGGGCTCCGAGGGTGATGAACTTCATGGAGTATACCCTCGACTGCCTGCGAGCCGGGAAGATCAGGCTCGACCCCGACGTCATCACCGAGCGGGTCACCTACCACGACCCCTGCAACCTCGCGCGCTCGGGGTGGATCGTCGATCAACCGCGGGAGATTCTCCGCAGCTTCGTTCACGACTACGTGGACATGACCCCGAAAGGCGCCGACAACTACTGCTGCGGAGGGGGCGGAGGCCTCGTGTCCATCGATGAGCTGCACGACTTCCGGATGGAAGTCGCCGGGAAGATCAAGGCCGAGCAGATCGCCCGCACGGGAGCCGACATCGTCGTGGCTCCGTGCGCCAACTGCAAGAAGCAGCTCAAGGAGCTCGTAGAGCACTACGAGCTGCCCTGCACGGTCATGGGTCTCCACGACCTCGTGCTCAAGGCCATCGAGATCCCCGGCGGAAAGTCTCCCGCGGAGCGTAAGGAAGAGGCCGCGCTCTTCGCGGTCTGAGCCATGGAGCCCCCTGCCAGTCGCACTTGGCGGGCTCCCACGTGAGCGAACGGTATGAACATTGATGCCTGGATCGAGTTCGCCGAGGGTCCCCTCTTCGGAATCACCTTCCTGGTCCTGGTCTTAGGCCTCGGAAGGCAGATCCTGCTCCAGCTCTACTTCCTCGGAGTGAAGAAGGGCCGGCGCCTGAAGCGCGTCCCCTGGAAGGACATCACCCGGGAGACTCTGGGCTGGGCCGTACCGATCAGGCACATCGAGCCAGGGACGGGTCTCTTCTCGACCTCGTCGTACGTCATGCACGTCGGGCTCCTCGTCATCCCCGTCTTCCTGGTCGATCATGTGGTCCTGTGGGAGAGCTTCCTGGGCATCGGCCTGCCGGCCATCGGCAAGGGCACGGCCGACATCTTGACCCTGCTCACCATAGGGTGTGGCCTTCTGCTGTTGGGGCTCCGGATTTTCAGGGCCCGGCACCGGCTCGTGAGCCGTCCGTCGGACTATGTCCTCCTGCTGCTGGTCCTGCTGCCGTTCCTTTCGGGATACCTCGCGTCCCATCCCGCCGTGAACCCGTGTCCGTGGAACGTGATGATGCTGACCCACGTGTTGAGCGGGGAGCTCCTCTTCGTGGTGACACCCTTCACCAAGCTGGCCCACGTGGTCCTGTTCTTCTTCGACCGGATCTCGGCGGTTCACTGGCAGCTCCGGCCGGGAGCGGGAGACCGGGTGGCGGAAGCACTGTACGGTGAGGAGGTGAAGATCTGATGCGGGCGATCCTGGTGGACGTGACCCGGTGCACCGGATGCGAACGGTGCGTCGACGCCTGTGTCGAGAAGAACGGCACGGACCCGGTGAAAGCGCAAATCGACCGGCTGGTCAGCGCGGACGGTCTGTCGGAGAACCGACTGCTGAGCGTCCCTCAGGTCGCCGCCGGGCGGTTCTCCCGGCTGAGCTGCATGCATTGTCTGGAGCCGAGCTGTGTTTCGGCTTGCCTGGTGGGAGGCATCACGAAGACTCCGGAGGGACCGGTCGTCTATGATCCCGAGAAGTGCATCGGCTGCCGGTACTGCATGCTCGCTTGTCCGTTCCACGTCCCGCGGTACGAGTGGGGCGAGACGACCCCGTTCATGAGGAAATGCGACATGTGCGCGGACCGGCAGGCGGAGGGACGCGAGCCGGCGTGCGTGGAAGCATGTCCCAACGAAGCCCTCCGGTTCGGGGAGCGGGACGATCTTCTGAGGGAAGCACACGAGCTCATCGACCGCCACCGGGGAGCCTATCTGCCTCGGGTATGGGGGGAGCACGAGCTCGGGGGCACATCGGTCCTGTACATATCGGACGTGGACCTGGGTGCCATGGGATGGCCCGGACCACGCACGGCGCCGATTCCGTCCCTCACCGAACCGCTCATCGCCAAGACGCCCTTCGTGGGACTGAGCGTTGCCGCCGGCCTCCTGGGAATCAACTGGGTGATCCGCAGGCGCATGAGGCTGGCCATGGAATCGGCGGCCGGCACGGGTTTCGGCGAGTCCATGGGCACGGACGACGATGGAAGGTCGAGCACGGAGGGTAATTCGTGAACACTCGCGTCCGGATGCTTAAGGATGTCCTGTGGGCCCTCGCACTGGCCGGGTTCGTGGCGGGGGTCTTCCGGTTGTGGTTCGGACTGGGAGCCACGACCAACCTGAGCGACGCCGTGCCGTGGGGACTCTGGAAGATCTTGAACATGGTGGCCGGAGTGGCGATCTCCACCAGCGGCTTCTCCATGGGCTTCCTGGTGTACGTGCTCGGTCTGGAGCGCTATCGACCCCTCATGAAGCCCGCCATTCTGGTGGCGTTCCTGGGCTACGGGTGCTCATGCCTGGCCTTGTTGTTCGACATCGGACTGCCGTGGCGGTTCTGGCACCCCTTCCTCATGTGGAACGAGCACTCGTTCCTCTTCGAGGTCTTCTGGTGTGTCACCCTCTACTTCACGGTCACGGCCATCGAGCTGGCCCCCACGGTCTTCGAGAAGCTGAAGGCCGAGAAGGCCACCAGGCTACTTCACCGCATCACGTTCTGGGTGGTCATCGTCGGCATCTCCCTCTCCTCTCTGCACCACTCGTCTCTGGGGTCCTTGTTCCTGGTGACGCCCCAGCGCCTCCATCCCCTGTGGTACTCGGCCCTGCTGCCTCTGCTCTTCATCCTGTCGGCCATGGGAGGAGGGCTCATGTTCCTGGTTCTGGTGCGGATCCTCCACGCCCATTGGTATGACCGGAAGGCGGTGTTCGGGCCTACACAGCTGGAGCGTGAGCTGATCCTGGTTCGATCCCGCAGCTTGGCCGACAGCGTCAACGCCCGCGAAGTAGGCCGGGACATGCCCATGCTCACCGGGGTGGCCAGGGTCGCCACGGGGATCCTCTCCCTCTATCTCGCTCTCGAGATCTACCACCTGGGTCACGCCGAGGCCTGGAGCGCCCTGCTGGCAGGAACATGGGAAAGCTGGCTCTTCGGAACCGAGCTCCTGATCACCGCCGTCATTCCCATACTGCTGGTGTGGCTCCCGGCCTTCCGTTCCTCCCCGACTGCCCTGACCGTGGCGGCGCTGTCCGCCTCGGCCGGACTCCTGCTGAACCGGGTGGACGTCGGGATCTTCGGGTACTTCCGGAGCGCAGGCGAGGTCTACTTCCCATCTCTCGCCGAGTGGGCCCTCTCGCTGGGGGTTGTGGCCGCCGCCGCGTTGGTGTTCCTCGCCTTCGTCGAGCACGCAGCCGTCTTCTCGCCCCCACCGGGGACGAACGCCGTGAGGCGGGGGGTCGACGTTTCGTTCGACTCACTCTCGAGAGTGTGGCATACGGCCTTGAGCAGCGGTCCGGAGAGGACGACGCTCATCGCGGTTCTGGTCGTGCCTCTGGCGTGGGCCTGCATGTACCCTCCCTACTCCAGCACTCATCCGGCCGAGGTTCGCGAGGCGTCGAGGATGGACGTCACCGGCGAGCGGCTGCGGCTCGACGGCGACCGGGGGGGAGTGCTCACCGAGTTTCCCCACGCCGCTTGCCAGAAGCGGTTGGGGAGCGATTCCTCGTGCGTGTCGTGCCACCACATGTCGCTTCCGGGCGACACCACCACGCCGTGTGCCCGTTGCCATCGCCACATGACTGAAGAGACCCTGATCTTCGACCACGCCTACCACATTCAGGCCGTGGCGGACAGCCTGGGCCTGGAGGGGGCTCGCGGATCGAACCAGACCTGCGTGTCGTGTCATGCAGCGGAGTCGGCGAGGACCACCGCCACGGCCAAGGCGTGCGTCGAGTGTCACGGGGAGTGGACGAAGGTCTACGCTGAGGGAAGCAAGGACCTGGCGCGCGCGACGAGTTACCTGGAGGCCATGCACGGAACGTGCTTGGCGTGCCACGAGGACGAAGCGGAGAAGCGGAACCGGCCGGAGCTGCGAGAGTGCTCCACGTGCCATACGTCGCTGACGCCTCTTGGGGCTCCGGGTCCGGTACTCGCTCGGCGACAGTGACGTTGTGCCCACACGCGCTGCCAGTCTCCGCCTCAACGAGCAACGCGATGCGGGGGTACGAGTCCGGGCCGGCCGACCGTAACGAGGGCCGAGGAGCCGGAGGGATCCGTGTGCGACGGCGGTGGCTGCGCGGACCTAGAGCCTGAGCGCCACCTCGAGTCCCTCGAGGATCGCCTCGGCCGCCCCCCTCGGTTCGAGGGCGTCGCCCACCACGTGCACCTCCAGGCCACTCCCTTCCAGCCCGTCCAGGAGGGCCCGATTCGGGCGAACCCCCACGGCCAGCACGACGGTCTCGATGGGGATGCGGATCTCATCCCCATCCCGTTCCGCCAGCGCCACGTCCGGGTCCAGGCGGGTGACCCTCGTGCGCACATGGATGTCGACCAGCCCTTCGGTCAACCGTTTCAGCAGCATGGCTCTAGGGAGCATGTCCAGGCCGGTCCCGACCTCCTCCTGCATCTCCACCAGGGTCACCTTGGTGCCCCGGGCGGCCAGGAAGTCCGCCGCCTCCAGCCCCACGAGCCCACCCCCGATGAGCAGCGCGTGGGGTGTGTCCACGTCCACACGTCCTTCGAGCACGTCCGTCGCAAGGACCCACCGGGTGTTCTCGAGCCCGGGGAATGCCACGGAGAGGGCGATGCCGCCGGTGGCCACAACTACGGCGTCCGGTCTCCGATCTCTCAGTTCTCCTGGAGTGACCTGCACGCCCAGGTGGACGTCCACACCCGCCCTTCTCGTCATGAGCTCCAGATGCCGAACGCCGTCGAGGAAGCCTTCTTTGTGGGGCACCTGGCCCGCCAGGAATAGCTGGCCGCCCAGGTGGTCCCTCTCCTCGAAGAGCGCGACCCGATGTCCTCGCTCCGCCGCCACTCGTGCGGCTTCGAGCCCTGCCGGGCCCCCTCCTACTACCACGACGTCCCGAGGCGAAGGGGTCGAGGTGATCTCGATCTCGGACTCACGGCCCGTGAAGGGGTTGAAGAGACAACCCGTTCCTCGGCCCTTCCGTAGGTCGCCGAGGCATCCCTGATGGCACGCCGCGCAGAGGAGGATCGCCTCCTCGTCCCCCTCCTCCGTCTTCCGCACCCAATCGGGGTCGGCCAGCAGCGGGCGCGCCAGGCCGACGAGATCGGTCTGCCCCTCGACCAGGGCCTGCCTCGCTACGTCGGGTGAACGAATGCGACCGGCCACGATGGTCGGCAGCCCGGAGGCCTCCCTGATCCGCTGTGCCATGGGAAGGAGATGGGCCTTCGGCGTTCCGGCAGGATACAGGCAGAAGGGCACGGACTCGCACATGGTTCCGGAGGTGACGCTCAGGGCGTCCACGTCGAGGTCTCTCAGCCGCGCGGCCAGCATGAGCGCATCCTCCACGCCGAGACCCCCCTCCACGTAGTCGACGGCGTTCATCCGCACCACGACGGGGAAGTCCGGGCCCAACACGTCACGCACTGCGCCCAGCACCTGCCGGCCGAAGCGAAGACGGTTCTCGAAGGAGCCCCCGTATGCGTCGTCCCGGCGGTTGGTGTGGGGCGAGAGGAACTGATGGACCAGGTAGCCGTGGCTGAAGGGAATCTCGATGGCGTCGAAGCCGGCCCTGCGGGCGCGATCGGCTGCCGTTCCAAAGGCCTCGACGATGTCGTCGATCCCCTCGACATCCAGAGGACGGGGCGTCACCTGGTTCGCGGGACACGGGACATCGGAAGCGGAGACCCGCTCACCTTCAGGCACCAGCCGCGGGTTCACGGCGCGCCCCGCGTGGTTGAGGTGGGCCATGATGCGGCCGCCGCTGGCGTGCACGGACGCTACCATCTTGGTGAGGCCGGGGACCAGGGCCTCGTCGTGGATGCCCATCTGGGTGGGCAGCTCTCTCCCTCTCACCTGCACGTACAGGGGCTCGGTGGTGAGGAGGCCCACGCCGCCGGCAGCGCGGCGCGCGTAGAAGGCGATGTGCCTGCCCGTTGCTTCACCAGCGGGTGTGGCATACCCCAGCTTCACCGTCGTCATGACCACCCGGTTGGGAAGGCCCAGTGATCCGATACGAAACGGCCGGAAGATCGGGTCCTCGGTCATCGCTTGTCTCCTGCGGAGGCTTCACGCCCTTCCGCGGGCTCTGTGGGCATGGCCATGCTCCCTCTTCCGCTCTTCAGGGCCTGCGGTGGTCCTCGACCTCGACGAAGCGCGCCAGCTCCGGCGGGCAGCGCACGAGGCGTCCGTCAGAGCTTCGCAGCGTCAAGGTCGAACTCCCGTCGTCGGCGACACGCACGAGGTCCCCCTCGTGCAAACCCAACTCCGCACAGTGGGCCTGGAGGCACCCGAAGAGGATGCGACGTACGGTCACGACCTCGTCGGTGGTCGCGTCCGCGAGGCTCCGAGCGTGTCCTTTCATGATGCTACCTCGTCTCGACTGCGTGGTGTCCGGGTTGGCGGCAGTGCGACGGGGGCTGCGCCTAGGCGGTCCACTCGCCCGCCTGAACCAACTCGCGCTCGCTCGCAGAATCGCCTTCGTAGATCGTGTAATGCAGCCGGATGGGCATGAGCTTCGCCAGCATGCCCTGGGCCGGGCAGTACCGCACGGCCGACAGCTCGATGGCACGCCTCACGGCGGACTCCTTGATTCCGTGTCCGGTGACCTCGTACTCGATTCCGGCGCTGGTGAACACCCTGGGGTGCTCGTCCGCGCGATCCGCACGCACCTTAACCTCGAAGGCAGTGATGTCCTGTCTTTTCTTGGCGAGGATGGACATGACGTCCATGGCCGTGCACCCGGCCAGGCTCATGGCCATCAACTCCATTGGGCGCAGGCCGTCGCTCGCTCCTCCCACCTTGGGGTCAGCCCCCAGCGGAACGGTGAAGCCGGTGTCGGCCTTGCCTGTGAAGCTGAGCCCCTGGTGCCAGAGAACGCTCGCATTCATGTGATTTCCTTTCTGGTTCCTGTGATGTCGACTACGGGCGGGTCGATGCCATCAGGTCACGCGATCCCACGTAATATAGTTATATAGAAATGTACGCATGTCATCTGCAGCCATCTGTCGGGTGATTCCCGACTCCGGGTGGAGCATGGGCCACCTCTCATCGTGCCGCCGTCGGGTCCGACGTGCTTCCCAGGACGAGGAGAGACCCGCCCATGGCTCCTGCGGTAACGAGGAACGCGGCGGTGAACCCGAAGAGATCCATCAGGGCTCCCCCCAGGATGGGGAGCAGGGCCCGGGTGAAGTTGAGCGTTCCGTTGATCCCCACGTAGACGGTCCTCTGGTCCTCGGGGGCCAGGTCCAGGAGGTACGGCTCGAAGCCCACGCTGCGGCCACTCATGACGAAGCCCACCAGCACGAAGACCAAGCCGAAAGCGCCCGGACCGAGAGGACCCAGAGCCAGGGCCAGGAGCGGAATCGCTCCCCCGATGACGATACACGTTCGCACCACCGCTCCGGACCCTCTTCGGCCACTGAGATAGCCCCAGATCAGGTTGGAGGCGATGGCGCCGGCAACCTGGAGTAGGAGATAGCGGCCGACCCACTCCGTGCCGACGTGGAGCATGTCCCTGGCGAAGATCATGTAGAACGGCAGCAACATGAGGCTGAAGCTGGCCATGTTGCTGGAGATGATGAATCGGAGGAACCTCCGGTCCTTCCCGACGATAGCCGGCACCCGCCTCAGGAACGCCCGCAGGGTCTCCGGGGCCTCGTCCCCTCCCCGGTGGGGCTCCTCCCGAATGAACCAGAAGCCCAGAGAGGCGACCACCAGGCCCGCGGAACCGATGCCCAGAACGGCGGCGTAGTTCACGGGATAGGCCAGCGACGTGAACCCCAAGGCCCCCACCACCACGACTCCCCCGAGAAGCATCGCCACGCTGGCCGCCAGCTGCTTCGTGGCGTACAGGTGACCCCTCGTGCCTCGCGGAGTCAGCGTGGCGACGAGATCCGCATAGCTGACACCGGCGAAGCCACCGCTGAGGGAGAAAAGAAGGATCCACCCGACGAGGCTCGCCGCCACCAGGAGCGGTGCCCTGGTGGCGAAGAAGAGGGTGAATAAAGCCATCCCGAGGAAGGACAGGGCGCGCAGGTAGATGCCAAGAAGGAGGTATGGCTTCTTCCGCGGCTTTCCGTGCAGGAAGTGCCCGAAGACGACGTTGAACGCGAACGGACCGCCGAGCATGATGGCGTAGAGAACGCCGAAGAAGGTCTTCGAATCCACCAACGAGCTGACCAGAGCCGGGAAGACCGTGTTCGGGTCGAGGGTGGTCCTGGTCAGGGCCAGGAAGAAGCCGTGCCATACGAAGATGGTGTACGTGCTCAGCCGGGAGCCCCGTATCCCGCCCGGCTCCTGCGGGACCCCTTCCCTCGACTTCGCGCCGCCCTGTTCCCTCCACATCTTCTCCCCGTGCCGGGTCAAAGGTCAGCGATCACGGACATCACTCGGCGCCTACTGTGGCCGGCCACCGCCTTGACCTCGGCAAGGAAGTCCGGCGGGATCGGGATCTCCACGGGATCCGGCCTGAACTTCACACCGTACATCCGTACGATGCGGACGAAGAGGCGGGGCGGGTTCCTCCGGCTATGCGAGATCAGGAGATTGTCGGCCAGATCCTCGAGCTGCGCGATCTGCCGCGCCTTCGCGGTGTTGCTGAGGGCGAACAGGATGGTTCTGTCCCCATGCTCCGACAGGGTTCGCTTCATCCTGTCCAGGATCGCGTCGGAGTAGGTAGGCGAGAAGAGGAGCAGGTTGAGCGCCGAACCGAAAACGAGGATGCCCGGCCCTTCGGCTGGCACGCTCCCGCAAGCCCTTTCCAGGGCCTCATCCCAGATCTCCGGCTTCACGAGGTTTGCCCGGATCCGGTGGGGCGACTCGACCACCATGCCGTGCATCTCCGGGTCCAGATCGATGAAGGCCACCCGCCCGACGTGGTCGGCGATGTCCACTCCGGAGACGCGTCGCAGGCCCTCCACGAGAAACTCGTGGCTGGGATACTGCAAAGACATGAAAACGACGCTCCCGCCCTGTCGAAGCCAGTTTGCGGCCAGGATCTGTCCAATGAGAGGCTTTCCCGACCGACCGGCGCCGGTGATCACCCCAGACGTACAAGTGGGCCAGCCCTGTTTGAGGATTTCCTTCATCCAGGGTTCTTCGATGGAGATTCGTTTCATGGGTGGTGCTCTCCGGTGGGAGGTCTCGCGGCTCCTGCCCCCTCGCTATTTTCCAGGTACGCGTGCCCGTGGCACGCGCAGCATTCGACGAGCGCCGGGACCCTTGCAGGCGGCCTCTAGATGAGCCAGGTCGATGTCTTCGATCGCCATGTGGACCGGTACGAGAAGTGGTTCGAGCGGCACAGCGCCGCGTTCCACTCCGAACTGGATGTCATCAGGCGCCTGATGGGTCGATCCCGCCCGCGCCTCGAGATCGGCGTGGGGAGCGGCCGCTTCGCCGCACCCCTCGGTGTGAAGTACGGCATCGATCCGTCGGCGAACATGCTCGTGTGCGCTCGCGCACGGGGCGTCTGCGTGGCCTGCGCAGTTGCCGAGGCGTTGCCTTTTCGCTCCGGAGCGTTCCGCATCGTTCTCATGGTCACCACGGTCTGCTTCCTGGACGACGAGACCAGGGCCATGAACGAGATGCGTCGGGTGCTGGCGCCGGGGGGACGGGCGGTGCTCGCCTTCGTCGACGCGGACAGCCCGCTGGGGCGGCGCTACGAGGAGCGGAAGCCCGGGAACGTGTTCTACCGTGGCGCCCACTTCGTCGGGGCGACCGAGGTGGGCGAGATGCTCCATCGGACGGGGTTCCACGAGCTACGCTATGCACAGACGCTCCGAGGAGATCCCGATACGCTTTCTTCCGCGGAGTCGGCGACGCCGGGCCACGGAGAGGGCGGATTCGTGGTGGTCTCCGCGCGCCGCATGTGACGGTCCGTTGCGTCGAGGCGCTCACGTTGTACCTCCGAAGGCCAGGAGGACCACGCCGGCGGCCAGCCCCACCACGAGGTTCACTGCCTTGACCTTCAGGAAGTCTCTCCTCGATTGGGCGAGGAGAGGGAGCATGCCGTGGCCGTCTTGCACGACGGAGCTGGCCGCGAGCACACCCATCGGGATTCCACCTGACGCGTAGAGGGTGACGAACACCAGGTGGGGACCCGATTCAGGGATGAGTCCCACCAGCCCCGCCAGGCCCAGCATCATCCACGGATTGTGGCGTACGAAGGCCTGCACGTCCGTGACCTGTGACAGGAGGGCGACGCCCACCAGCACACCGATGGTCCATGCGAAGATCCTGGGCACGTGGCGAGCGGCGACGTGGCGCCAGAGGTGGTCGCGGAGAAAGTGGTCGGGGACCGTGCTCACCACGAATGCGCCGAACAATCCGACCAGCAGCAGCGTGACGCGGATCCAGCTCCAGTCAGGCGGCATCCCGCCACCCCCGACGATGACCCAGCCACTGTACCCGAGCGTGCCGACGGTCAGGAGGACGCGCGCGATGCCGGGTCGACGCCACTGCGGGAGGACCTGCCTGATCGAGAAGCAGGCACACTCCGCCCCGTGGATCGTCAACTCGGCGCACGCCCCCCGACAGTAGCGTCCTTGGCCGGCGAGGCGGTCCACCACGGGTGCCACAGCGAAGCCCAGCATTGCCAGGCCGAGCATGAGCAGGAGTGCCTTCCCGGGAAACATGCCCAGCATGACGAATGCCTCGTCTCCACTGGTGGCGATCATCGCGGCCACGAGCGCGCCCACCGTCACCACGCGATGGGAGTAGAGCGCGACGACGGTGAAGGCGCCGAGGCACCCCGGCGTGGCTCCGAGCACCGCCGCCGCCAGGTACTGCAGCACGGCCGACCCGCGCAATGCTCGCTCGAGGGTGCCCTGCGTAAGGACGTTGAGATACTCGACGGCCATCATCATCACGGCGACGAACGCCGTGATCATCACCGCCTGACCGAAGGCGCCCTCGAACTCCGTGGCCATGTATCGCTCGCTCGCCGGTCGTTGGAACATACCGCGGGGTATCTCGTCATGTGAACTCGCCGGGATCGTCAACAGTTCCCGGGAGGTGGTCGTTCTCTGGGGACGAAGAAATCAGCGAAACGTTGTAAGCCACGAGATCTCGTACTAGCTTGCCGGTGAACATACTCATGAGGATGTGAGCCGACCCAGTGGGCCGGCATGCGTTCCCGGGCAACACGGCCCGTACCGACGAGGCGCTCATGAATACTCCCTCGATCCTCCTCGTCACGCTCACCCTCACTCTCGGCTCCAGTCTCGAAGTGACGGGGGTCCGGGCCCAGCAAATGCAGCGCCGACACCGGGTCCGAGGGGCCGAGACCGTGAGAGTCGTGACCACCCAGCCGGCGTACGCGGCGCTGGTCCGTGAAGTGGGCGGCCCCGGGGTGGTCGTCAGCTCGATTGCAGCCCCCGTGGAGGATCCACACTTCGTCCGGCCGAAGCCCAGCTTTGCGGTGGACATCCGCCACGCGGACGTCTTCGTGACGACCGGATTGGACCTCGAGCTCTGGGCGCCCATGCTCCTGGACCGCGCGGGCAATGCCGACGTCATGGAGGGCGGTCCCGGATACGTGACCGCGTACACGGGCATCCGTCTGCTGGATATTCCGGTGAGCACGGACCGGAGCGCCGGAGACGTCCACCTGTTCGGCAATCCCCACCTGCATACCGACCCGCTCCGCGCCCTCCAGATCGCGCGCAACATTACGCGAGGCTTGAAGTCCGTGGCCCCGGAACGGGCTTCCGATTTCGACGCGAGCCTGGCCGAGCTGACCGAGCGCATCCACCGGCGGCTCTTCGGGGACGAACTCGTGGACCTGCTCGGGGGCGAGACGCTGGAGAACCTCGCGCTCTCGAACCGGCTCATGTCCTTTCTCCAGACGCAACAGTACGACGGCGGACCCCTCGTTCGTCTCGTGGGGGGGTGGCTGGCGGAAGCGGAGCCGTTCCGCGGCAGGCAGATGATCTGCTATCACAAGAACTGGAGCTACTTCGAGGAGCGGTTCGACGTGCATTGCGCGGACTACATCGAGCCGAAGCCGGGCATTCCACCCACACCGGGGCACGTCGCCAAGCTCACCGACATGATGCTGAACCGCGGCCTCCGGGTTCTTCTCGCTGCCAGCTACTTCGACCCGCGCAAGGTGGAGTCCGTAGCTAGACGGGGAAACGCGGTTGCGGTGCTCGTGCCCCTCAATCCCGGGGTACGGGGTGTGGATGACTACTTCGATCTCATGGACCTGTGGGTGGGCCGGCTCGCCGACGCATTCAGGAGCACCGCCGCAATCACTGCCCACGAACGACACGCGGAGGGCGGATGACCCGAGGAGGAAATCGCTCCGGATCGACGCCCGAGGCACGGGATGACCGACCGATGAAGACGACGGCGCCCACGGTCCCCACCAAGGGGGGCGTTCCCGTCGAGAACCTCCTCGACGCGGCCTTTCGCACCTTCGCCGAGCGAGGCTACCGCGCCACCCGACTGGAGGAGGTAGCGGAAGCCGCGGGCGTGACCAAGGGCGCGATCTACTACTACTTCGACGGGAAGGAGGATCTCCTCAGAAAGGCCGTGGAGACGCGCCACCGGGCGATCTTCCGCGATATCGAGGAAGCCCTGGCAGCGGAGCGGGCGCCGGCGTCGGCGAAGATCAGGCTGGTGCTCCGCAAGGTCTGGCAGCATTGGCTCGAGCCCGGATGGGGTCCCGCGTTCCGCCTGATGCTCGGCGAGATGAGCGTCGAGTTCCCGGCGCTGTTTCGAACCTGGGCGATGGAAGGCCCGATCCAGGGATGTGAGGTGGTGAGCGACCTCATCGAGGAGGGCGTTCAGCAGGGAGAGTTCCGGGCCGGCGTGGACGCCGACGTGTCGGCACGCCTGGTGGTATCCGGGCTCATGCTGCAGGCGGCCATGCACGTTCACCTGGGCCTGAACCAACTGGCACCTTGCGACGCCGATCGGATCTTCGACTCCTCCGTCGACCTCTTCCTGCATGGCTTGTCGGTGACGCATGGGCATCCGGGTGCCCGGCCAGGTACCGACGTGGAGCCCGAGAAGGCGTAATGTGGCGCCCACCCGATAGCGCCTGGTACGCCACGCCGACCAGGCGTGAGCTGGCCGAGCTGACCATCGTGACGCTGGGAGCGCCCATTCTCCGCCAGCGCGCCGAGGAGGTCGGGGAGGTGGATGACGAGGTGCGGCTTCTCGTCCGGCGGATGTTCGCGACGATGTACGCGTCGGAAGGACAGGGACTCGCCGCACCGCAGGTGGACGTTTCGTGGCGTATCGCAGTCGTTGACGTGCCACCGGGGAAAGGCACCGCGTACACGTTGATCAACCCACGCGTCGTCGTGGCCGGCGAGACGCTCGTCAGGGGCGTCGAGGGCTGTCTCAGCGTCCCGGGCGTCACGGACGTCGTGGAGCGCCCGGCGGAGGTGGTGGTGGAGGCCCTGGACATCAACGGGGAGCCCTTCCGCCTGGAGGCGGACGGGGAGCTCGCCCGGTGTGTGCAACACGAGATCGATCACCTGGACGGTGTTCTGTTCATCGACCACCTTTCGCCCCTCGCCCGGCGGATGCTGCTGGGCCGCTACCGGAAGCAGCAGCAGACGGCGGACAAATGAAGACAGTCCCGAGACGGCCGACGATTGACGGTGAGGCGAGCGCGATCGCCGGGGCTGGGATCGCTCCCCTGCCCCCCGATGCGACGCTGGAGCGTCTCCGGAACCTCCATCATCCACGTTGCTTCGTGGGGCGGGACGAGAGCGACTTCGGCTTGGGCGTGCGCTTCGACATGCGTCCCGACGGAGGCGTCGAGGCGACGGTGGGCTGCCCGCCGTCCTGGGAGGGATACCCGGGCATGGTGCATGGCGGAGTCATCGCTTCGCTACTCGACGGTGCCATGACCAACGCCCTCTTCGCCCGGGGAACGGTCGCCGTCACCGCGGAAGTGAAGGTCCGCTACTGGCATCCCCTGCCCCTGGGTCGGTCCGCGACCGTCGTGGGCCTCGTCACGCAGTGTGAGCCACCGCTCTACCTCGTCGAAGCGCGGATCACCTGCGGAGATACCGTTCACGCTACCTGCACGGGCAAGTTCATGCGCCTGATGGAGCCCGAGCGGCGGTAACGACGGATGGTGAGGTCCTCGCCCCAGATACCCCCCGGCGCTCCTCGTCCTTCCCGCCCCGCCCAGCGGTGCGTGGTCATGGGCACGCCCCACGTGAATATCCGAACGGGACCGGGCACGGAGTACGTCGTGGTGGGGAAGGCCGAGAAAGGCGACATCGTCACAACATGACTCGGATCCTCCCGGAGATGTTCCACCTCTGCGGGCTGCACTCCCCGTTGCCGTAGGGATCGTGTCCGAGTAATACAGACCCTCTCGCTTCCACGGTCTCACGCGATGGAGGGCCGATGCGTCCCCGCGTAGCGCTGTTCGCGTCTCTCCTGGCCATGGCGGGTTTCGCCCTGCCGTGCGCCGCCCAGTCCACCCGACCGGCCGCCGACGGCATCGACGTGAGCCGGGAGCCGACGCTCTACGTCGTGGGCTACGCCCACCTGGACACCGAGTGGCGTTGGGAATTCCCGCAGGTCATCGACGAGTACCTGAGCAAGACGCTGCGCAGCAACTTCGAGCTGTTCGAGAAATACCCGCACTACATCTTCAATTTCACCGGCGCCAACCGGTATATGATGATGCAGGAGTACTACCCGGCCGACTTCGCGCGGCTGAAGCGGTACGTGGCCGACGGGCGCTGGTTCCCCGCCGGCTCGTCGATGGAAGAAAACGACGTGAACTCGCCTTCGGCCGAGTCCATCATCCGGCAGGTGCTGTACGGCAACGATTACTTCCGCGCCACCTTCGGCAAGGCCAGCGAGGAGTTCATGCTGCCGGATTGCTTCGGCTTCCCGGCTTCGCTCCCCTCCATCCTGGCACACGCGGGCATCAAGGGCTTCTCCACCCAGAAGCTGAGCTCGGCCTGGCAGCCCGCGCCACGCGTGGGTGGCCCCGACTCACCGGAGCAGACGCCGGAGGGCATCCCGTTCAACGTGGGCGTGTGGACCGGCCCCGACGGCAAGAGCGTGATCGCAGCGCTGAACCCCGGAAGCTACTCCGGTGGAGTGAGCACCGACCTGAGCAAGAACAACGTGCGCCCCGAGAACTCTCGCAACCGGAGCTACGTGTACGACTGGCCGGACCGCGTGGACCTGGACGGCAAGGTCACCGGCGTGTACGCCGACTACCACTACGTCGGCACGGGCGACATCGGGGGCGCGCCCACCGAGTCCACGGTGAAGGAAATGGAACAGATCATGACGCAGCCAGGTGGGCCGCTGCACGTGGTCTGGTCCAACGCCGACCAGCTCTTCAAGGACATCCCGGAGGGCGGAACCGCCAAGATGCCGCGCTATCAGGGTGATCTGGAGCTGATCAACCACTCCGCCGGGTCCATCACGTCGCAGGCCTACCACAAGCGGTGGAACCGCAAGAACGAGATCCTCGCTGGAGCCGCCGAGGCGGCCTCGGTGGGCGCGGCGTGGCTCGGTGCCCGACCGTACCCGAAGGCGCGCCTGGACTACGCGTGGCGGCTGCTCCTTACGGGCCAGTTCCACGACAACCTGGCCGGGACCAGCACGCCCAAGTCGTACGAGTACGTGTGGAACGACGACGTCATCGCGATGAACCAGTTCTCCACCGTCCTCACCAGCGCAACCTCCGGCGTTTCCGCGGCGCTCGACACGCGCGGCCCGGGAACGCCGATCGTGGTCTACAACCAGCTCAACGTGGCCCGCGAGGACATCGCGCACGCGGACGTCGTGTTCCCCGGCGGCTCCCCGCAGGGAGTGCGGGTGACCGGCCCCGACGGACGTGACGTGCCGGCCCAGGTCGACGGCGTGAGCGGCGACACGGCGCACGTGGTGTTCCTCGCCGCCGTACCGTCGGTAGGGTACGCGGTCTTTCACGTGCAGCCGGCCACGAAGCCGGCGTCGTCCTCGGCACTCGAGGTGAGCGAGACGTCGCTCGAGAACGCCAGCTACCGGGTGACCCTCGACGAGGCGGGCGACGTCTCGAGCATCTACGACAAGCGCTTGAAGAGCGAGCTCCTCTCGGAGCCCATCCGCCTTGCCATCTCCACCGACAACCCGGAGCACTGGCCGGCGTGGAACATGGACTTCGCCGACGAGCAGCGCGCGGCACGTGCCTACGTTGGCGGCCCGGCCGAGGTGAAGGTGGTGGAGCGCGGTCCCGCGCGCGTCGCCGTGGAGGTGTCGCGCCAGACCGAGGGCTCGACGTTCGTCACCACGGTGAGGCTCTCCGCCGGTGACGCCGGCCGGCGCGTCGAGTTCTCCGACCGGATCGACTGGATGACCCGGGAGGCGAACCTCAAGGTCGTCTTCCCCCTCACGGCCGCGAACGACAGCGCCACATACAACTGGGACGTCGGCACCATCAAGCGGCCCAACGAGATGGAGCGGCAGTTCGAGGTGGCCTCGCATCGCTGGGTGGATCTCACCGACAGGAGCGGCCGGTTCGGCGTCACCATCCTCACCGGCGACAAGAGCGGGAGCGACAAGCCCGCCGACAACACGGTGCGCCTCACGCTCGTGCGCACGCCGGGCACGCGCGGGGGCTACACGGATCAGGGCACACAGGACCTGGGGCACCACGAGCTGGTGTACGGGCTGGCCGCGCACGCCGGCGGCTGGCGCCAGGACGAGACCGACTGGCAGGCGTATCGGCTGAACGAGCCGCTCATGGCGTTCACCGCCCCCACCCACGCCGGCTCCCTCGGACGGTCCCTCTCCCTGCTGCGGACCAGCAGCGACCGCGTGCGCGTCATGGCGCTGAAGCGGGCGGAGCAGAGCGACGAGGTCGTCGTGCGCCTGGTGGAGCTCGACGGCCGGAGCCAGCCCAACGTCCGCGTCGACTTCGCGGGACCCCTCACCGCCGCGCGGGAGGTGAACGGCCAGGAGCAGCCCTTGGGTTCCGCCACCGTGCGGAACGGAGCCCTGGTCGCGTCGTTTACTCCGTATCAGCCGCGCACGTTCGCCGTGCGGCTGGGAGCCGCGCGGGAGACCATCGCGGCGCCGGTGAACCAGGCCGTCGCCCTGCCCTACGACGTGCGCGTCGCCACCTTCGACGGGAAGCCGACGGACGGCTGCTTCGACTGTGATCTCGACCGGCCATCGGCGTCACCGCAGGGCCGGGCCCTCGCAGCGGAGATGCTCCCGGACAGCGTGGCCTACAACGGCATCCACTTCCACCTGGGCCCGGCCGACGGGCCGGATGCGGTGACGGCGCGGGGCCAGACCATCCAGCTGCCCGTGGGCGACTTCAACCGCGTCTACCTCCTTGCGGCTTCGTACGGCGGAGACCAGGCGGCGACGTTTCGGGTGGGCTCGGAGTCGGTGGCGCTGAACATCGAGGACTGGGGCGGCTTCATCGGGCAGTGGGACGACCGCATCTGGCAGGACACGCAAGTGCAGGTCCCGGTGCCTTCCGAGCCGGCGGCGGCCGACAGCAGCAGGGGCGCCCAGCGGGCGCGCCGCATGCGTGCCATGGCGGCCGAGCGGGGCCCGATGTGGCGGACGGAGATGCAGTACGTGGGCCTGCGGCCGGGCTTCATCAAGCGCGCCCCGGTGGGGTGGTTCGCCTCCCACGACCACGCTCCGGACGGCTCCAACGAGGCGTACAGCTATTCGTATCTGTTTGCCTACGCCATCGACGTCCCAGCGGGGGCCACGACGCTGACGCTGCCGGACAACCCCAGGATCCGCATCCTCGCGGCAAGCGTGGCCCGCGAGGCCACACCGGTGACGCCGGCGCACCCTCTGTACGACACGCTGGAGCGGAACGTCGCCGCTGTGCGGGCCATGACCGGTTCGGGTTCCGGTTCTCCCGGGGGGTGATGAGGAGGTTGAGATCGACGTGCATACCGTGTTGTTGTGT
Source organism: Gemmatimonadota bacterium (assembly GCA_022340755.1). Lineage (GTDB taxonomy): Bacteria > Gemmatimonadota > Gemmatimonadetes > Longimicrobiales > Gaopeijiaceae > SZUA-318. The sequence goes on from JAJDNI010000173.1 coordinate 45,489, forward strand.
ATGGATTTGGCACCGACATGATCGACTCCGAGGGAAGCAGGAGTCGCGGTTCGCCTTGCCTGTAGAACGAAGCTCTTGGGCGAGCCCCCTCGGCAGCAAAGACTCTGGCCCCAGCTGCCTAGCTGATCAAGCGGCAGCTCGGGCCGGTGTGTAGGAGAGAGGCCCGCCGGGGAAGTCAGTTTGCCACTAAGGCTTCCACATGCACTGGTAGGAGGACTGTCCGCCCGGAGTGATCACGATCGGCCCACTCCCGAAGAGATCACAGTTGATGGTGCTCTCCCGAGCCTGTTGAACCGGATCACCGAGCCAGGCGCAGGGCTTCCTTTCGCACCGGACCCCGCCGCTCCATACTGGCGCCTTCGGCCAACCTCCGCCCGGGCGAGTCCATGACGACGCTACGCCGCACTCTGAGCACGTACGACCTCACCCTCCTGGTCATCGGCAACGTCATCGGGTCCGGGATCTTCCTGGTGCCTCCGGAGGTGCTCAACCAGGCGGGCTCCGTGCGCGTGGCCTTGCTCGCCTGGCTCCTGGGGGGCGTCCTCTCGCTCTTCGGCGCCCTCTCGTACGGAGAGCTGGGTGCCATGGACCGGAGCTCCGGCGGCCTCTACGCCTTCATCCGCGAAGCCTTCGGGCGCTTCCCGGCGTTCGTCTATGGGTGGACGCTCTTCTTCGTTATCGGAAGCGGCACCATCGCGACTCTGGCGGTGGCCACCGCAGGATACATGGGCCAGTTCGCCGACCTCACGCCCCTGGCCCGGAAGATCATCGCGGTGCTCATCATCGTCATCATGACCACCATCAACGTGCGCGGCACGCGTCAGAGTGCCTCGGTGCAGAACTGGGCCACGTGGATCAAGGTGACCGCGATCCTGGCGATGAGCGCAGTCCTCCTTACCATGGGGCACGGAGGAGAGGCCGCGTCGGAGCCTTTCGTGGGAGCGTCGTCCGGGTCCATGGTGTCCGCCATGGGACTGGCCATGATCTCGGTGCTGTGGGCGTACGAGGGATGGCAGTACGTGACCTTTTCCGCCGGAGAGGCCCTCGAGCCCCAGCGCTCGCTGCCCCGGGCCATCGCCTTCGGGACGCTGGCCCTGGTGGCCATCTACATGCTCGCCAACTGGGCGTACCTGGCCGCCCTGGGTCCTGCGGGGGTGGCCGCCTCGGAGCGCGTGGCCGGGGATGCCACCGCCGCGGTCCTGGGGCCCTGGGCAGGGCGCGCCATCGCGGTGGCCATCATCATCTCCATGTACAGCGCCGCCCACGCCACGGTCATCACGTCGCCGAGGGTCTACTACACCATGGCGCGGGACGGCACCTTCTTCGCCAAGCTCGCCGAGGTGCACCCTCGCTTCGGCACGCCGGCCTTCGCCATCATCGCGTCGTCCCTGTGGACGATGGTGCTGGCGTGGAGCGGGACGTTCGAGCAGCTCCTCACGTACGTGGTCTTCGTCGGGTGGATCTTCTACGCGCTGGGAGCGGCTGCGGTCATCGTCATGCGTTTCAAGCGACCCGATGTCGAGCGCCCCTTCAAGGTCCCCGGGTATCCCCTCACGCCGCTGCTCTTCGTCCTCGCGGCCATCGCGCTGGTGGGCAACACCGTCGTCACGCAGCCCGGCCGGGCGGCTATCGGCCTCGGTGTGGTGCTCCTGAGCTCGCCGGCGTACTGGATCTGGGCACGGCGGAGGGTGACGGACTCTCGTTGAGCCGGACCGTGGGGTCTGCGGCGGCGGACTCCCCCACAAAACAAACCCCTGCCTCGCTTCCCCGCTCGCGGTACGCCTCAACGTGATATCCTACTCGACCGGCCGCCGAGGGCCGGCTCCCCTACCCCTCCTTGCCCATCCCTGACCCTCACCCTACCGTGCTCCTCAGCCCGTCACGGCCCGTCACGGCGGTGGGAATGCCGATCTCTGGGCCACCGCCGTGGAGGTGGTGGAGTTGACGCTGGAGCGGAGGAAGCAGCCATGAACACCCTGATCCTCGACGGCAGCGCGGGCTCCGATCCCGCCGGCGACGTCATCCACTCGGCTCTGGACGAAGAGTTGCGCACCGTGGGTGCCACCGTGCGCTCCGTGCGGGTTTCCGAGAAGCGCATCGGGCCGTGCATGGGAGACTTCTTCTGCTGGACCCGCTCGCCCGGTGAGTGCACCCAGGACGACGACAATCGAGAGATCTCCCGGGCCTTCGTGGGGAGCGACCTGGTGGTGCTCCTCACGCCAATCACCTTCGGTGGGTACTCGTCCGAGCTGAAACAAGCCCTGGACCACCTCATCCCCAACATCTCCCCGTTCTTCGTCACCCTGGGGGGCGAGACCCATCACGCCAGGCGCTACCCCGAGTATCCGCGGATCCTGGTCGTGGGATGGCGCTCCGCCGAAGACTCCGTGGCCGAGGGCGTCTTCCACCACATGGTCACGCGCAACGCACTGAACATGTATCCTCCTGCCGCCGTGAGCTGCGTGATTGACACGGCGTGGGAACCGGGCAGGGTGCGGGAGGTCGTGGCGGGCCGGCTCCAGGACGCGCTGGAGGGTTCGGGGCGCATCCCCACGGTGCTTCCACCCGTGGAGAAGGCCTCGGCGGGCGCTCCGCCGAAGCGCGCCCTCCTCCTCACGGGCAGCCCCAGGGGCAAGAAGAGCACGTCCCAGGCCCTGGGTGGCTTCCTTCTGGACCGGCTCGAGGAGCGCGGTGTCGCCACGGAAACGGTGCGCCTGTACACGGTCCAGAAGTCGCTGGAACGCCGGGCGATGCTCCTCCACCCTGTGGACGAAACCGACCTGGTGGTCCTCGCGTTCCCCGTCTACGTGGACAGCCTGCCCGCCCCGGTCGTAGCCTCGCTGGAGTGCATCGCCTTCCACCGCCGGCAGACGCCACCGCGGCGGTCCCAGCGATTCGTCGCCTTGTCCAACTGCGGCTTTCCGGAGCCTGCGCACACCGAAACCCCCCTGGCCATTTGTGCCCAGTTCGCCAGGGAGTCGGGCTTCGCGTGGGCCGGAGGGCTGGGTCTGGGTGGAGGCGAGGGCCTGGTCCACGGAATGCCCCTGGAAGAGCTGGGGGGCCGCGCCGCGCGCCTCCGCAAGGCGCTGGATCTGACCGCCGCGTCTCTCGCTATCGGCGGGCCGGTTCCGGCGGAGGCTGAGGCACTCCTGCGCAAGCCCGCCATCGCGCCGTGGCTCTACCGCATGGTGGGCTACCTGAGCTGGCGCAAGGCGGCCCGACGGCACGGTGTGCAGCGCGCGATGAAGGCGACGCCGTACGCGTAAGCCCTGCGGTCCGCACGAGACATTCCTCCTCTCGTCGGACGGCCCCTTGGCGTGAGCCGCGAACGCTCACGGCGACTCCGGGTACTGTTGTGCGGTTTGGGACGGCGAGCGGATGGCACTGCCCGTTCACTCGACCCTGCTGTCACACTGGACACCCTTCCCGGCCCCGCCTGACACGACGGCACCGAGAGCCCTCGCAGTGCCGAGGGAGTCGCACATGCCTGTGTTCCTCGTGCCGATGCTGGCAGGTCTGGCGGGGCTCGTGGTGATGGCCCTCCCGGGTCTCTCTCGACACGGTGGAGGACACGGACACGCAGGGCACGCCGGACACGCGGGGCACGCCGGCCATGCTGGACACGTCGGGCATGCCGCGCACACGGGACAGGGGCTTCGCTTGGCGAAGGGCGCGGGACGGACCGCGCCTGGCCAGGCCGGTCCTCTCAAGGCTGCTCCCGGATCGCACGCCATGGCCCGCTCAGCCCATTCGGGTCACGCCGGCGTCCGGCACGGTGCCACCTCCGGCTCGCGCTCGCTCCTGGAGATCCTGGACCCCCGACTGCTGTTCAGCCTCACGGCGCTCTTCGGTGCGTCGGGTCAGATCGGGGTCGCCCTGGGCCTCGGCGCCGGTTGGGCAGCCGTCGTGGCGGTGCCCGCCGCGGTGGGCCTCGAGTGGGCGATCGTAGGGCGGCTATGGCGTCTCGCCATGCGCTTCGAGGGCCAACCCTCCTCGCCCATGGAGACGCTTCTCTACGAGGAAGTGGAAGCGGTCACGACGTTCCGGAACGGCAAAGGGTTGGTGCGTGCCGTGAAGGATGGCCGCTCCGTGCAGCTGATGGCGCACCTCGATGAGGTTCAGGAAGGGGACGCGGTGCGGACCGGAGAACGTCTGCGCGTCCTGGATGTGGATCCGGAAAACGAGAGGGTCAAGGTGACCCGAATCTGATCGGGTGACGAGCGTCACCCAGGGAGGTTGAAGTGCCTTCGAACATTCTTCTGCCCGTCGGTGTGGTGGTCGGCGTGATCCTGCTCACCCCGATCGTCGTCAATGCCTTTCTCAAAGACGTGGAGGCCGGCGAGATCCGACTGGTGAGCTGGCTCAACGGGAAGCTCAAGATCTTCCGTGGGCCGTGCAAAGCCGTGGTAGTGCCCGTGTTTACCGTGAGCCGCGTGATCCCCGCCCAGGCGATCAACGTGGACATCGAGATCACCGATCAGACGGCGGACCTCGATCCCAATGGCTTCCCCGCGCCCGTGAAGGTGACCGTGAGGGCGTCGGCCATTGTCAGCGTGGGGGAGGACGACGCCATGGTGAACACCGCGGCGAACAAGTTCTTCTCCAAGCCGCCCCAGGAGCAGCTCTCCACCCTCACCGACGTGCTCTCTTCGGCGGGGAGGCGAGCCATCAACCTCCTGCGCCACGATCAGCTCTTCAACTCGAAGAGCTCCGTCGCCGTGAAGTCCCTTGCGCGGGAGGCGAGCGACGAGCAGGTCTCCGAGGGAACCGGAACCGCCGTCACAACGACGGCGGGAACGGCTCTGACCCTGGACCAGGGCGAGGACGACGAGTTGGCGGTGATCATCAAGGAAGCGTGCTCCCGCGAGCTCCTCGACCTCGGCCTCTCTTTCAACAGCTTGAACATCAAGGCCGTGCTCAGCGAGGTGGCGGACGCCCGCCGGCGTGAGTCGGCGGCCCGCGCCGAGGCCAGCGCCGACGTGGTCCAGGCGCAGGAGCAGCAGCGCGCTCGGATCGCTCAGCTGGAGGCGGAGGAGAAGATCAACGACCAGGAGCGCGCGCTCAAGACGCAGATCGCCGCCAACGGGGCGGCCATCGCCCGGGCCGAGGCCGAACGTCAAGCCGCCATCCGCGAGCAGAGGGAAGCCGAGCTTCGTGCCAGCCAGATTACCCAGGCTCAGGCCGACGCCGATCAGAACGTGATCGCCTTGGAGGCCGAAGGTCGCGCCCAGGCCGCACACATCCGCCTGGTGGCGGAAGCGGAGGCCGAGGCCATCCGCGAGAAGGCCAGGGCCCTGCAGGAGGCGGGGCAGATCTACCTGGAGCTGCGCAAGCTGGAATTGGCCCCCGAGCTCGCCCAGGAGGTCGCGAACGCGCTCGGCAAGGGGCAGTTCATCAACTTCGGTTCGGGGGCCAGCAGCGCCGCGTCGTCAGGATCGGATGACGTCATGCGCGTCGTGCAGACCCTGATGGCTGCCCAGGTCATCACCGGCCAGGGCATCCGGGCACCGAGCGGGAACGACGCCAGCAGCGGGAAGGTCGAAGTGACGTCGAGAGGCGCCAAAGTGCCAGGCTGATCTGCGGGAACCGCGCGCCAAGACCGACCCCGCCGCGTCCGGAGACCCGAGGCCGAACGGGAGCCTTCCCGCTGCCGTCGGCGAACTGGAACCTCGCCCCCGCGGTACGGATGTGTTACCTGTGGCAGAACCGCCCTCCTACTCCGATGAGGCTGGAACGATGAGACGATCCATCCTTGCGGTCGCAACGTCGGTCCTGTGCAGCACACTCCTGGTCTCGCAGGTAGCGGCACAGGAGCCGCCGCGCGCCGTGCGCCGCACGATTCCGACCACCGCCATGATCAAGCGCGCCTTCAACGCGGGCACGCGCGACTCGACCGGTGTGCCGGGTCCGAACTACTGGCAGACCTCCGTCGACTATACGATCAACGCCGCTCTGGATCCGGAGACCGCGGTCGTGACCGGCGGCGAAACGGTGGTCCTGCATAACAACAGTCCTCAGCCGATGCAGAACATCGTGCTCCGGCTCGATCAGAACATTTTCGCGCCCAATGTGCCGCGGGACCGCACGGTGCCGGAGATCACCGACGGCATGATGGTGACGAAGCTCGTCGTGGATGGGCAGGAGGTGGATCTGACCACGCCCGCGGCACAGGGCCGGCCCTCCATGCCGCAGCGGGGCACGCCGACGACGCCGCTGGCCTTCAACTTCAACCTGACCAGTGCGCGTGTGCAGCTGGCCAATCCGGTCCCGGCACACGGTAGCGCCACGCTGAACATCGACTGGCATTTCCGCGTGCCCCTCATCGGATCCGGCCGGGGCTTGCGAATGGGCCGCTGGGCGGATTCCCTGTACCAGGTGGCCCAGTGGTACCCGCGGGTCGCGGTATACGACGACTACAGAGGCTGGGACACCGATCCGTACCGTGGCAGCGCCGAGTTCTACAACAACTTCGGCCACTTCGACGTGACCTACGACGTGCCCGCAGGCTGGGTCGTGGGTTCGACCGGCGTGCTGCAGAACCCCGAGCAGGTGCTCACGCCCGCGGAGCGCGAGCGGCTGGCCAGGGCGCTGGAGTCGGACGAACAGATTCACATTGCCGGTCCTGACGAGCTGGGCCCCGGCAAGTCGACCGCTGCGGGCACGCGCCTGAAGTGGCATTTCGTGGCCGACAGTGTCGCGGACGTCGCCTGGGCAACCTCGAAGAGCTACGTCTGGGATGCCACGCGCGCCAACATTCCGGGCAAGGGCTACGTCCCGGTCCACATCCTCTATCTCCCCGGTCACGAGCAGGCGCCGCAACGGTTCGACGAAGTGGGCGCGCGTACCCGCCATGCGCTCGAGTTCTACTCGAAGTTGTGGATGCCCTACGCGTTCCCGGCCATGACCGTGACGGACGGACCCGAGATGGGCATGGAGTACCCCATGTTCATCATGTCGGGATTGGGCGCGGCCGACCACGAGGCAGGTCACGAATGGTGGCCCATGATGGTCGGCGTGAACGAGACGTGGTGGGGCTTCATGGACGAAGGCTTCAATCAGTACATGAACATCCTGTCCGCCAACGATCTCGCCGGCCGGCCGCTGGACACCGGGGTCAACGGCCAGGGGCAGCAGTACGGGAACATGTCTGGCAACGAGCTGGAGCCGCCCCTGATCTGGGACGAGAACTACGCGGGTCCGATGTACTCCTTCGCGGCCTACGGCAAGGCACCCATGATGCTGTCCATGCTGGGCGGCATCGTCGGAGACAGCGCCGTGTGGAAGGCGCAGAGCGAGTACGCGCATGCCTGGCGCTTCAAACATCCCACGCCGTGGGACTACGCCTTCTTCATGGACAACGCCCTGCACCGGGATCTGAGCTGGTTCTGGTACTACTGGATCTGGACGACGGAAGCCGTCGATGAGTCGATCCAGAAGGTCACCACCAGCGGTACGCACACTGTGGTGACGGTGCGGCAGGACGGCGAGATGCCGTCACCGGTCGTGCTGAAGGTGGAGTTCGCACCGGAAGGCCCTGCCATCACGCCGATGGACAACAGCGTGATGCTCGATACGACGACGGCGCAGGTGACGTTCCCCGTGGACGTATGGTTCGATGGCCGACGCAGCTACGATGCCGACCTGGATTTCGGTGGTCGCTCGATCACGAGGATCACCCTCGATCCGGACGGGCGGTTCCCCGACAACAATGGGCGCGACAACGTCTGGCCGAAGCCCGAGGACGTTCACCTGAGTGCGGCCGTGCTGGAAAAGTACGTCGGCACCTATGAGCTGCCCGGCATGGGCGAGCTGGCCGTCGCGCGCGAGGACACGACCCTGTGGCTCCAGCCGCCCGGGCAGAACAGGCTTCAGCTGTGGCCGACTTCGGAAACGGAATTCTACCTCATGGAAGCGCCCGTCCAGCTCACGTTCGAGCTGGATGACAACGGGAACGTGACCGGATTCCTGATCGAACAGAGCGGCCAGCAACTCAGAGCGACGAAGATCGAGAAGTAGAGGAGCAAGTCATGTCCCGCCGAACAGTGCTGGTTCTGACGACTGCGGTGCTTCTTGCAGGCTGTGCTTCGCCCCCCGCCGACAGGCCGGGTGGAACGGATTCTCCAGATCAGGCAGAGGCCAGCGCCACGCTCGCTGCAGCGGCTGCCGTCATCACCGCGGAGGATTCCCGTGATTATCTGGCGGTCCTGGCTCACGACTCGATGATGGGGCGAGACTCCAGAAGGCCGGAGATCTGGGCCGCGGCTCGCTACATCGCCGCGCAGTTCGCCGCCATGGGGCTCGAGCCCCTCGACCAAGACGGCGACTTCATCGCGGAATACCCTATCGACATCCCGGAAACGGACATCGCGCAAGTCCGGATGGTGGTCGAAGGGCACGGAGAGCGCCTGGAGCTCCAGTGCGGGCAAGACTTCGCCATCATGCCGTCCGTGCAGGTGCCGAGCTTCACGGGAGTGGTCGTGGCTCCGCTGGTGAAGCACGATTGGTATCGTAACAACCCAGGATCGATTCCCAACGGTTCTCTCGTGCTCGCCTATGGCCCTACAGGCTCGGGGGGCATCGCCGAAGGGCTCCGCTTCATGAGCTGGATGGAGAACGTAGAGGAAGCCGGGGCCAATGCCGTGGGAATGATTCTACCGCCCGGGACTCCTCTGGAGGTGATTCCGGCCTTGGCCCAGCAAATGGCAGGCAATCCGAGGCTCGATGGGCCGCCTATGCTCATGTTACCGTCTGCGACGGTGGAGAAGATCTTTGCTTTGTCCGGCTCGGCGGCCCCTGAGCTGGATCCTCTCGAGGCCATTCAGCGTGCCCCCGTCACGGTCACGCTTCAGATGCCGGTCACGATCCGGACCATCACGGCTCCAAACGTGGTGGCCCGGCTCCCGGGGTCCGGCCAAGCGGACCTGGCGGACGTGGTGCTCACCGCCCACTTCGATCACGAGCCGCCGGGCGTCCCCACTGCAGAGGGAGACTCCATCTACAACGGCGCGGACGACAACGCATCCGGAACCGTGGGTTTGCTGGAGGTTGCCCGAGCGTTCTCGGCCCTCCAGCAGCAGCATCCGACTCGTTCGGTGGTCTTCGCCGCCGTGAGCGCGGAAGAGATGGGCCTCCTGGGATCGGCGCGGCTGGCCGAGGAGGGTCCGGCACCCGCGACCACGACGGCGGCAGATCTGAACATGGACATGCTCAGCCGAAACGGACCAGACTCCCTGTTCGTGTTCGGGCAAACCTACAGCAGCCTGGGGGCGGTGTTTCGGGATGTGCTGAAGAGCCACCCCGAGCTGGGACTCGAAGTCCGTCCCGGGCTCCAGATGCCTGACCTGGACCTGATCCGTTTCAGCGACCAGGCCCCATACATGGCCCGGGGTGTACCGGTTCTGTTCTTCAACAGCGGCTTCCATCCCGAGCTCCACACGCCCGACGACGAGCTGGAGCTCGCGAATACGGACAAAATAGCTCGGGCCGCCCGACTCATGTTCTTCCTGGCCTACGCCGTGGCGGACAACCCCGTCGATCCGGTGTGGACGGATGCGGGTAGGACACGGACTGAGGCGATGCAGAGGGCGCTGCAGCGTTAGACGATCACCGGGCCTCGGCTCTCGCCCGCTGCCCATCTCCTCGGTCCTGGACGCATCGTCCGGTCCTCGGGCCTCTTTCGCCTTTCACCTCACCCCCTACCCCGAGGCTGCAAGGCGCTCCAGTGCCCGGCGTGCGTCTTCGACCCAGGGTTGGAGCTCGGGATCGGCGTCCTTCCACGCCTCGACGAAGAACGCATACTCCTCGGCGGCCTTCCCGTACTCTCCCATCCCCTCGTAGGCCCTGGCCAGCTGGTAGTGCCGGTGGGAGTTCGTGCCACTCCAACCGTCAAGGTAGGGCACGGCTTCCTCCCAGCGCTCGAGCCCCATGAGAGCATCGGCCAAGACCGTGCGTACCCATGGGCTGGCCTGATAGCGCCTGACCTCTTCGAGCTTCGCGACAGCGGCTTCCGGATCGCCCCGTCGCAGCAGCCCGTAGGCCTCCACCGCCAGCCCGTCGGGTCTCCAGGGCCAGCCTGAGCTACCGGCATCGACTTCCCGGCGCCAAAGGTCCCGATAGACTTCGACCGCCCTGGCATGCTCGGCCCAGCGCCCATGAGCAGCGGCAAGAAGAGCCGCACAATAGGCGAGATGCGGGTTGCTCGTAGTGTCGATCTGACTCAATACGGTCCCCGCTTCCTCCAACCGATCTGCAGGCACCGGAAGCCCCTGAACGAGGGCATAGACCGGGCTGCAAGCGCGGTTGCCGGCATTGGCCTGCGGTCGATCGAGGTACTCGAGGGCCTTCCCGAGGTAACCGCGGCCCAGGGCCGCGCCATTGAACAGCCAGTCTGTTGTTCTCCATGGCACCGCTGCCCCCCGCCTTTCCTGTGCCAGGTACACCGCTTCGAGCTGGGGCCAGAAGCGCGGATGAGTGAGCGGGGGGGCCCCGTGCAGGTGACGGAGTACCAGGAGATCCACCGTTTCGAGGCTCGCGAGCGCCCGGTCCCGGTGCTCTCGATCCCCGAAGGCGAGGTCGAACCCGAGCTCGACACGGTGAGTGTGGACCGCGTCGGCACCCGCAAGCCGCTTGTAGTCCTCGAGGAGACGGGCCGCATGCGCACTATCCGGATCGATGGCAAAGGCCAGGTCGAGCGTGTGCAGACGATACGGGGCGAACTCTGGATCTAGCTCCTGCGCGCGGGCAAAGCATCGCTGGGCATCCTCGACACTCGCCGGGATCCAGCCGCCCGCGTGGTAGTAGAGATCGCCCAGGACGAACCAGGCTTCGGCGTCGTCGGGATACGTGCTCACGAGTCGTCGAAGGTTCTCTTCCGCCTCCTGGAAAGCCGACTGTTGCCAGGCTTGGACCGCACGCACGAGAGCCGCCTTGCGCGGCGGCAATCTGTCAACCCGTTGTATGGTCCGCTCGAGGGCTTCGTTCATGCGGTCGCCGCCTTCTCCCTCTGAAAAGCCGTAGGCATTGGCCAGCCCGTAGAAGGCGAGCGCGAAGGTCGAGTCGGCAGCCACGGCTCGCTGGTACGCCGGGATAGCAGCCACGAATTCGCCGCGCCGGAAGAGCGCCTCGCCCTGCAACCATGCCGTGAGCGCCGAGATCGAGGCCGTGGTCACACTCGCCAGATCAACCGGCGGTAGCTGGCTCGAATCCTGCGCGAGCACGACCACGAGTGATTGGACGGCCAAACGGTCCACCAGCGCCAGGACGCTGTCGGGCGAGCCCTGGACCTGGACTGCGCCCATGTGGGCGCCGCCCTCGGTTTCATAGATGTCCGCCGATAACCGCACCTTCGGACCGATCCCCACAGCCGAGCCGAGGAGCGCGTAACCGGCCCCTGTGGCCTGCGCGACCTTCAGGGCTGTTTCGCGGTCCACCTCACCTCCCTCGGGTACCTGTTCCCTCCAGCGAGCCAGGACCGTGCGGCAATCGATGGTCCGCAGTCCCCCCACGCCGTTCATGTCGGTCGAGAGCAGGTTTGCCATCCCCTCGCGCCACAAACCGAAGCCCTCGCCCTGGACGCTGAAGGGAAGCACGGCGATTTCCGGTGGCGTGCGCTGGTCACCCACCCGAGGACCGTACGGCCAGATGGCGACGAACGTGACCGCGAACACCGCGGCCAGGAGCGTCACCCACAGGCGGCCACTCACCTTGAATCGCGCCATCA
>JAJDNI010000076.1 GCA_022340755.1 Gemmatimonadota bacterium
AACCGCGTTCACCGAGGTGCCACCCCCGATGACGCCGACGTTGTAGCTCGTGCGAGGTCCCCGTCGCGTGAGCGTGTCCGCAACGTTCTCGAATGCGGAGACGGAGCGGGCCAGCGCATGCGCGGGGTTGGCGAGACCGAAAGCGCCCCACGAGTGGCCGCCGGGACCCTTGAACGTGACGCGGTAGCGAACCGATCCCAGCCCCATCGCCGTGATTCCGTCGAGGTCCCCACCGTCGATGTCCACCCACGCAGCGATGGGTCGAGCCCCGTCCCGGAAGAGGTGCTTCATGCCGCGCAGGTCGCCCAGCCCTTCTTCGCCGACCACGCCCACGAACAGCAGATCGTCCCGGGTCCGCACGCCGGTCTCCACCATGGCCCTGAGTGCTGTGAGGACCACGATCAGCCCACGGGTGTCGTCGCCGATGCCGGGCGCGAACAGCGTGTCGCCCCGCTGGTGTACGGTGACGTCCGTCCCCTCCGGAAAGACGGTGTCCAGATGCCCGGCTAGCGCCACGGTGCGTCCACCCCCGAGGCCCCGGCGCAGCGCGAGCACGTTCCCCTCCTCGTCAATCCAGACGGAGTCCGCGCCCGCTTCCTTCAGCAATTCGGCGTAGCGCTTTGCGCGGGCCTCCTCCTTGAACGGAGGGGCCGGGATCTGCGTGAGCTCCAGGAGGAGCCTCATCCCCCAGGGATCCAGTTCCTTGACCCGATCGAATGCCTGCTGCATGGCCGGGTCCGCCTCCAGCGCCTTCGCCTCCTCCAGGTATCGCCCCGCGGGTGCCTGGGCGGCGGCAGGGAAGCCGACGAGAGCGGCGGCGAGGGCGAGCAAGAGCGCGCAGGAGAGCGCCTCCGAGCGGGGGGCCGGCGGCGGAGAGACAATGAGCGCGATCGGGGAAGTAGGCGCCTTTCGCACGGGGCGGTCTCCGGGTATCGGGTGTCGTCCGGGCGCCGCGTGCGCCGAACGGGACGTACAGGATGTGTGCATCGGAATCGTGATGCCAGGGAGGTGGCGGCAAGGGGATAGAGCCATGAGGCAGCGCTCGGCCAGGTGAGCGGCCGCCCGGCACGCCTGCCTTCAGCACCCGCCAGCGCAGCGTTATTTTTCTTGGCTATACCACGGAGCCAGCCCAAACCGCCCCCGGGGGCGAGCCGACATGCCCATTCGCAACATCGCCATCATCGCTCACGTCGACCACGGCAAGACGACTCTGGTAGACCAGATGTTCCGTCAGGCCGGCGTCTTCCGTGCGAATCAGGCGGTGGAAACGCGGGTCATGGACTCGAACCCTCTGGAGCGGGAGCGGGGGATCACCATCCTGGCCAAGAACACGGCGGTGCACTGGCACGGGGTGAAGGTCAACATCGTCGACACGCCCGGACACGCCGACTTCGGTGGCGAGGTGGAGCGGATCCTCCGCATGGTGGACGGCGTGGTCCTCCTCGTGGACGCTGCCGAGGGGCCCATGCCGCAGACGCGCTTCGTGACCCGGAAGGCCATGGAGCTCGGGCTCCTCTTCGTGGTCGTGGTGAACAAGGTCGACCGTGCCGACGCGCGCGTGACCCAGGTTCACGACGAGGTGCTCGAGCTGTTCATGGACCTGGAGGCCAACGACGCCCAGCTCGACGCGCCCTTCCTGTATGCGTCGGGACGGGAGGGATGGGCGTCCAGGGAGGCCGACGGCCGAGGCGGGGACCTGACGCCCCTCTTCGAGACCATCGTGGAGCGCTTCCCCGCCCCGTCGGTCGACGCGGACGGACCCTTTCAGATGCTGGTCTCCACGCTGGACTACTCGTCCTACGTGGGTCGCATCGCCATCGGCCGCATCGAGCGGGGCACGGTACGGGTCGGCGACCGTGTGGCCCTGCTGCCCCTGGGTGAGCCGGGCGTGGTACCGGAGGACGAGGGTGAGACGTCCCGCGTGCTCAAGCTCTTCACGTTCCTGGGGCTGGAGCGCCTCGACGTGGAGGAGGCCAAGGCCGGCGACATCGTGGCGCTGGCGGGGCTCGAGGGCGTGGAGATCGGCAAGACCGTCACCGACCCCGAGCACCGGGATCGGCTCCGGGGCATCGCGGTGGAGGAGCCCACGCTCTCGGTGGACTTCACGGTGAACAACTCCCCCTTCGCGGGGCAGTCGGGCAAGTACGTCACCACGCGCCAGGTGCGGGAGCGGCTCTACCGCGAGCTGGAGCGCAACGTGGCGCTTCGGGTCGAGGACACCGAGCAGCCCGACACGTTCACGGTGAGCGGCCGCGGTGAGCTGCACCTCACCATCCTCATGGAGACCATCCGCCGCGAGGGGTACGAGTTCCAGGTGTCGCGGCCGCGGGTCATCACGAGGAAAGGCGCCGACGGCAAGGTGCTGGAGCCGTACGAGGAGGCGGTGGTGGAGGTCCCGGCGGAGTTCGTCGGCACGGTCATCGAGAAGATGGGGCCCCGTCGTGGCGAGATGCAGGAGATGAAGCCCATGGACTCGGGCACCACCCGGCTCCGCTTCCGCGTGCCCGCCCGGGGGCTCTTCGGGTACCGCTCCGAGTTCATGACCGACACCCGCGGCGAGGGCATCCTCCACCACAACTTCCACTCCTGGGGACCGTGGGCCGGGCCGCTACGCGGACGCAGCACGGGCGTGCTGGTGGCTGACCGCGAGGGTCTGGCCGTGGGCTTCGCGCTCTTCAACCTCCAGGAGCGGGCGACGATGTTCGTCAGCCCCGGCGAAGCCGTCTATACGGGCATGATCGTCGGCGAGAACGCGCGTCCCGACGACATGGACGTGAACGTGAGCAAGGAGAAGAAGCTCACGAACATGCGCACCACCGCGTCGGACGAGAACATCAAGTTGGAGACGCCGCGGAAGCTGACCCTCGAGCTGGCCCTGGAGTTCATCGAGGAGGACGAGCTCATCGAGGTGACGCCCGACGCCATCCGGCTGCGGAAGCGCATCCTGGACGTCAATCTCCGCAAGAAGGCGACGCGCGCGGCGAACCGGTTGGCCTGAGCCGACCCTGGCGCCCGCCACACACGCGCGGCCCCTCGAACCCACGAGGGGTCGCCGGGCATTCCGGTTTGCCGAACCAGGGTAGGACGCCGATCTTGGCCCTCGTCGGTGGGGTGCTCCCACGCCCCGCTGCCTCTCGTTTGCGGTCTCTCGTGCAAGGTCCGGGAGGGTTCACGTGATCCACGACCACGGCCTGGAACCGGTGGGCCACGCACGGCCGATACGAGCCGCGCG
>JAJDNI010000179.1 GCA_022340755.1 Gemmatimonadota bacterium
GGCGAAGCCCGCCATCGTCACGACCGGAAGGATGCAGAGCGTCCAGCCCACGCCGAGCTTCTTGATGAGGTGGGTCGTGATGAACATCTGCGTGAGCAGCGTCGCGACCTGGGCGGCCATGTCGAAGCCGCCGAAGCTCTGCACGCGTCGGCTGAACGTATCCGTCTCGGCGAGCACGATGTGCGCCTGCGAGAAGTAGATCAGGGTGTTCGAGATCGCCATGAAGACGATCCAGAGCGCGATGCCGAGCAGGTAGGGAGACGTGGCGACGGCCTTGGCTCCGTCCCAGAATCGCCCGCCTATTGCGGCCCGCCCCGGGGCGGGCCGCCCACCGCGTCCCGTCGCCGGCGACGACGTTTCCGCTTCGGACGTCGCCGGTGCGTCGGCCGACCCCTCGGCGCCGTGATGCGAAGCGCCCGAGCGCAGCGCCATCCGGTCGAGGGCGAGCACCGTCACGATCGCGAAGCCGAAGAACGCCGCACCCGTGATCATCAGCCCGGCGGGCAGGTAGATCGAGTGGGTCTTCCCGCTGATCCAGGTCGTGACGGAGGCCCCGAAGAGCGCCCCGACGGTGCCTCCGATGCCGATGAAGGCGAACATCCGCTTGCCCTGATCCACGTCGAAAAGGTCGACCATGAAGGCCCAGAACACCGCCGTGATGAACAGGTTGATCACGCTCAGCCACACGAAGAACGTGTAGCCCACCACGCGCGAGAGCGTCGTCTGGGCATCGGTCCCGATGAGGCCGCCTCCGGACAGGGCATCCCAGATGAGCAGGCCCGCGAATCCGAACAGGCACGCGATGACGAAGAGGTAGGCGATGGGGATGAAGTGACGCCGGTTCGTGCCCGCCACCACGCCTCCGAACGCCAGCACGACCACGAGCGACGTCAGCGACGTGAGAACGAACAGCCACCGGAACTCGTCCATTCCCCGGGATACGCCCATCGCGTCGCGAACGGGGCGGAGGAAGTAGTAGCCACACAGGACGAAGAAGAAGAGGAGCGCCGAGAGGATCGCGAGCGGCAGCTCCTGCCTGCGGATGTTGAGCATCCGTGAGATCACGTCCGTCACGCTCCACCCTCCCCTTTTGGCTCGCGGAACGACCCCGGGAAGGAGCCCTCCCTTTCCGATGCGCAGGACGGCACGGTAAGCCGGACGGCGCGAGCCCTGCAAGGGCCGCCATGCCGGATGGGGCCGGGTGGGACCGCGCGCGTGGGCATCCGTCCAGGCTGAAAGCCTGGCGTGGTTGTTGCACGGGTTATTATGGATGCCCCAAGGGGGGGCGTGAGCGTCGGACCGATCAACGCACGGAGGGAATCCATGTGGAAGAAGGACGAGATGGAGCCGTCGACGCCGAACGCATCGGCGCAGGACCAGAGGGTGCCCGGCCGCGAATCGGCCCGACGGGCCTCCACGCCCTCGGAAAGGGCCACGATCGGGCCCTCCATCACCATTCGCGGAGAGGTGAGCGGTGACGAGGACATCCTGATCCAGGGGAACGTGGAGGGCTCCGTGGATCTGAAGCAGCACTCGGTCACCGTGGGACGCGAGGGCAGGGTCAAGGCCGACATCACCGGCCGCGTGGTCACGGTGGAGGGACGGGTCGAGGGCGACCTGATCGCCCAGGAGCAGGTCATCCTGCGGAGCTCGGCCCACGTCCAGGGGGACCTCACGGCGCCCCGTGTGGTGCTGGAGGATGGCGCCACCTTCCGGGGGCTCGTGGACATGGGCGACGCGTCGCCGCGCGGAGGCCGTGCGGCCGCGACGGCCGGCACCCAGAGCTCTCGCGAGACGGCCTCGAGCACGGGTTCGGGCGACGCGTCGAAGGACGCCGACAAGTCGTCTTCCTCGAGCTCCTCGGCCAAGACCTCTTCGCGGACGGACAAGGATACGTCGGACAAGGCGAGCTCTCGAGCCGTTTCGTAAGTGGGCTGGCTGGGGCGGGGTCGTGGCGGGCGCTCTCGTGACGCGGATCAGGAGGAGCCCGGAGAGCAGCCGGCGGAGCCTCGGGTCAGGGCATCGCCCGGGGTAGCCGCGCTCTTCGACGGGGTGAAGGAGGACGGGACCCACACGGTGCTCGACTTCGGGACCGCGTCGGAGACGCACTTGCGTCTCTACGGCCGTTACGCGAGACAGATCCGGTTCGCGGGACTCGTTCCGACGCTGGCTCACGGCGAGCCGTTCGCTCGGGCGCTCCAGGCGATGCCTCCCAACCGTGCGCAGCCCTACGACCTGGTGCTCGCCTGGGACGTCCTCGACCGGCTTCTCGCGGAGGAGCGTCCGCTCCTGATCGACCGGCTGGCCGAGCTGACGGCTCCGGGGGCGCGTCTGTACGCGCTGGTGCGCACCTCCGACGAGATCACCACCCGTCCCATGCGATTCACCCTGTTGGGGATCGATCGGGTGGCCGAGGAGGTGGTCGGGCCGCCCGAGTTGGCGGGACGGGGGCTGCTGCCCGCCGAGGTGGAGCGTGTTCTGGACCCCTTTCGTATCCTGCACGCCTTCACGCTGCGTTCCGGCATGCGGGAGTACCTCGCGGTGAAGAAGCGAGGCGCCTAGCGACCTCGCTCGTTCGTGTCCCGATCTACCAGAGCCGTGGGTTCGTCGACCTGGGTGCCTTCTCGCATTCCGGCCAGGTGGTACCTCCGCCGTAGCGGCTCGGCCGTCCGCCCGCCTGCGCGGCCAGATCGACCCGGTCCAGAGGAATCCGCTCCGGGTCCTCCGAGGCGAGATAGGTCAGCATGGCGGTCAGCGTCGCGTTGTAGCGCAGGTCGTCGAACACGATCTTGTCGAACGTGTCCATCTCCGTGTGCCAGGTGGTGTTGCCGTAGTCCCACGACAAGGACCCCAGGCCGAAAGCCGGGAGCCCACGACACCCGAACGGAAAGTCGTCGCTGCCGCCTCCGGCCGGGCGGCCGGCCACAACCGGTCCCCCACCGTTGATCATCATGCGGAACTCGAGCGGCACCTTGGCCAGCCAGGCGTTCAAATGCTCGGGAGCATGGACGAGCCCGGCTCCACCGATGCGCATGATGCGGCCGGTGCCGTTGTCCTGGTTGAAGAGCGCCTGCATGCCGGAGAGCACGTCGGGGTGATCCTCCGTGAAGGCCTTCGAGCCGACCTCACCCTCCTCCTCTCCCGCCCAGTGGCCGACCAGGATCGTGCGCTTCGGGTGCGGATAGGCCTTCTTCAGGATGCGCATCGCCTCCAGCATCGTGAGCGTTCCGGTCCCATTGTCCGTGGCACCCGAGCCGCCGTCCCACGAGTCGAAGTGCGCGGACAGCACGACGTACTCGTCCGGCTTCTCCGTGCCCGGAATGCTGGCGATCACGTTGTAGACCGGCTGCTCGCCGAGGAGCTTGCCCTCGAGGTTCAGCCTGATCTTCGGGTGGTCTCCGGCCTCCGTCAGGCGGAAGACGAGCCCGTAGTCCTCACAGGACAACGCGATGGAGGGTGTCTTGGTGTTGTAGGTCTCGAAGACCTCCATCGCGCCCCATCCGGTGTTGAGGTCACGGCTGAATCCGAAGTAGCCGCCCCCCATCGCACGTGCGGGATCGAGCTCGTCGGCCACCACCTGCTCGGGGGTG
>JAJDNI010000186.1 GCA_022340755.1 Gemmatimonadota bacterium
CCGGGCGAAGTCGGGGAAGAAGATCCTCATCGACTCCTCCAAGTACCCGGCCTACGGAGCCCTCCTCTCACGGCTCCGGGGCTACGACGTCCGCTTCGTCCACCTGGTCCGGGACTCTCGGGACGTCGCCAACTCCGTCCGGAAGGAGATGCCCTACCACGGGGACGGGAGCGGCACCCGGAGGATGAAGACCCATTCGGTGGTGGGAGGCGGCGTCCGCTGGCTCCTCTCCAACGCAGGTGCCGCGGTCATTCCCCGGGCCCTAGGCATCCCGACCATCCGCATCCGATACGAGGACCAGGTGGCGGACCCCGAGGCGGCGCTCCGCCCTCTGGCCGAGCTCATCGGGGTGGCGCCCGAGGCCATCCCGGTTCGAGGGCGCGTCGCCGAGCTCCGGGAGCGGCACCAGATCTCCGGCAACCCGAGCCGCTTCGAGGTAGGGACGGTGGAGATCAAGCGCCTCGGCCCGGGCCGGCAGCTCCTCACCCGGGGCGAGGAAGCTCTGGTGACCGCCCTCACCCTGCCGGGGTTGTGGAGGTACGGCTACCTGGGAAGGACGGCGGGTCGGAGGCCCTAGTCGGATCCGCCTTCGGCGAGCACCTCGGTGCGCTCCGGCCTCCGGGGACGCTCCCCCGCCATCCGGTCCAGGGCCTCGTACATGGCCGGGAGGAGTTCCAGGGCGACCATGCGCAGGTCGGTCAGGACATGGTCGTCCTCGATGCTCCGCCAGAGGGAGAGGCGTCCCACCGGGTGGCGCCGGCCGTCCCGGAAGGGGAGGCGGATCTCCCAGAGGGATTCCCCGGTGCGCGGGGGCTCGGGCTGCCAGCGCCACACCACTGCTGAGCCCCGGATCTCGACCCCCTGGACCCCCTTGAGAGCCGCGCCCCGGGCCGCCGGAAGAAAGGCCTCCACCCGCTCGAACTCGCTGGCCCCGAAGGCGTACCCCAGGGCGGTGAAGACCGCCAGAGGATCCACCGCCTCCTCCATCCGCTCCACCGCCTCCCGTACCCGGACGTTCTGGGCAATGACGTGCCGCTGCTGGAGGCCCCGCCTCATCCCCCGACGCACGGCGCCATGGGCCTCCACGAGCTCGGGCAGGCGCAGGCGCTGTACACCCAGGAGCACGATGGCACCGGTGATGGCCAGGATCGCCGCCACGGCGGCCCCGGAGGTGCTCATCATGAGAAGGGCCACCAGGGAAAAGGCTCCGCTTACGGCGTAGAGGAGCAAGGCCACGGTCCGGGGAGAATGGCCCAGGTCCCGGAGGCGGTGGTGGATGTGGTGCCGGTCCCCCCGGAAGGGGTGCTGGCGCCGGAGGAAGCGCCGGAGGATGGCCAGGGTGGTGTCCAGGATAGGGAGCCCGAAGACCACCACCGGGGCCGCCACCGCCACGGCCGTGGGGGCCTTCTGGGTGGTGATCACCCCAAGGGTGGCCAGGATGAAGCCCAGGAGCAGGCTCCCCGAATCTCCCAGGAAGATGGAGGCCGGGGGGAAGTTGTAGACCAGGAAGCCCAGGGTGGCCCCGGCCAGAACCAGGCAAACGAGGGCGGAAAGCTGGTTCCCCATGACGACAGAGACCACCGTCATGGTGACAAGCGCAAAGAGAGCGGCCCCTGCGGCTACGCCGTCGGCACCGTCGATGAGATTGAAGGCGTTGGTGATCCCCACGATCCACACGACGGTCACCGGGATGGCGACCCAGAGCGGAAACTCCAGACGGCCTTCGCCGAGGAAGCCTACGCTTTGAAAACGGATGCCACCCCAGAACATGGCCAGCGCCACGATCACCTGCACCAGGAACTTCGTCCGGGGCCGTAGGCTTCTGACGTCGTCCCAGAGGCCCAAAGCGAAGATCGCGGTCGCGCCGAGCGTGAGGGCCGCGAGACGGTCGAGTTGGTCGGCAGGGACCTGCACCGCGTCCAACGAGACCACGAAGGCGAGGGAGAGCACCGTCACCAGGGTCAAGAAGATGGCGATCCCCCCGGCCCGGGGCACCGGCTG
Source organism: Gemmatimonadota bacterium (assembly GCA_022340755.1). Taxonomy (GTDB): domain Bacteria; phylum Gemmatimonadota; class Gemmatimonadetes; order Longimicrobiales; family Gaopeijiaceae; genus SZUA-318. The sequence continues at coordinate 2,002 of JAJDNI010000186.1, forward strand.
TCGTGGTCCGTGACGGGTCCCGTCGGGAAAGTCCAGAATTCCCGCCCGGTCCGCCCAAGCGCGAACCCTGTGCGTGAGAACCAGGGACAAGGCGAAGGCCAGCCCAGCGGCGACGATTAGCTCAGGCATATGGCGGAAGATAGCGAGCAGTCAGAAGGGCGTAAACGTTTGTTTATCACCGCTTCACCCCCCCCAGGCGAGCCCCGGAGTGTACCTGGCAAGGGAAGATGTCAGCAGCGCTTGGCCACTGCAAGGTAGCAGGGGTTGGTTGCGCCATTTCATCCGGCAACAGGCAGCGTCGCCGCAAGCGAGAGGAAGGAAGATCATACGACGAACCCCCCGCCCGGCTCTTGCCGGACGGGGGGTGACCATGTCGTGAAGCCAGGAAATCAGCTCACTTCGTGGTTGCTCGCCGCGACCGTGGCATTGTAGAACGCCTCATGGTCGCCGCTGCCCAGGAGCTTGAAGATCACGGGGCCAGTATCGTCGTTCGAATACCCAGCCGTGGCCGGGGACACCCGAATCTCGTAGATACCCTCCGTGAGGCCCGAGAAGCTGTAGTTCCCGTCAGCATCCGTCGCCACGCTCGACAGAGGAGCAGCCTGCGTGTACGACGTGCAGGACGGATCGAGCGGCGGTCCAGCAGCAACCGCACCCTCCGGAGTGGGCGCGAAGTCAATAGCCGCCACACCAACGGCAGTCTTACACTGGTACAGGCTGACCGTGATGTTCTCCACCGGCGTGCTTACGTCACCGGTCTCGATGACCCGCCCGCTCACGGTTCCGTTCTCCCACAGGAACGTGAAGTACGGCAAGCCCGCTGCATTGGCCACGCTACCCGTGAGGTAGTCCCACCGCGGCAGCGGGTTCGGGGCCAGGCTGCCCACGGTCTTGTTGGCGCCGGCATCGGTGGTGACGATGGCGGTGTCACCCTTGCTGGTCTTCCGCAGAACGATCACGTCCCCAGACGCGGGCTCCACCCGCTGGACGACGTACGTGCCCTGGCGGAGCTTCGTGAAGCTGTAGGCGCCGGTGGTCCCGTCGGAAGTCGCCGTGCCCACCAGGGAGTCGGCGTCGACCTTTGTCCTGTACAGGTTGACGTCCACGGCGAGGGCCTCACCGTTGTCGACGACGTTGAGGTCCATGTCATGGTCGTTCACGACCACGCCCTGGATCTTGGTGTCCATCCGGTAGGCCCGGAGGATACCCGAGGACTCGGTGTTCCCCGTTCCCTTCAACGTCAAATCGGCCGTCGTCCCGTAGAAGGCCCAGATGGAATCCCCAGCCGCCGTCACGGAATCGAGCGGCGTGACGATCCACTTACCTTCGCGCAGGTTGGCGTAGGTACGGAAGCCGCCGGTGGCGTCGCTCACCACGGTGGTGTCCGACGAGCCGTCCGCGAACACGCGAGGCTGAATGTTGCCCGGATCCGGCATGATCTTGACCAGACGCTTCGTCACATCGGCGCTGCCGTCGATGGCCTTGAGCGTGCCGTTGATCTTGTTCTGGTCACCCTTGAAGGCGAAGGTCGAGAAACCGGCCCCACCCTCGAGCGGACTCACCGAGTCCGCCTGCACCGACCCGTCCATCCCGGTCACCGAGATGAGCGTGTCCATGAGGACCACCCGGAGAGCATTCGCGGGCTGGGCGCTCAACTCGTACGTCGAATCGGTGAGCATGTTCGCGAAAGTCACCGTCCCGTCACCAGCAGCCGCCGGGTTCGCCGAGGCAACGGCCGTCTTCTTCCCGTCAGGATGG
>JAJDNI010000203.1 GCA_022340755.1 Gemmatimonadota bacterium
TCTTCTCGATCGCCTTCCGCGACGACCTGCACGGCGTGATCGCGGGAGGCGACGACGGCCATCGTGACGTCCCCTACGACGACATCGCCCTGACGAGCGACGGGGGCGTAACCTGGACGATGGCAGGCCGGACGAACCTCCTAGGTGCGGTCTTCGCCGTGAGCTGGCTTCGGGGCGCGCCCACTCCCACCCTGGTGGCGGTCAATCCGCAAGGCTCCGCGTACTCCGTCGATGACGGCAAGAACTGGACCCGTATCGATTCGGTGAACTACTGGACCACCGCGTTCGTGAGCGCCGATGCGGGATGGGCAGCCGGCCAGGGCCGGATCAGTCGCTTTCGACATGGGAGACGCTGAGACCGGCTGCGAGCGCGCGTAGGGACCACTCGGCATCGGTAACATTCCATATGCACGGGAGACGGCATCGCGACGGACAGTGGCGCGCCCTCCTCGAGATCAACGGTCACGTTGTCGTATGGCACGTCGCAGTGGGTCACCGGGACGAATCGGGGCCCCCGCGCCGTACACGGTGACCAAGCTACCCCGTCGATTGAAACTGAAACCGCGCGCCACCTACGAGCTGGTCACTTGTTACGGTGGGGCACCAGTATCGCTCGACACGCGCGATCATATCCTCGTTGCCCCGAAGATGGCCGCGCGGATCTCGGTGATAGGAATCCGTCAGGTCGCGACAGAGCACGGGCCTCTTCTCCCAGTACACCAGCTGCCGGATGCCGTATGGGCGACCGAGAACGCATCGGTTGAGGTGTACGCCCATGACGACCACGTCATCGATGCCGCCGTGCTCCAGCAGGGCCAGCAGCTCTTCACCGTCGTCGGTAACGGCGTCGCTCGATGAGATCTCGATGGAGTCGATCCGACGTGTCCACGGATAGGGTGGTCCGCCTTCCGTGCAGGGATCGCCCGGTTCGCAGGAACAAGGAGTGTCGTCACCGAGCGCCGACGGGAGGGGTGGCTCCCGGGAGGCGTCCCAATCGTGCCAGCCCACTGGCACCCGAGACCGGACCCGAGGTGCCTGTCGCGCCCGGTCCCGGGCCGACGATTCCGCGTAGAAGCCCATGCAGCCGCCCGGCGCATGAACGATGAGCGCACCGTCCCGCCGGAGTCGACCCGCCACTTCGTTGATTCGAGGGGCCATGTCGATGACCCGCCGGGCCGCCGACACACAGTGCGTGGTGTCCCACATGTCGCAGACGACCACCGCGATTCTCGCGGCATCCCAGTCGTCCCGGGGCACGGTGACCGGTTCGCTGACGCCTGAGCGGGACCGCAGAAGCGAGGTTCTGGGCGTCGTCATCGGCTGCCGCCTTTACCGGCAGCATCCTCGTGACAGGCGTGTGTCGTCACCCGTCGATCACTGGAACTCGACCTTGTACGCGGCCGCCCGAGCGCTGCCTTGCGCTCCGGGCGCGGTCCGGGCCCTCCAGCTCGCCGACGGTCATCGTCCGGTCGCTCGGCTCCTGCGGAGCCCCCGCGAACACCGTCACGAGCCGCGTATTCGCGCGCGGGACGATCTCCGTGTTCGAGACGAGGGTCAGGGCGGCGATGACGGCGATCGCACCCAGAGCGAAGCGCGTACGCTCGAGCGCGTACGCTCGAAGGGATCGCCGATCGCTTCGAGTTCCGTCACCATCCCCCGCACCAGCTCGCGGTGGCGCGGCGGGAAGAGTCTCGCCAGGCGTTCGACGATGCGACCGAGCGCGAAGGGAGAGCGTCGCGGCACGATCACGCCTCTCGGGTGTGCGGAAGTCGGAGCCACGACGCCTGCGCGCGTTCCAGCGCATGGCGCGCATGAACGCGACCGGTGGCGGTAAGACGATACAGCTGCCGCGGCGGCTTCCCGGGAAGCTCGGGTTCCTCCCAGCGCGACTCGAGCCAACCGTCGTCGGTGAGTCGCGCGAGAAGCGGGTACAATGTCCCCGACGAAAGGTCGGCGACCTTCATCAGATCGTAGCCGTAACGCCAGCTCCTCGGCGTTTCCAGAAAGGCAAGGAGCGTGCGGGCCGTCGTACGGGTGAGTCGTTGCATGACCTTATTCTACATATGTCGTATTGGGCGCGCAAGACCGGAACTGCTTGCGGCCCGGGGAGTCCCGGCGCACTGTGACCGGCGTCGCGCCGCGTGGCGTCGGACGTCCTCCGGCGCGAGATCCGCTGGTGCCGGGGCGCGGCCCATCGACTCGCGGGAGACTGCGGGTTAAGGATGTCCCGTTTACGGATCGCTCCATGCGTCGCCTCCTCTGCTCCCTCGTCGTCCTCGGCGTCGGCGCGCTGCTGTCGCCCGCCCCCACCGCCGCCCAGCGGGCTCCCGCCGTCGATCCCTCCCTGTACGCGGGCATGCGCTACCGCATGGTCGGACCGTTCCGGGGCGGCAGGGTAACGGCGGTGGCCGGCATCCCCGACGAGCCCAACACGTTCTTCCTGGGCGGCACCGGCGGGGGCGTGTGGAAGACCGACGATGCCGGGCAGCACTGGCACCCTCTCACCGACGCCTTCCTCACGGCGGGGGCGGTCGGTGCCGTGGCAGTGGCGCCGTCGGACGCGAACGTCCTCTACGTGGGCACCGGGTCGGCGTGCATCCGAGGCAACATCTCCGTGGGCAGGGGAGTGTGGCGGACCACCGACGGCGGCGAGACGTGGCAACACGTGGGGCTGCCGAAGTCCGGGGAGATCGGCGCCATCGTCGTCGATCCACGGGATCCCGATCTCGTCTACGTGGCGGCCCTCGGCGACCCCTTCGGCAACAACCCGGAGCGCGGCGTCTACCGCTCCCGGGACGGGGGCCGGACCTGGGAGAAGGCGCTCTTCCTGAACGACAGCACCGGCGCGGTGTCCTTGGCCATGGACCCCTCCAACCCCCGGGTGATCTACGCCGGCATGTGGCGCGCCGAGCGCAAGCCCTGGACGCTCATCTCCGGTGGCCCCGAGGGCGGCGTGTACAAGACCACCGACGGCGGGGACCACTGGGTCAAGCTGGCCGGCGGGCTCCCCCGGGGGATCGTTGGCAAGGTCACGGTGACCGTCTCCGGCGGGAATCCCGACCGGGTGTGGGCCATGGTGGAGGCGAAGCCCGGCAACGGCCTCTACCGCTCCGACGACGGCGGCGCGACCTGGACCTTCCTGAACGGCGACGACGCCATCGCCGGACGGCCCTTCTACTTCCACCACGTGGTGGCCGACCCGGCGGACGAGAACACCGTGTACGTCATGAACACCCGGTTCTACCGCTCCGTGGACGGCGGCCGGACGTTCCGGCAGATCCCCGTCCACCACGGGGACGTCCACGCGCTGTGGATCAACCCGCGCAACCCGAACCTCTTCGTGGTGGGAGACGACGGCGGCGCCCAGGTGTCGCTGAACGGCGGCAGGACGACGTCCACCGTCTACAACCAGCCCACCGCCGAGATGTACGACGTGGTGGTGGACAACGGCGATCCGTACCGCATCTACGGATCGCAGCAGGACAACACGACCATCAGCGTGCCTGTCTACCGGAGCGATGACGCGCTCCGCCCCGAGCAGGAGTGGCGCTATGCCGCCGGCTGCGAAGTGGGGCCCGTGGCGCTGGACCCCGATCACCCCGACGTCGTATGGGGCGGGTGCTACGGCGGGGTCATCAACCGCATGGACATCTCCCGGGACACGCGGCGCAACATGAACGTCTACCCCCAGAGCCAAAACCACGCCCCTGCGAAGCTCCGCGACCGCTGGCAGTGGGTGGCGCCCATCGTCGTGGACCCGCTCCATCCCACGACAGTCTACCACGCGTCGCAGTACCTGTACCGCACGCAGGACGGTGGCATGAGCTGGCAGCGCATCTCCCCCGACCTCACCACCGACGATACGGTCCAGCAGCGGCTTCCCGGAGGGCCCATCCACTCCGACAACACCGGCGTCGAGGTCTACAACACGATCTTCACGGTGGCGCCGTCGCCCCACGAGGAGGGAACGATCTGGGTGGGGAGCGATGACGGCCTGGTGCATCTGACCAGGAACGACGGCGCTACCTGGAAGGACGTCACGCCTCCGGGGATGCCGCACGACGCCACGGTGAACCGCATCGAGATCTCACCCCACGCGGCCGGCCGCGTCTACCTCGCCGTCCAGCGGTACCGCCTGGACGACTGGCACCCCTACGTGTTCCACACCGACGACTACGGTGCCCACTGGAAGCTCCTCACCGACGGCACCAACGGCATCCCCGCCGACCACCCCGTGCGCGTCGTCCGTGAGGACGACGTGGTGCCGGGCCTCCTCTATGCGGGCACCGAGTTCGGCGCCTACGTCTCCTTCGACGACGGAGCCCGCTGGCAGACGCTGCAGCTGAACTTGCCGGCTACGCCCGTCACGGACATGAAGGTCCACCGGGGGGACCTGGTCCTGTCCACCCAGGGCCGCTCGTTCTGGGTGCTCGACGACCTCACGCCGCTGCGCGAGCTCGCCATGGCCGCGGGGGCGGGCGGCGCCGGGCCGGGACCGGTCCAACTCTTCACGCCGAGGGACGTGGCCCGCGGCCGGGCCGACTCACCACCCCTCCAGGAGGTGGACCGCATCGTTCCTGATCCCCTGCCCGTGGGGGCCCTCCTCAGCTGGACGGTGCGCTCGCCGGTAGACGGGCTCACCCTCGAGGTCCTCGATGCCCAGGGGGACACCGCAGCCCGTTGGGAGGCCAGGTCCGGCCCCGCGGCTCCCGGCCCGGCCCTGGCCGACGACGTCGGCTTCCACCGCCTTGCCTGGCCGCTGCGCTACCTCCGGAGCGGAGGCGTCAAGGCGCCTCCGGGCACGTATACGGCGCGCCTCTCCTGGGGCGGCGGATCGGCGGAGCGGACTTTCACGGTGCTCCCCGACCCGAAGGATCCCGACATCACCCAGGCGGACTACCAGGAGCAGTACCACGTGACGCTGGACGTTTGGCGGAGCTCCGAGGCCGTACGCAGCGCCGTGGGCCGCATCCACTCCGCCCAGACTCAGGCACGAGCCCTGGTGGCGCGTGCCCGCGCGGGCGGCCGCGACATCGGACGGCTCGGCGAGCTCGCCGACTCGCTGGACAGGCGGCTCGAACCTCTGGAGGCGCGCCTCACGAGCATGCCGGACCGGGAGGATGGCTCCACCGAGGCCGGCCTGCAGCAGGAGTACGGCACGCTCCTCTACTACCTGAACAGCGGTGGCGGGTACGGCGGCGGGAGCACCGAGGGCCGCCCGACGCAGGGCGCCATGGACCGCAAGCACGACCTGGACGCCGCCTGGGCGAGCCTCGGCATCGAGGCGGAGACCTCTTTGCGGAAGAGCGTCGCGGCGTTCAACGCCGAGGTGAAGCGGCTCGGGCTGGAGGGGATCATCCTGACCGCTGGGTGAGCGGCCGCGCGCAGCCACGTCCGGTAGGGTAGGGCGCGGCGGCTCAAGGCCGTCGCCCTCCCCCCACCACCGCACGTCGCCGCCCGAGCTGCGATGCACAGAGCCCCGCCGGGCCATCATCGACCAAGCGGGGCTTCGCGTTCCCTCAGTGGGCCTGGGAAGACTCGAACTCCCGACCTCACGCTTATCAGGCCAGTGAAACAGGAACGGGATGCGTGAAGAGCGTGAATGGGATGTAGGGGGCGCGCCATCTCCCTTTCACGTTCTTCCGGCAATGCGCTTCAGACTCTCACGTTCTTCACGTTCTACCGCACCCTGGGACCGCACCCAGCGGAAAGGCCGGGACTGCCGGCAGGACACACTACGACAGCGGCTCCGCAATCACTTCGGCCGGGTTTTGGAACAGGACGCGGTTCCTCGGCCTGGTCGCCGAACGCACCGTACAGCACCTCGTCGTCGTCCCGAACTGGATCGCCGAGTTGCGTGCCAAGCTCGAGGCCGCGGGAAGGAAGTAGATGGTCAGTTCGACACGCCCGCATGTCGCGGACTGATGGAAGGGGCGGGGCTCTCGGTGGGCGCGCCTGGCCGGCCCAAAAGCCGGTCAGAACTGCGACGCCCGGTCCGGTCCTCTCGACCAGGCGGGGCTTTTCGCCTTGCAGATGGGCCTGGGTAGACTCGAACTACCGACCTCACGTTCTTCGCGTTCTACCGCGCCCTGGGACCGCACCAGCGAAAGGCCGGCGACCGGTATCCGCACCCACTCGACGGGCGCGATTCGCCCAACGCCGTATCCCTGCACCGCGGTCGGGTCCCGCTGCGCTTCGTCAGCTTGGAGAAGCCGGCCGGGCTCGGCTCACGAGAGGGTAGGCTTCCGGGCGCTCGATGCTGTCCAACGCGAGATCCACATCCAACTCTGGCCAATAGAGATGACCCGGGGCCGGCCGCTCGATCCGCGACAGTTGTCCGATGGTCGCGTCGCGGAACCAGGGAAACGCGTCGAAGGCGAGGTAGTGCTCCCGGGCATCGATCAGAAGCCAAAGCCCGTGGGGCGATACGTTGGACAGCTCAACCGCCGAAGTGTTCGTTCCAGGCTCTGCGGATCTCATCTTCCCGTTCCGTGATCAGGTCCATGGCTGTAGCGAGCGTCCTGTCGCCCAGCCCATAGTTGCGAGCCAACTCGACGCGGGGCTCGATCCAGACCTTCGCCTCCCCTTCCTCACCCAGAACGTGGACGTGAATCCGTTCTTCCTCTCGCGAGAAGAAGAAGAACCTCAAGCCCTTCGCTCTGAAGACCGTGGGGCTCACCGCTCGTCTAAC
>JAJDNI010000224.1 GCA_022340755.1 Gemmatimonadota bacterium
ATCCTGATCGGGCTCGCAGTAGCCGCGACACGCCTGGTTGCGCCTCCATGGACAGAGGTCGGTGGCGCAGTCCTCGGATTGATCGCTGGGTACGCCTCGAGGCGGTTGGCGCCAATGCCGTCACCGGCAGTTCGTCGGTGAGCGTTCAGCCCCTTCCCATACGCCCTTGATCAGCCTTGGTGGCCCACGCGCGGTCTCGCCGTCTCCAGCGCGTCCACGATCCGCTGCGACGCGTTGCCGTCCCACCCCTCCGGAGCAGCTTCGCCGACCTTCAACCGTGACCGGCCGCGCAACTTTGTATATGCGCCTATGACATTTTCCGGGGTGGGAGGCCAAGTCACCATCCTGTTGGTCCCAACCTCTACCGTGACGGGCCTTTCCGTCGTCTCGCGCAAGGTCACGCACGGCACGCCCAGGACGGTGGTCTCCTCCTGGATGCCGCCGGAGTCGGTGAAGACGCCGCCCGCCCCGTCCATCAGCGCCAGCATCTCGTGGTACCCGAGTGGCTCCGTAACGATGAGACCGTCGAGCAGCGGCTCCAACTCGAACGTCTTGGCTCTGTCGCGGGTCCGTGGGTGCAATGGGAGCACCACCGGGACATCGTCGGCAACCTTCGCAAGACCGCGGAGGATTCCCGCCAAGCGCTCGGCTGCATCGACGTTCGAAGGCCTGTGGAGGGTCACCACGACGTAGCGTCCACGGTGGAGCCCAAGGCGCTCGAGAGTCCCTTTGTCCCGGGCCCGGGGTAACTCCCGCAGCAGCGTGTCGATCATCACATTGCCAGCGAAGACGATCCGATTTCCCTCGATACCTTCGGCTTCGAGATTCTCGGCGGCTTCCGGGGAAGTCGTAAAGAGCAGGTCGGACAAGCGGTCGGTGAGGACACGGTTCACCTCCTCCGGCATCGCCCAGTCTCGGCTCCGCAGCCCGGCCTCGACGTGCGCGATCTGACAGCCCAGGTCCACCTTGAGCTTGGCTGCGACGAGGGAGCAGGCCAGAGTGGAGTTGACATCACCGACCAGAACGAGCCAGTGAGGGCGGGTCGAGGTCAAGACCGGTTCGAACGCCTGCATGATTCGAGCAGTCTGGTCCGCGTGCGTACCAGAGCCGACACCGAGGTGGTAGTCGGGTTCCGGAATGCCGAGTTGTTCGAAGAAGGCGGCAGACATCTGATAGTCATAGTGCTGCCCGGTGTGCAGCAGGATGGCAGGCTCGCCACGGTCCCGAAGCGTGCGCAGGATCGGCGCCACCTTCATGAAATTCGGTCGCGCTCCCGCGACGACAAGTGTTCTCATCCGTTCTGTCGGCAGTGTCGGAAAGGAAGAAGGACTCGTGGGGACGCCAGATGAGGGCGGCGTGCTCTACGGCAACACGTAGCGCAAGCCATCCCCGTCTCCGCCGGCGTCGAGCCACTCCTGGCGCAGAAGCGCGTCGAGAAAGAACTTCGTGGCCCAATTGAGAATCTGGTAGCGCCCGTAGCGCCCTCCGACCGGGTGGGCACCCTTGATTCCTCCCCGGAGGCCGGGGTTGGCAGAGCTCCTGTTCTGAGTGCGCTTGAGGAACGTCAAGACGGGCCGGACCGGCTCGAGCCACCGTGCATCACCAGTCACATGGTGGAGCCGCAGCCAGACATTGGCCATCTGGGCTTCGCCCGTGAGGCAGCTCCACCCGACGGCCCCGCGCCAATCGTCCGTGAACCGGCCCGCCATCCGTCCATCGGCACGAACCTGTTCGGCGAGCGCTCTCGCGCCCCGAACCGCCGCCTCCAAAACCTCCGAATCGCTCAGCACGCGTCCTCCCTCCAAGAGCCCGCGAATGGCATAAGCCAACGTGTGGAGCAGTGGCTGGGTGGGATCCGACAGGCAACAGTTCGGCAGCCAGCCGTTGGCGTGTTGGAGGCTCGCAACGCGGCGCAGGTTCCTGCTTGCGGCCTGGGTCATGGTGGGCTCGCCAAGTAGGGCTCCCGCTTCGCTCAGAGCCCAGCCCACTCGGGCGTTGTACAGTGTCGACTCGGCGTCTGCGAGGGGCGAGTTGCCCTTTCGCCACAGGCCATCGGCTCCTTGGGAGTCGACCAACCATGTACCTGCGCGCCTGGCGGCCGTCGTGAAAACCTCGTCTCCCGTCTCGGAGTAGGCGCTGAGATACCCCAGGAGTACCTGGCCGGTATTGAACACCGCGGGAGAGTCCGACTCTCCGAGCACGCCGGCTGGCACGGCACCCGAAGGCATCTGAACGGTGACTTCCCACTCGGCGGCCCGGCGGGCGCGATCCCGGAGCTCCGGGCGGTCCAGGACCTCGGCAGCGAGGTACAGCGTCGGAATGATGTAGCCGGTGGTCTCCGGGTAAGCCGGTTGCCAGCCAGGTCCACCCAGATGAGAGCCCGAAGTCAGGCTATAGCCGCGGGCGACTCCCCCTGACTGCGTCGCGTCCTGCGCCCGGGCCAGCCAATCCAGAGCGGCTTCGGCATGGAGCCTGTCCTCGGCGACTGGGTGGCCTCCGAGCCACTCACGCACGCGTTCCCGGAATGCCGTTGGGTGAAAGGCCGGCAGGCCACGCAGCCGCTTCAACCCGGACCGGAGCTTCACGAGCGCGGACGGGTGGGTCGCGGACGCCGAACGAGGACGTGTGTCCCCGGAGGACTCAACTTCCACGGGGGTTCCCCTCATGTCTCCCTCGCAGCCTGTTCAGGACTGAATGCAGCTTCATGTGGCCCGGTCTCAGCGTGACCTCCCACCCTCGGCAGATCACCCTCCGACCACCGAAGTCCTTCTTGAACCTCCACAGCCCGTGCTGTGAGTGCCCTTGCTCGTGGGCATCCCCCGGCACGCCGCCGAGGTTGTACTCCGTGAGTCCGGCCTCCCCCAGGCGGCTCATGATCGTCCAGTGGGCCCAGAACGCCGCCGATGCCTCGTAGCCTGCCGGGGTCGAGCCGCCGCGAATGTAGAAGGCGCGCCCCGCCGCCCACCCCACCATGTCTGCGGCCAGCAGCTCGTCCCCTGCATAGGTCGCGAACACCAGAACGCCGCACCAGGGCCAATCCTCGGATGGGGTGCTTTCTCCGAGATCCACCCTTTTCCTTACTCGAAATCCCTTGCCCCTCGTCCGGGCCCGTTGCCCCGCGGTGACCTGGACGCGGTAGAGGGCCTCTGAGCCCACCTCGCCCGACAGGGCTACGAGTCTCCAGCCCGCCGAGTCCCCCTTGCGGACCCTCCGGCGATGCGTGCTTCCCATTTGGGCCAGCAACGCATCCGGACTGTCCAGAGCGACATGGAATTCCTCGCGCGCTCCACGCAGCTTCCCACGGGCGGATTCCTCCGGCATCCACTCGGCGTCGAACGAGCCCATGGCGACCTCCGCAGCGCCGCGTTCCTCCAGACTGGCCACCAGGTCGTCCAAGATCCGGGATGAAGATCCCCTGGATGCCGGCCGGATGGCTGGAAGAGAGCCGAGATAGACGTGCCGCGCTCGCCATCCGAGACGACAA
>JAJDNI010000253.1 GCA_022340755.1 Gemmatimonadota bacterium
TCCAGCCTCGGCCCAGCAGATCACGACCGCCGGCCGGCCCGCCGAGCTCGACGTGCGTGCCGCGGGGGTGCACAGCATCCGCGTCACGCTCAAGCCGACGAGCTACGCGGCCGACTTCCCGTTCACGCCCGCTCTGGTCGAGCGCGATTACCCTGCGCCGGTGATCCGGCTCAGCGAGATTACGGCACCCGTCCGCCGGAGGGTGGGCAACCTGATGGTGGAAGTGCGCGCCGATCCCCTGAGGGTCGTCGTCACGAACCCGGAGGGACGGGCGGTCCAGGACATCGTTTTCGAGGAGAACGGAAACGTCTCGTTCCGGATCGGGGATGCACCGGTGCTCGGACTCGGCGAGGGCGGTCCCCGCCCCGAGCGCGGCGGAGACTGGAGGCAGGGGCCGGTGCAGTTCGACCGGCGGGGCTCGTACTTCCAGATGCAGCCGCGCTGGCAGAGCGACGCCTACGGCTCGCGCAACCCGTCGCCCATGCTGGTGGGGACGGCGGGGTGGGGGCTCTTCGTCGCGACGCCCTGGGTCGAGGTGGATCTGAGGGATCCGGAGCGCGGGCTGCTGATCCCGTGGAAGCCCCCGCAGGGGGCCGACAGCGCGCAGAACGAGCACAACCAGGGCGAGAGCCTCGGCAAGGGGAAGCCGCCCGTCGACTCGATCGTGCCGGGCCTCGTCGACCTCTTCGTCATGGACGGCCACGATCCGGCCGCGCTCATGAAGGACTTCTCGACGCTCACGGGTCCGGCCGCGATGCCGCCGAAGTGGGCGCTCGGCTACATGCAGTCGCACCGTACGCTCGAGAGCGACTCGCAGATGGTCGCGATCGTGGACACGTTCCGCGCGAAGAAGATCCCGATCGACGCCGTCATCTATCTGGGGACCGGGTTCACGCCGCGCGGCTGGAACACCGAGCAGCCGTCGTTCCAGTTCAATCCGGAGGTCTTCAAGCACGACCCGCACGAGGTGATCGATGAGCTGCACGAGAGGCACGTGAAGGTCGTGCTGCACATGGTGCCCTGGGATCGCGACAAGCTCCCGACGCTGCACGGGTCGATCCCGCCGAAGCCGGGGGAGACGGTCGACGCGGGCCACATCCTCACCTACTGGAAAGAGCACGTCCCGTTGGTGACGGACTATGGGGTCGACGCCTTCTGGCCCGACGAGGGCGACTGGTTCAACCTCTTCGAGCGCATGGAGCGCGCGAAGATGTACTACCAGGGCCCGCTCTCGACGAAACCGAACGTGCGCCCGTGGAACCTCGAGCGGAACGGCTACCCCGGCATCGCCCGCTGGGGCGGATGGGTGTGGTCGGGCGACACGCAGAGCACGTGGAAGACGCTCGAGACGCAGATCGCCGTGGGACTCAACTACTCGCTCAGCATCGGCCCGTACTGGGGCTCGGACACGGGCGGCTTCTATCCCACGGGGGAGCTGACGGGTGAGCTGTACGCGCGCTGGTTCCAGTTCTCCGCGTTCTGCGGTTCGTTCCGATCGCACGGCCGCACCTGGTGGCTGCGGCTGCCGTGGGGATGGGGGCTCTCCGACATGGGTCCGCGCGAGGGCAACAACCAGAACACGAGCACGGACAGCTCTCGGTTCGTCCATCCGTCGGAGCTGAACAACCCGGCGATCGAGCCGGTGGTGAAGACGTACGACGAGCTGCGCTACCGGCTCCTCCCCTACACGTACACGCTCGCCTGGCAGGCGCGCGCCACCGGCATGCCCCTCATGCGGGCGATGTGGCTGGAGTTCCCGAACGACGAGCACGCGCGCGGGCTGGCCGACGAGTACATGTGGGGCCCCGACCTCCTGATCGCTCCGGTCTACGAGAAAGGCGCGACCTCACGCGACGTGTACCTGCCGGCCGGCGCGTGGTACGACTGGTGGACGAGCAAGCGCGTGGAGGGCGGACGCACCGTGACGCGCGACGTGGACCTCGCCACGATGCCGATCTACGTACGCGCGGGCGCCATCGTGCCCACGGACCCGCTCCGTGAGTACACCGAGCAGCCCCCGGGCGGGCCGACGACGTTGCACGTGTACATGGGGGCCGACGGCGACCTCACGCTCTACGACGACGATGGCGCCAGCCAGGCCTACCTGAGCGGGGTGGGTACCTGGACGCACGTGACGTGGGACGACGCGGCGCGGCGTCTCACGATCGAGCCCGCCTCGCCGAGGGGCGCCACGAAGCTCGCGGCCCGCAAGAGCTTCCGTGTGATGCTGATGCCGGGGGGTATCTCCAGGGACGTGCGGTATTCCGGCAATCCGGTGGTGGTGAGCTTCTGAGGTCGGTCGGCGGCTCGATCTAGGCGGGAGCGTCGCGGACAGCCGGTGCGTGCACAGGCCGCATGGTATACGCCTACACGGCGGCCTTCCGCCTGGCACGCCCGTTGCACCCTTCTGGAGGTGAAAGCCAACGGCGCACCGGGGCCGCGCCGACATCGTGGTCGGCTCTCGCGCGCCGGCAAGCGCGATGAAGAGAGGATCCCATGGAGAAGTCGCCTGGACACCGCAAGTGGCCCGACCACACCGTGGACGAAGAGCACTTCGACGGCGAGATGCGCGTGCTGGCCAACGGCGAGGTGATCGCCGACTCCCGGGACGTGATCGAGCTCATCGAGGACGGACACCCCGATCGCTACGACTTTCCTCGCTCGGACGTCGACATGAACAAGTTGGAGAACGCCGAGCGCTCGACCGAGTGTCCCTTCAAGGGGACCGGCCGGTATTTCAATGTGAAATCCGATGAGGGGCGCCTGAAGGAAGTGGCGTGGAGCTACGAGGACACGTACGAGGAACATCGTGCCCTCGAAGATCGGATCGCCTTTCACGACGAAGAGACCGAGGCGATCGAGCTCGCGCCGGTGAGCGCCGCCTGAGGGCACGCAGCCCCCGGGGCCGGCCGCATCCTGCTCGCTCACCATCCCTCTGGGCAGGAGTGGGGCGGGAGCGGCCCGTTCCCTCAGCCGCCCAGCGCCTCCAGGAAGGCGCTTCCGTAGCGCTCCAACTTCGCCGGTCCGACACCCGGAACGTCCAGAAGCTGGGCGGGGGTGGCCGGCCGTCGGGCCGCCATCTCCCGCAGCACCTTGTCGCTGAACACGATGTAGGCGGGCACGCCCTGGCGGTCGGCGAGCTCCTTCCTGAGTGACCGGAGCTTCTGGAAGAGCGCCTCGGACTCGGGATCTCCGTCGTCCGGGCCGGCCGTCGAGCGTACGTGCAGGGAGCGGTTGGCGCTCGATCCCGCCGCCGCGCCTCCACGGTGCGAGCGCCGGACCCGTCCACTCCCGTTCTCCAACATGGCCTCCGCGGCCAGATCCTCGGCGCCGACGCCCGTGCACACGTCGCACGAGCTCCCGCACGGATCCATCGTCTCTTCGAAG
>JAJDNI010000089.1 GCA_022340755.1 Gemmatimonadota bacterium
TGGGCCTGGCGTGCACGGGCCTCGGCCGCCGACAGGTCCGGGCGGGAGCGCACGGCCCGTGCGATGAGGGAATCGACGCTCTCCGAGACCGCGCCCACCGGCGTGTCCGTCGGGGGAGCCGCCACATCGAAGGGCGTATTCGCGGGCAGGCCCATGGCCACCGCCATGGTGGCTCGGGCCGCCTGCAGCTGCCCCGCGGTCGTCTCGGCGGCGAGACGCGCCTGGGACGCGACGGTGCGCGCCTGGAGCACGTCGGCGATGGTGGCGAGGCCGACGTCGTGACGGTGCTGGGCGGCCTGCAGGTTGGCCTCCGCCTCCGTCACCGAGGCCCGCTGCGCCTCGAGAAGAGCGCGTGTGGCCATGTATCCGAAGTACGCGCTCTCCGCCGTCAGGACCGCGTTCTGGATCACCGCGTCGTGGGTGAAGCCCGCCGCGTATGCGCCCTCGCGGCTGGCTTCCCGCGCCCCCGAGCGCCCGCCGAGGTCGAAAACCAGCCACGAGAGGCTGAGCCCGGGCGAGATCTGGTTCCGCTGACCCCCGAACCGGACGTTCGAGGCTACCTGCTTGGACGTGAGGGCGTTGGCGGTGGCGGTGAGGGTCGGGAAGAGTCGGGCGCGCTCCTGGCCGTAGGCATCGGCGGCCGCCCGGGTCTGGAGCCACGACACCCGCGTCGCTGGGTTGTTGCTCAGCGCCAGGTCCACCACCTGCGCCATGGTCAGCCCCTGCGCGGCCTCCGCCAGGAGGTCCGGGGTGACGATGGCGGTGTCGACCCGTGCCGGCGCGGCGATGGGGTTCGCGGAAGCGCGCGCCTCGGCCGGCGGCACCCAGAGATCGTGGGGGGTGGGGGGAGCCCCGGGGGCCCCGCCGACTCCAGGGGGTCCGTGGACGCACGCGGTGATCAGCACCGGCGCCGTCACCGTCAAGGTCAATACCACACCGCGGGCGCCGCGCGTGCGACGCCCCTCCTTTTCCACCCTCAGCATGCGTCTCTCCCGCCTGGAGACGAGCTGGCAGCCGGACGGTCCGTCGGCCGTCTCCTTCGTTGTCAACAACGGCCCTAACACACCCGAGGGCCCGAGAATGTTGCCGAGTCGGGGTTTCGTCGCGAGGTGGGCGAGGCTTGCGGGATGGGGGTACGGCCCTGGGCCGATGGCGCTCAGCGCGCTCCCAGGGCCCGGAACAGATAGCTCACCTTGACGAAGAACGCGTCGTTCACCGGACGGAGCTGTCGGAGGCCCAGCGGATTGGGCTCGGTGAGCGTGTTCCCGTAGCCGAGGAAGACGACCGTGCCCGGGGAAGGCCGGTACGAGAAGAGCCAGTCGGCGCGGAGCTGGTTGGACTCGGTGCGCGTCGAGGGTGCCAGGGAGCCGTCGACCCCCTGGACCACGAGGATCTCGCCGGTGCGGGGGTCGCGGAGGGGCTCCCGCTCGGTGGCCGTGTATTGGGCGACCACTCTGAGGAAGACGGAACGGCTGACCTGGTACTCCACTTTGACGCGGGGGATGCGCGTGGACGCCGTGCGCACGTCGTCGCTCCCGCGGTGGAACGAGGTGCTCCGGTAGGTCGCCCCGATGCGGATCTGCTGAGTCGGGCGTGCATCCAGGCTCGCGTTGTAGTCCAGTCGGCGTACCCGGGACGTCTCCAGGAAGTCGACGTCGTCGCCTGCGGTCATCCCCAGGGAGGCCGAGAAGGTGGAGAACTGAGGTGTGGATACCGACACCTGGGTCGTGAACGTGGTGATGCGGTCCGAGGGGACGAATGCCACCGGCTGTGCAGCGGTGCCCGTGAAGAGCCTGGAATAGTCCGCGGGATCGAAGGCGTAGCTGGCCAACGTCGGGTCGACACGGATGCTCCACCCGCCCCGGAGCGTGAGCTCGTTGCTGGCCGAGAACTGATCCTCGAGAAGGCTCTTGCCCGCAAAGAAGTCCTCGTAGCGCCAGACGCCCGCCTGGCGCAGCATGAGGTTGTAGCGCTCCATGAGCGCGCCTCGACCGCCGTAGGCGCTGAAGCGGTTGGAGATGCTGGGTTGCACGATCCCGGTCCGTCGGACGAAGCCATTGTCCGCCGCGAAGTCCGTGCCGATCCCCTGGAGCGTATAGTGGAAGCCGAAGCTCCTGCCGGTGCGGTCCACCGTAGCCTCCCACATGGGTGCGGACGTGGTGGTGCCGTCCTGCGTGGTTCTGCTCATCACGCCCTGGAGCTCGGCGTAGTACATGCCGCCGAATACGTGGTGGACGTCGGCGTCGAAGACGCGATTGGACCGGCCCCCGCCCACACGCTCGCTGTACAGCAAGCCGGCCGTGGACTGAGCCGCGAAGCCCCGCCTCAGGCGCACGATGTCCACCCTGCGGCGCCCTCCATCGAGAGCGGTGGAGGGGTGGTCCAGCGCCGACAGCACGGCGACGTCGGTGCGCCCCACCTTGCCGGTGAGCTTCACGGCGGCGTCGGGGTGCACGATGGCGCGGGTGTAGACCAGGGAGTTGGGGGCGGTGAACTGGTCGGCTCCCTCCACGAAGAACGGACGCTTCTCGGGGTACGACAGGGCGAAGCGCTCGTCGGCGGCGATCTGGGTGGCGTCGGCCTCCACTTGGCTGAAGTCCGGCTTCACCGTGCCGTTCAGGACGAAGTTGCTGCCCGCCATCCAGCGGACATTCCCGCCCAGCTGCGACTCGGAGCCGTAGCTCCACCCTTCGGCATCGGACCGGGGCTCTCCCCTGAGCGTGTTGGTCGCCTCGGGGTTGAGCTGCACGACCTGGCCGTGGTGCATTCCCGTGAGGCCGACCAGGAGCCCCTCTTGGTCGATGAACGATGCCGCGGCCCGGACGGCCGGTGTCCACGTGTCCTGGTATCCGCTGTGCTGGACGTTCCTCTGGATCTGGATCCCCCAGTTCTGCACCGCCTTCGTCGGGTAGCGCAGGCTGCTGAAGGGGATGCGGACCTCGACTTCGTACCCCCAGTCGGTGACGTGTCCCTTGGAGTCCCACAGGTAGTCGGCGCTCAGGTCGTTGCCCCCGTACATGAAGTGGGCGCCGGGTTGGTAGTTGAAGCTGCCTTCGGTCCGGGTGCCGTCGGCCTGGACCCCCAGGGGGTTCACGATGAACACGAAGGCGCGGTTGCGCTCGTCGTACGTGTCCAGCTGGATCTCGACGTTGTCGTCGGAGTCCACCTTGTCCCGGTCGGCCAGAGTGGCGCGCACCGCGCCGTGGGGCTCCATGGCCCGGATGCCGAAGTAGATCGCATCACGGGAGTACCAGACGAGCACTTCCGTTGAGTCCGCCGCGGGGCGCGAGTCCACCGGCTGGTATTCGGAGAATCCCGTGAGGAGCGCGGCGCTTTGCCATACCGGCTCGTCGAGGACACCGTCCAGCTTGATGGTGGCGTCGGACGAGGGCGCGTGGACCGAGGTCTGCCCGTCACGTGCGTTGTAGACCTGCCCGGGCCCGGAGGCCGCGAGCTGGAGCGCACTCAAGATGGCGAGAATCATAAGTCGGGAAGATATCGAAATCGGGCGGCTTCGTGTGCCCCCACGAGCAAATGCCGGGGCCGACCCGACGCCGTCCTACGCCCCGCCCGGCCGGATGACGTAGCGCACCACGTACTGGACGTCGAGGTCGTCACGGACGATGCCCCACGCCTGGTGGCCCCGCACCGCGTCGAGCCTGAAGTCGCCGGGGACCTCCACGTACCCCGACAGCGCTCCGTCTTGGGCGAAGACCCACCACCGTCGGCTCTCTGTGCGAGCGCCGGGCCACTCCTCGAGCCAGAGACGTGCCTGGTCGTCCACCAGGACACGGTCGTACGTGGGGCGCATCGCGGGTCGTGGCGAAAGGTCGTATCGGTGGTGGCGCGCACGCAGGTCCTCGGGGTCGCTGGCCTGGGCGAGAGACGCCTGGAGGATCTGGTCCGCCTCCCCGTCGGTGAGAGGGCGCTCCAACCCGGGAGCCCGAAGGATGCGCTTCACGTGTCCATCGACGGGATCGAGTAGGCGGAGCTCCCACCGGTCACCGAAGCCACACCAGACGCCGTCGGGGTGCGTGGTGACGACCCCCGACCGATTGAACGCGGCCGGATACAGCCGGATGAATACTGCGGAAGGGGAGATGTCGAGGTCCCGAAAGCGCTCCATCCACGGAAAGACGGCCACCGTGTCCCGCAGAGAGCCGTCGTTGCCGTTGAGTTGGAGGACTGTCGAGTCCAGCGTGAACGAGAGCCCCTCCGGAGGAACCCGCGTCCCGGGCCTCGAGAGCAGCGAGGACGCCACCACACGCCCGTCCGGGAAGAGGGACACGCTCGTCGGCCGTCCGTATCCCTCGAAGGCCAACGTCACCAGGCGGCCGAGAGAGCCGTCGGTGCCGAAGCGCGTGATGCGGGCCGCCCGGTAGTCGTAGACGGCCAGGGTGTCCGCAGGGAGGAGGGTGATGCTGCGCGGCGCCTGGAGCTCCCCCGGCCCTTCTCCCTTCGTTCCCACCGTCAGACGGTAGGCGCCATCGGGGCCGAAGAGCCGGATCTCGGCGGCCTGGTCGTCCAGCACTGCGACGCCGCCGTCGGGGAGCACCGCGAGGTCCCTCACCGAGCCGAACTGCTCCTCCACCGGCCCGGCCACGGAGCCGATCCTCAGATCGGGCGTCGAGTCGAGGGTGGCGAAGGCCGGCACGTCCCCCGCCTGCGTCGCGGTGGTGACGATCTCGATGCCGGCGCTGTCGGATCGAGTGACACGGACGGCACGAGTGCCTCGGCTTTCCGTTCGGCAGGCAGCCGCGAAGACGGAGAGGGCAAGGACGATCGCGCCGAATCGGGGGTATGGCATCATGATGACGGTGGGTTCAGCCGATACCGTACCACGTACGACACGTCCAGCTCGTCCCGGGCCACCCCCCACGCCTGACCGTTCCGCACCTCCTCCAGACGGAAGCGCCCGGGCAGGTCCACGTAGCCCAGAAGAGCCGCGTCCGGCCCGAAGACCCACCAGCGAAGCGTCTCGGGAGTGGTGCCCTCCCACCGGCGCAGCCACAGGCGGCCGTGGTCATCCACCACCAGTGCGTCGTAGGCCGGGCGGAGCTCCGGGCGCGCCGAGAGATCGTTCACGGACTGGGCGCGTTGGCGCTGGTCGGGGTTCTCCGCCTCTTCCATGGCCTCGGCCTCGATTTCGGCCACCTCGGCGTCGGTGAGGGGAGCGTCCAACCCCGGGGCCCTGAGAATGCGCTTGACGTGCCCGTCGGCCGCGTCGTGGAGGTGTAGCTCGAAGTGGTCACCGAAGCCCGCCCACACCCCCTCCGGATGCGCGGCGAACTGCAAGGATCGGCCGAAGCGGGTGGAGGCCATCATCATCGTGACCATGTCGCCCGACCGGTGCATGCTCTGCACGGTCTCACTGCCAGGGAAGACGCCCATGGTGTCCACCAGGGCGCCGTCGGCGGTGTTCACCACCAGCACCGCCGAGTCCAGACGAAACGCGGGTTGCTCCCCGCCGGAGAACGAGCCCGCATTCCACCGGGACTGACCCACCATGCTCCCGTCGGCGAAGAAAGACACCACGAAGGGTCGCCCGTAGCCGTCGAAGGCCACCGGCGTCACCCGTCCCAGGGATCCGTCGGGCGCGAAGACGGTGACGCGTCCGCCGCGGGAGTCCCATACCGCCAGGGAGTCCCCGGCCAGCGCCGTCATGTAGCTGGGCCACGAGAGCTCTCCCGGGCCCTCTCCCTTCCGCCCCACCGTGCGCCGGAAGCTCCCGTCGGGCCCGAACACGCGGATCTCCACCGCCTGCCCGTCCAGCACCGCCACGCCGCCGTCGGAGAGGACGGCCAGATCGCGCACGGACCCGAACTGCTCCTCCTCCGGGCCGGACAGGGACCCCAGGCGCAGGCCCGGCACGGTATCGAGGGTGGCGAAGACAGGGACCTCGGCGGCAGGTGTCTCGGTGGTGACGATCTCCACGCCGGCGCTGTCGGTGCGGGTGATGCGAGGGGCGGAGGCGTTGTCCCTCATGCCACCTGCGCAGGAGGTGATGAGGGCGCCGGAGAGGACGGAGAAG
>JAJDNI010000265.1 GCA_022340755.1 Gemmatimonadota bacterium
CACGGGCTCGCTACCGACCTCTTCGCCGTCGAGGTAGACGCGCATGTCCTGCCCGTCGTAGGTGCCCGCAACGAGATGGTAGCACCCGGGCTGGAGCACGTTGTCCACCCAGACATGGTGCAGGACCAGGCCATCCTCATCAAAGCCCATGTAGAAGTGGAGCATGCGGTTCCCGCCCATGTCCTGTCTGAGGACGGCCTGTTCATTCCCCAGCGAGACGAACCGCTGAATGCGATCCGCCGGGCCATTCGGATCCAGGTAGACCCAGGTGGCCAAGGTCAATTTCTGCAGCGCTTCGATCTCATTCGAGAGGGTATCCATCCACACCTTTCCGGCGCCTTGGCCGAACTGGAACGCCCAGCCCGAGATAGCGGGGGTTCCGAAAGAGATCGAGCCTTCGGGATCATCATGCCCGGGGCTTTCCCCGTATATGTCGTCGAAGGTGCCGTTTCCGGGCCACCAGCTTATCAGGTTGTCCCAGAGCGGCTCGGGCAGCACCTGGCCCAAATCCCTGGATACTGCGCCGAAGAACTCGGAGAACGTACCAGTCGTTCCGCCGATCCCCTTGGGCATGCGTCCGAAGAACGGAACCCTTGCAGCCAGGGGTTCGGGCATGAGCAGGTCGGCCACATGACTACGCACGGAGGCGAACCAAGACCCCAGCGGGCCGAGGCTGGCGGTCTCCTCTTCCGCGCCGCCGGTGAATCCGTCGCAATCCACGACGGTAGGTTCGGCCCAGGGCAGAGCAGTCACCTCACCGTCGTCGCTCTTGTGGTGGAGCAGGAGTGCGTTCCACTCGGGATCGGACATGTCGGGGTTGTCGGCCACGCAGGCCTCGACCTTGACGTCGTCGGTGAACCCCTCGAACTCCTCATCCTCCGGGTACCAGTTGATGTCCCAGCAGCCCACGGCTCGGACCAGCTCGCCCACGTCATCGCAGGCTGCGTCGTCGAGGAGCTCGATGGTGATGTGCACGGGCTCCGCTGTCGCGCCGGTCCCGGCTATGACCGCAGCCCACCCGTGCGCGGTGACAATCGTGCCTCCTTCCTCGGGATCGATGTCTCCGGCGCCGAAGTCCTGGGGCAGCATGTCCGGATACGACTCCAGGGCCTCCGAGGGCTCCAGCCCGACGAAGGCGTAGAGGCGTGTGAGGAGCTCACTCATCGCTCCCTCGATCGTGGGCGGGAGGAGAGGGTCGTCGGGTGCTTCCAGCTGGTCCTGGGAGAACGCGTCCGACAAATGGCCGGCCAGCGCGCGAGCCTGGTCCGATGCGGCGTCAGTCAATTCCCGCGACACCAGGCGTTGGATGTTCGACCAGATGTTGAGCGCCGCTTTCTCGAGCCCTGGCTCCGGGTAGAGTGCCTCGATGAGTGCCTGGATCCGCACTGCGGCGGCATCCTGATCACCCTCATACTTCCCGTACGAGGGCTCGGTGCCCGGTTTCGTGGGACTGGATCGGTCCCGACAGGACGTGAGGAATAGGGCGAATACAATGGCGGGCAGGAGGAGCAGTCTTGAGCGTCTCATGGCTCGAACTCCTCGACTGGCGGCGCTTCGGATGGGGGGCTGAAGTGACGCCTGAATCATGGTGCCGGCCCCTGCACGACTTCTTTGCTCGGCAGGATTGGTGTGTGCGGTAGATGTCGTTCGCTACGCTCCTCCTGAGGCAGGTGAGATGGCGGTTGCGGTCTATCTGGACATCTCCACGAGACGCTGGAACCCGGGGTGTCCCCGGAGGTCGTTCCACCACCAATAGGAGGCCCACGAGGCGTCCTCCTCGTCGCCGCCTTCTGACCCGGCATACACGATTCTGAGAAGCTCCACGGCCTCGTCGTAGTCGCCCAGCATCGTGCGTACCCGAGCCTCGAAGAAGGGCAGCTCCTGGATGGGATCGACATCCGCTCCGGCGCGGGCTCGAAGGAGGACGCTCCGCGCGCTGTCGGGCTCCTGCGCCAAAACCAGCACGCCGGCCACGAGGATCGCGGTCTTGTGCTCCTCGTAAGCCCGGTGGGCCTCGGGGGTGAGGGCCGTGGTCGTCCGTCGAATGCTCCACGCTTCGTCGACGTCCGGCGTCACCGACGGCAGGGTGAGCTCCAGGATCTTGCACTCCCAGAAGCGATAGTCGTCGGGAAAACGCTGATGCCCTTTGTCGCACGCCGAGCGAGCCTGGGTGAATAGCTCCGTGTCGTAGGAGGCATTGAAAAGCCTCCACAGGACGTCGGGCGCCGTGGCAAGGAACGCATCCGCCTCGTAGGCCCTCCTGGCGGCCATGAGTGCGCTGGTGGGATCACTCACCTGGTAATAGAGGTGGCTGAGTGTGCTGTGGGCGCCGGCCAGGCTCGGGTCCAGGGTCACCGCTTGCTCCAGATCCTCCTGCGCCCCCTCGAGAAGCTGCTTCGATTGCTCTTCGTCGGGGGTCACGCCCAGCAGCCAGTGCCAGTAGCGGAGCGTACCTCGGAGCTCGAGCGCTGAGGGGTCGTCGGGGTTCAGCTCCAGCGCCTTCTCGGCGTGGGTCATGCCTTCGTCGATGTCTGACAGGATGTCCTGGATGTCCGACGCCAACCTCGACTCGCGGTAGCTCACCTGACCCCGGGAGGTCGGAGGTACGGCCCACTCGGGATCGGACACCTCCGCCAGGGCAAAGAAGGAATCGGCTCGGGCGAAGGCGGCCATGTAGTCGCCAGGGGGATCCCCGGTCACCAGCCCCTCGGCTCGCTTCCGCTCCCGCTCGCCGCGCTGCTCCCAGGCCCAGGCGTCGGCGTTCGATGTGCCTGCTTGTTGTCGCCTCAGGACGACCTCCCCGCCCAACCGCTCCCTCAACAGGCGCGCGGTCTCGTCGACCAGGGAGTCCTGGGCGGCCAGGTACTGCCCCGCCGAGACCAGGAAGGTGTGGCGGGTGATGTCGGCCCCGCTGACGCCATCGACGAGATGTACCGAGACGCGAAGGCGGTCTTGCGCCGGTTCCACCGACCCCCGGATGAGGGTTCCTACGCTCAGGGCTTCGGCGATGCTGTCCAGCGGAGCCGCGTGGTCCCTGAAGGGCTCCACGCCGTTGCGGGAGACGACCGTCAGTCCTCCGACCCGCGCCAGGTTCGAGATGAGGCCCTCCGTCAGGCCGTCGGCCACATACGCCAGCGATCGGTCGGGGCTCAGGTCCTGGAAGTAGAGGACGGCGATGTCCCGTCGATTCAGGGACGACGTCACCGTGAGTGACCGGGACTGGGACCATATCGCGACCGCCAGGCCGACAGCCGCCAAACCGGCGGCGGCCGCCACGGGAATCAGATATCGTCGCCAACCCCCCGACGCTCGCCGCGTGCCGCGGCTAGCCTGCTGGAACTCTCCGGAGATGGCGGCGTCGAGCGTGCCGACGAGCTCGGCGGCGCTGGAGAAGCGGTCGGCGGGTGATTTGGCCAGGAGCTTGTCCAGGATGGCCTCGACGCCCTCCGGAATCGCGGGGCGCAGGATCCTGACGGAGGTGGGGGTCGCGGTCATGTGCTGACGTACGACGCTGTCCGACGATGGTCCCTGGAACGGAGGCTGACCGGCCAACATCTCGTACAGGACGCAACCCAGGGAATAGAGATCGGCCCGTGCGTCGGCGGGGTCCCCCGCGGCCTGCTCGGGACTCGAGTACGCGGGCGTGCCCACCGCGAATCCGGTTCGCGTCAGCGACTCTTCTCCCGCAAGGGACGTCGCTTTCGCCAGGCCGAAGTCCGCCAGGACGGCGTGCCCCGACTCCAGGAGGATGTTCCCGGGCTTCACGTCCCGGTGGATGATGTCGTGCGCGTGGGCGAATGCCAGGGCGTCGGCGATCTCTCGTGCAATCTGAAGCGCCTGCCCACAGGGGAGCTGCCGCTCCCGCCCGAGCCGATCAGCCAGAGACTCTCCTTCCACGAAGGGCGTCACGCAGAAGAGGAGTCCAGCGGCCTCACCCGAGTCGTAGACCGGCAGGATGTGCGGGTGGTTGAGGCCCGCCTCGATCCGGATCTCCCTCAGGAATCGCTCCGTCCCGACGGCGGCTGCGAGGTCGGGAGGGAGGATCTTCAGAGCCACCTCCCGTTCGTGCTTGACGTCCCGTGCCCGGAACACCAGACCCATCCCACCTCCACCCACCGGCCCCTCGACGAGGTAGCGATCCGCGAGCGCCGCCTCCAACGTACGGAGCTGCGAATCGGAAAGTCGGAGGGCGTCGGGCATGGTTCGCGACTCCTGCTAGGCCCGAGGCCGGGATGGGGGGGCGGTCGCGCCGAAGGTATGGGGGCGGGGCATCCCGGGGCCGCACGAAGCGTACGCGGCGGGTCCGCCGCCGCTCCATCTCACACGCCGCATCGGAAGCGTCGAAGCCAAGGGTGGCTCCGGCCGGGGAAGCTCCTCGAGGGGCAGGGCCACTCCAACATGCGCCCCACACCTGGGGAAAATCAAGGAGTATCCCGAGGAGTGACGCGCTACTCCGGCAGGATGATGCTTTCCGAGACGATCAGCCAGATCGCGCCGATCACGGTGAGGAGCGCGATCTCCACGGGGCCCGTGCGCTGCTTCCCC
>JAJDNI010000281.1 GCA_022340755.1 Gemmatimonadota bacterium
TCCCTGAGCGATGTGGCGGTGGGCCGGGACGGCCTGGTCTACGTCACGGATCGCGGCGCGGAGGAAAGCGCTGAAAGCACCGGTGGCGTCTATGCCATCGACGCGGAGGGGAACGTGTCGATGGCGAAGGGGGCCGGGGAGCTCCAGGGACCATTGGGCGTCTCCTCGAGCGACAGGGGCGTCTTTGTGGCGAGCCAGGGAGGCCGGGTGGTTCAACTCACGCCGGACGGGCCGCGCGGGGTCGTGAGGTCCAGGGGCTGGCGTCTGGGCGGGATCGTCTTCACGCGGGACGGGAGCTTCTTGTTCGCGAACTGGGCGGACTCCACGGTGCTTTTCGTGCGGGCCAAGGAGGGCGGTTCCAAGGGCGATGTATTCACCCTGGTGCGCGGAACCCCTTCACCGGGCGAACTCGGCTACGACGCGCGCAGGAACCGGGTCATGATCCCCCTTCCGTCCTTGAACAGGGTCCTGCTGGTCGACCTCGAGGGCTAGCGTGCGCCCGGCGCCGTTCGCCCCGGCGCTGCAGCTCGGATGCGGGGCCGGCCCTCAGCTCGCGTCGGGAGCGGGCCGCCGCAGCACCACGGCCGCGTAGGGCAGCAACAGCGCCAGGATCACCGCCCCGGCAGCGCCGGGCGACCAGGTGCCCACCGTGCCCAGAAGGAACCCTCCCACGGAAGGGCCGATCACGCGGGTGATGCTCTCCAGCGAGGTTCCCACCCCCAGAACGCTGCCGACGTCGACGGGGGCGACGGCGTGGGAGAGGGCGCTGTTTCCCACCGCGCCGAAGACGCCGCCTCCCAACGACACGAGGAGGAGCGCGCCCAGCGTCGATGGAATGCCCGGTGCGAAGCCCCAGGCGGCGAGCCCTACGGCCATCAGGGCGATACAGAAGAGGATGAGGGGGTTCTCGTGGAAGCGTTTGGACACGGGGCCCACGACCCCACCCTGGATGATGACGATGGTCACCCCCACGTACGCCAGCACGTAGCCCGTGCCCTCCGCGCTAAGCCCCAGGTGGTACTGCGCCCACAGCGTGAACACGGTCTGGAACGTGGAGAACGCCAGCGCGAACGCGAAGCGGATGCGCAGCAGGCCGGCGGCGCGGTCCCGGGAGAAGAAGTGGCGCATCCCCGCGCTCTTCAGGCTCAGGGGATGGCTCCGCACATCGCCACGATGTGCGTCCGAGAGGGACTCGGGCAGGAAGAAGTAGACGGCAATGGCGTTCACGAACGCCATGCCCGCGGCGACGAACGCGGGGAACTCGTAGCCCCAGCGGCTCATGAAGCCTCCGAGGGCAGGTCCGACGACGAAGCCGACGCCGTACGCGGCGCCGATGAGCCCGAAGTTGCGCGCCCGGGTTTCGGGCGTGCTCACGTCGGCGATGTAGGCCTGAGCCACCGAGATGTTGCCGCCGGTGAGGCCGTCGAGGACCCGGGACACGAACAGCACCAGCAGAGAGCCGGCGAGCCCGAAGATCAGGAAGCCCAGGGCCGTGCCCAGGATGCTCACGATGAGCACCGGCCGTCGGCCCACGCGGTCCGAGAGGCCGCCCAGGATGGGTGCGCCGATGAGCTGGGCCAGCGCGTACGACGCCACCAGAAAGCCCACCGCCGTAGGAGAGGCGCCGAACGTCTCGGCGTAGAAGGGCAACAGCGGAAGGATGAGGCTGAAGCCCAGGAGATCCACGAAGACCACCGCCAGGAGCGTGGGCAGGCTCCCGCGTCGGGCGGTGGGTGTGGGGAGGGTCGGTTCGGTCATCTCGGATAGTGTTGGCGACCAACTACGATAGGCCTTCGAGACCTTAGGGGAAGGGCGGCGCTGCCTCGTCGCGGCTCCTTGCGTGCCCCGTCGTGGGGTGGGAGCTTGCCTTTCCACCCTCGAATCCGGGAGATCTCCAATGCGTCGTCGAGCCCTCTTCCCGCTTCCGCTCCTCGCGTTCCTGGCTGTCTTTGAGGCTTCGGCCTCGGCACCCCTCGGCGCCCAGGGGACACGCCTCCTCCGCGAGCCGACCATCAGCGCCACGCAGGTCGCGTTCACCTATGGCTCCGACCTGTGGATCGCGGACCGGAGCGGCGGTGACGCCCGCCGCCTCACCAGCACGCCGGCCGTGGAGTCCGACCCGCATTTCTCCCCCGACGGCAAGTGGATCGCGTTCACGTCGAACCGGTCGGGGGTGCCGGAGGTCTACGTCGTGGGCGTGGACGGGGGCGAGCCGACGAGGCTGACGTGGTACCCCGCGTCCTCTGAGGCCCGCGGTTGGACGCCCGACGGAAAGCGCGTCGTCTACGCCTCGTCGAGAGAGACGGCCCCCGTGGGGTACGACCGCCTGTGGACCGTGGCGCCGACGGGCGGACCGTCCAGCGTGCTTCCCGCGCCCTGGGGATACGACGGCTCCTACGCGCCGGACGGGAAGCGGATCGTCGTGGACCGTGTCACCCGCTGGGATTGGGAGTGGCGCTCGTACCGGGGCGGGCAGAACACGCCCCTGACCATCCTCGACCTGAGCACCCTGGACGAGACTCGACTTCCCAACGAGCGCACCCAGGACCGGTATCCCGTGTGGATGGAAGGGAAGGTCTACTTCGTCTCGGACCGGGACTGGGCGTCCAACGTGTGGTCGTACGACGTCGCGTCCGGGCAACTCCAGCAGCTCACGCATTTCAGGGACGCCGAGGTGAAGTGGCTGAACGGCGGTGCCGGCACGCTCGTCTTCGAGCAGGACGGCTGGATCCATACCCTGGACCCTGCCACCGGCAAGACCCAACAGCTCGCCATCACGGTGCGTGGCGACTTCCCCTGGGCGGAGACCCGGTGGGAGGACGTGTCGCGGCGGATCAACGACGCGTCCCTCTCGCCCACGGGCAAGCGCATCCTCATGGCGGCTCGGGGCGAGATCTTTACCGTCCCCGTGGAGGACGGCTCGACGCGGAACCTGACGCGGAGCACGGACGCCGACGACCGTGCGCCCATCTGGTCGCCGGACGGCACGAAGGTGGCCTGGTTCAGCGACTCGGGGGACGGATACGCCCTCTACGTCGGTGACCACGACGGCATGGGGACACCGCGGCGAATCTCGATCGGCGAGTCGAAGATGGCGTGGGATCCGGCGTGGTCGCCCGACGGCAAGCGCATCGCCTTCGAGGACGACGACGTGCGCATCCGCATCGTCGACGTCGAATCGGGCAAGGTCACCACCGCCGACGTGGGTGGAGTCAACCTCGAGCGGGGCCGGATGGGTCTCACCTGGTCACCGGACTCCAAGTGGCTGGCGTACGCCAAGACGTATCCCAACAACTTCCGCCGCATCATCGTGTGGTCGCTGGACTCCGGCACGGCTACACCCCTCACCGACGAGATGGCCGACGCCCAGTCTCCAGCGTGGGACCGGGGCGGGCGCTACCTGTACTTCCTGGCGAGCACCAATCTCGGGCTGGGATCGGGGTGGGCGAACACCAGCGCCATGCAGGCCGATCCGACCTACGGCGTGTACCTCGCGGTCCTGCGCAGCGACGATCCCACGCCCTTCCCGCCGAAGAGCGACGAGGAGGGGGACGCGAAGGCGCAGGGTGGGGGCGGCGAGGGTACGGCCGGTGCCGGCGCGACGCCGGCCGGAGAGCGAGGCGGACGCGAGGGCGGCGGCACGCGCGGACGCGGCGCTCAGGCGGACAGCGCGGTGCAGGTGCGGATCGACGTTCCGGGGATGGACCGACGCATCCTGGCGCTGTCCATGCCGGTACGGAGCTACGCCATGACGATGGCGGGGCCCAAGGGCACCGTCTTCGTCGGCGAGTACGCACAGGGTAGCCCCGGCATGACACTCCACAAGTTCTCGGTGGAAGAGCGCAAGGCCGACGTGTTCCTGCGTGGCGCAGGCAACGTGTCGGTGTCCGCCGACGGCAAGAAGCTTCTGTACAGGTCCGGCACGGCATGGCACGTCGTGGGCACCGACCGGGCGCCCGGCGGAGGGGGACCCGGAGGCGGCGGACCGGGCGGCAACGGAGGAAACGGGGCCATCCGGGTGGAGCTGCGCATGCAGCTCGACCGCATGGCCGAGTGGCGCCAGATCTTCGATGAGGCGTGGCACTACGAGCGGGACTTCTTCTACGATCCGAACATGCACGGCAACGACTGGAACGCCGTGCGCACGCGCTACCGTCCGCTGGTCCAGTGGGTGCGCCACCGCGCCGATCTCAACTACATCCTGGATCAGGTGAACGGGGAGCTGTCCGTGGGCCACTCCTTCGTGGGTGGGGGAGACTACCCGGCAGTGGATACGTCGCGGGTCGGCCTCCTGGGTGCGGACCTGGTAGCGGACGGAGGCCGTTGGCGCATCAGTCGGATCTACACCTTCGAGAGTTGGAACCCGGGCCTGGCGGCGCCGCTGGACCGGCCGGGCATGCGTGTGAAGGTGGGCGACTACCTGGTGGGAGTCGACGGCACGGAGCTCACCGCCGACCAGGACCCGTACCAGCTGCTGGACGGCACAGCGGGCAAGCAGACGGTCCTCATGCTCAACGACCGGCCGAGCACGGACGGGCACTGGACGGAGACCGTGGAGCCCATCCGCTCGGAGGCTCAGCTCCGGCAACGCGCCTGGGTGGAGGACAACCGTCGCAAGGTGGACGAGCTCTCCGGAGGCAAGCTCGCGTACGTGTGGGTACCCAACACCGGAGGCGCCGGCGTGGTCTCCTTCGACCGCTACTTCTTCGCGCAGCAGGACAAGCTGGGCGCCGTCATCGACGAGCGATACAACGGCGGGGGCAGCCTCGACGACTACATGGTGGACTACATGACGCGCACGTTGCGCGCGGCTGTCACCAACGAGGTGCCCGGTGGGGCTCCCTTCAAGCTTCCCCAGGGCGTGCTCGGTCCCAAGGCGCTCCTCATCAACGCGCGGGCGGGCTCCGGCGGTGACTACTTCCCATGGGTGTTCCGCCACCAGAAGGCGGGGCCCCTCATCGGAACGCGCACATGGGGCGGCCTGGTGAAGTCGTCGGTCCACTATGCCATGGTGGACGGCGGGACCCTCACGGCTCCCGACAACGCCGTGTTCGATCCCAATGCCAACCAATGGATCGCCGAGAACCAGGGCGTGCCGCCGGACATCGAGGTGCTCATGGACGCGAAGTCCGTGGCGGCGGGCCACGATCCCCAGCTGGAGCGCGCGGTGCAGGAGGTGATGAAGGCCGTCGCCGCCGCCGGATCCCAGACCATCAAGCCACCCCCCTTCTCGAAGCCGTCGCACCGGCCGGGAGGAGGACAATGATGACGCGGCGGCGATCCTGCGTCTCGCCAATGGTGGTGCTGGCGGCCGTCACGTGCGCCATCCCCGTCGGCGCGCGCGCCCAGGCTCCCGCGCCTCCACCCGGGCTGGATGCCTACGTCCAGCAGGTGATGAAGCAGTTCGAGGTGCCGGGGCTCTCGGTGGCCATCGTGAAGGACGATCACGTCGTGCTGGCCAAGGGGTACGGCGTGCGCAAGCTCGGCGGCACCGCTCCCGTGGACGCCGAGACGCTGTTCGGCATCGCGTCCAACACCAAGCTCTTCACCGCCACGGCGCTGGGCATCCTGGTGCAGGACGGGAAGCTCGAGTGGGACGCGCCCGTGGTGAAGTACCTGCCGGACTTCGCCATGTACGACGCGTGGGTCACCCGTCAGATGACCGTGCGCGATCTGCTTGTTCACCGGAGCGGCCTGGGGCTGGG
>JAJDNI010000286.1 GCA_022340755.1 Gemmatimonadota bacterium
CGTGGGTCGCGAAAACCTCGGCAATGGCCCGGCCGATGCCGCTGCCGCCGCCGGTCACGACGGCGACCTTTCCCGTGAGATGGAACGGTCCTGCAGTCATATGGCATGCTCCTGCCACGCCGCACCGGCCGGAAAGGCGAATGCGCGGAGCGACTCGGGTTTCATCGTGATACTGTAGCCCGGTTCCGTGGGAGCCTGATAGCGGCCCTCGCGTACCACCGCCGGGTCGACGAAGTGCTCGTGGAGGTGGTCGACGTACTCCACGATGCGGTTCTCCAGGGAGGCGCTCACCGCTATGTAGTCGAAGATCGCCAGGTGCTGCACGTACTCGCACAGCCCTACGCCGCCTGCATGGGGACACACCGGAATGCCGAACCGGGCCGCCATCAGGAGCACGGCCAACACTTCGTTGACCCCTCCCAGGCGGCACGCGTCCACCTGGCAGAATTGCATCCCACCGGCCTGCATGAGCTGCTTGAAGACCACCCGATTCTGGCACTGCTCGCCCGTCGCGACTCCGATGGGCGCCAGGGCCTTCGCGATGGCCGCGTGGCCGAGGATGTCGTCCGGGCTGGTCGGCTCCTCTATCCACCAGGGGTCGAAGCGCGCGAGCTCCCGCATCCAGGCGATGGCTTCATTCACCCCCCAGCGCTGGTTCGCGTCCATCATGAGCCGCCGACCCGGCCCGATCTCGCGGCGCACCAGTGCGGCCCGGCGCACGTCGTCGGTCAGGTCGGCCCCCACCTTGATCTTGAAGTTCGACCATCCCGCGGCGATGCTTTCGCGACAGAGTCGTCTGATCTCGTCGTCGGGGTATCCGAGCCATCCCGCGGACGTGGTATACGCGGGATAGCCGTCCCGGCGCATTTCCGCTTCCCGCTCCGCTCGCCCAGGAGCGCGCTCGCGCAGCAGCGCCAGAGCTTCTCCCGGCGTGAGCACGTCGTCGATGTAGCGGAAGTCGACACACCCCACCATCTCCTCTGGGGACATGTCCGCGAGGAGCTTCCAGAGCGGTTTCCCCTCCACCTTGGCCCACAGGTCCCAGACGGCGTTCACCACCGCGCCGGTGGCCATGTGGATCACGCCTTTCTCAGGGCCTGTCCAACGCAGCTGCGAATCACTGGTGAGGCGGCGCCAGAAGCCGGCCATGTCCGCACGGATCTCGTAGAGGGTGAAGCCCTCCACGAGGGCCCCCAGCGCCTCGATGCCCGCCACGCACAGCTCGTTGCCTCGCCCCAGCGTGAAGGTCAGGCCATGCCCCTCGATGCCGTCGGCGCGATCGGTCCGGAGGACGACGTATGCAGCGGAGTAGTCGGGGTCGGTGTGCATCGCATCCGAGCCGTGCCTGCCGGTGGACGTGGGAAAGCGAACGTCCAGCGCATCGACCCGGGTGATCGTCGTGGTCATGCAGGCCCTATGCTCCCACCTCCGGCGGTCGATCGAAATCCAGCACCACCACCGAACAAACCGGGTCGGGCGCGGGACCCGTGAGCGTGAGGCTCTGATCCCCCGATCCGTCGGTCGTCACGGCAGGGTGCCGGTCGGGATCCGCCATCAGGCTCGCGGTCCGGGGAACGCTCCGGAGGCCGGTGAGCTTCAGCGGGCCGGCGGGCCAATCGGTGAGGAACAAGTGGATCCGGGTTCCCTTCGTCGTGGAGCGGAAGGGTGCGTCGGCGAAGAGGGAAGCGGTGGTCCCGTGGATCGCGTCGCCGTTCACCCGCATCCAGCGCCCCATGGCGGCGAGCCGATCCACGCTCTCTTCGGGGAAGGTCCCGTCGGCCTTGGGCCCGACGTTCAGAAGCAGGTTGCCACCCTTCGAGGCTGTCTCGACGAGGAGTCCGATGAGCTGCTCCACCGACTTGAAGTCGTGATCGTGCGCGTTGTAGCCCCAGTTCCTGTTCATGGTGATGCACGACTCCCAATCCACGCCCGGCCACCCCGTAGCCGGGACCTCCTGCTCGGGCGTCCGGAAGTCGCCCTGGGGATCGGTGATCTGGGTCGCCGACCAGCCATCCACGCGATTGTTCACGATCACGCTGGGCTGCAGCTGCCGGCAGTACCGATAGAGGTCGCGCCCCATCTGGTGGGTCCAGGTGTGCTCCCACTGTCCGTCGAACCACATCGCGCCGATCTCGCCGTAGTTCCGAAGAAGCTGCTCGACGGATCCACGCAGATAGCGCACATACCGTTCGTAGTTCGCGCCGTCCACGGGACGCGTGGCCGCCTCCCAGTCGCGGCGTGGGAGGTAGTCGGGATGGTGCCAGTCCATGATGGAGTGGTACCAGCACGGGTGGAGCCCCGCTCGCCGGCACGCATCGGCCATCTCCCGGCAGACATCACGCTGGAACGGGGTCGATCGGATGCAGAACGGCGTAAGCTCGTTGTCGAAGAGGCAGAAGCCGTCGTGATGCTTGCTGGTGAGCGTCACGTACTTCATTCCCGCGTCCTTCGCCATTCCGACCCATGCGTCGGCGTCGAACATCGTGGGGTTGAAACGCTGGACCACGCCGTCGTATGCCGCCAACGGGATGTGGGCGTTGTTGCGGATCCACTCGCCGTAGTTCGTCTTCCCCTCCCACTCCCCCGCGAGGATGGAGTACAGGCCCCAGTGGAGGAACATCCCGAACCTCGCCTCCCGCCACCACGCCATGCGGCCGTCGTCCTGCCCGGGAGGGAAGACGCTCGTGGCCGAGAGTCCGATTCCGGAGAAGCCAGCGAGGCGCGAGAAGGGGTCGAGAGCCATCGCTCCGAGGCCCATGGCCCCGGCCCTGACAAAGGCACGTCGTCTCATGACGGCATTAGACCACGTTTCGTGGCGGGGCACAAGAAAGGACACGCGAGCGATGGGTGCGGAGAATGCTCCGAGTGATGTCGCGCGAGATGCGCGTCCCTCGGTGATCCGTTTCGGTCGGCGGGTGCGGCTGGTAGGATTGACGCGGTCCATGTCGCACCCCAGGGGCGACCACACCGGACGCGGACTCGCACATTCGACACGGGAGGACAGCACTGGACCGGGGCCCTGTGAACGGGCATGCCGCGGCGGATCGACGTTCGCGCCTGCCCACGCGTGACGAAACGGTCAAGGGTTCGACCTGGAAGCGGGACCTGGTGTTCGTGGCGCTGATGATCGTGCTGTTCACCCTCCTCGTCCTCTACCTGCTTCCCAACGTCCTGAACGGGCACTTGGTGGGGCCGGACAGCTACATGCGGTTGGTCCGTGTGCGACGGCTCGCCGAGTCGGGTGCTTGGTTCGACAACACGATTCCGAGAAGCAACGCCCCCTTCGGGGCCACGGTCCATTGGACCCGGCCGTTCGACGTCCTTGTTCTGATAGGAACATGGTTGACCCAGCCCTTCCTCGGCTTCCGGAGAGCGCTGGAGCTTTCCGGGGCCCTCATATCACCGCTGCTGTTCATGGCCGTATGCTTCGTCACGGCCTGGTCCGTGAGGCCGCTGGCGGGAGCACGGGTGCGCGGATACGCGATGCTGGCGGTGCCTGCCCAGGTCGGCTTCATGGGGTATGCGATGCCAGGGCGCGCCGACCACAGCATGCTGATCTTGCTGGCTTTCGTGGCGATGGAAGGGATGGCGATCCGCCTCCTCCTCGAGCCCCGGAT
>JAJDNI010000308.1 GCA_022340755.1 Gemmatimonadota bacterium
GGGCTACGCCGGTCCCCACCCCCAGTCCGGCAGCGATGGCGGTCCCCGCTCCGACGATGGGCAAGACGGCGACCACCGGCGCGGCGACGATCGTGGTAGCCACGCCAGTCCACAGGCCCAGCATGGGCTTTTCCACCCACTTCGTGTACCGAAGCCGTCTGCCGACGAAGGTGCGGGACTTGATGTGGCCGTAGACACCGGCGACGCCGGCGATCCCGGCAGCGATGAGTCCGATCATGACTGCCCCCAAGGCAGGTTTGATGGTTGTCGTGCCGTTGGCCCGACGGTGCTGCTTCCACTCCCCACTACGAAGACGAGGGTCAAGGTGTTCCGGTTGGAGCGCCGTTTTCCCCGTCCAGGGCCGCGTGAGCGGCCGCCAGTCGCGCGATGGGTACCCGGAAGCGAGAGCAGGGGTCTCGGGGCCGGCAGGCCCTCAGTCCAGGACATACGTGCGCCCTCCGTCCAGGGCCGCATGGACCGGGTATCCGAGACGGGTCTCGATATCCCGGCGCAGGGCGTCGGATGCGCGGGGCTCCCCGTGGACCAGGTACACGCGCCTGGGAGCTCGCTGGGACGAGCCCAGCCAGTCCATGAGCTCACTGTGATCCGCGTGGGCGGAGAGGCCGTCGAACGCCGTGACCTCGGCGCGCACCGGAATGCTCCGGCCATGGATCTTCACGTGGGTCTTTCCAGCGAGTAGATCGGCGCCGCGCGTACCCTCCGCCTGGTAGCCCGTGAGCAGAAGGGCGTTCCGCGCGTCCGGCGCGAATGCGGCGATGTGGTGCAGGATCCGGCCTCCCGTGAGCATACCGGCCCCAGCGATGATGACCATGGGCCCCCGCCGCTGATTCAGCTTCTTGGATTCCTCCACCGAGCGGACGTACTCGGCAACCGAGAACGCGGAGGCGCACTCGTCGTGCGAGAGACGATGGAAGCGGTCGTGTCGCAGATAGAGCTTCGTTACGTCGATGGCCATGGGGCTGTTCAGGTACACGGGCACCCGCGGCGCAGACCCCGATGAGAAGACCTCCGACAAGACGTAGAGCATGAGCTGGGCACGGCCGACGGAGAACGCCGGGACCATGAGAACGCCGCCCCGCTTGAGAGTCCTCCGCAGGATGACCGTCAGTAGGTCCACCGGGTGGATAGTGGGGTGCTCGCGGTCACCGTAGGTGGATTCCATCACCACCCAATCGGCCTCGGGAGGCGGCTCGGGAGGCGGGATCAGGAGGTCGGCGGGACGCCCGAGGTCTCCCGAGAAGAGGACCCGGCCCTCGTCCGATTCCAGGAGCACCGACGCGGCGCCCAGGATATGGCCGGCCAGGGAGTACCTGAGCGTGAGGCCGTCGAGATCCACCGTCTCTCCGACGGGAAGCGGCGTGAGCAGGGGCGTCACGTCCCGTGCCTCCTCCTCGGTGTAGAGCGGCTGGGGCTCCTTGTGACGCGAGAAGCCCTTCTTCTTGGCCCAACGTGCATCCTCTTCCTGCAGATGGCCGGAATCGCTGAGAAGGATGGGGGCCAGGTCGGCGGTGGGCGCCGTACAGAAGATGGGGCCGGTGTATCCCTCCTTCACGAGAACCGGCAGGAAGCCGGTGTGATCCAGGTGCGCGTGCGTGAGGACCACGGCGTCCAGGCCGTGAGGATCGAAGGGGAGCGCCTCCCGGTTCCGCAGGCGCAGAGTCTTGAGGCCCTGGAAGAGGCCACAATCCACCAGAACGCGCTTGGTCCCGGTGGTGAGGAGGTGGCGCGATCCGGTGACGGTGCCTGCGGCACCGAGGAACGAGACGTTCATAACACTTCACTCGCTTGGACTTGTCGGATGAGGGTGTTCACGAGCTGTCGTGGCCGGCCCAGCGCTCCTCTCCCACTGCCCTGAAGACCCGCCGAGCGTGATCGGGCACGCCGGTCACGGCGATGCGGATGCCGGCATTGCGTATGTCGTCTAGGATGTCCGCGAGGGACCAGGCGCCGGTGAGGTCGACCCGCCCGAGACCCCCGCAGTGGATGACGACCCGAGAGACATCCGGCTCTCCGGCGATCTGCGCGAGGATCTCGTCTTCCAGAGTGGGGGCGGAGCCGAACCAGAGCACGCCACCGGGATGCAGATGCAGCGTTTCGCCCTCCCGCTGGGACGCCACGTCCAGCCGGACCTCCCGCAGCAGGTGGACCGCCCCGGCCAGCAGAATGCCGATGAGAACAGCATGATCCACGTGCGGTGAGAGGGCGAGCGTGAGTCCGAAGGTCGCCCACCCCACCAGCGCCTGGGGTCTCGACAGGTTCCAGAGGGTCAGGAGCTCCCGGGGACGCAGCAGCTTCCAGATCGCCGCGATGACGATCCCGGCCAGCACCGCTTTCGGTAGCGGGGCGAGCACAGACGCGAAGGGCACGAAGACCAGGACGGCGAGCCCGGCTACCATTCCTGCCCAACGGCTCCTGGCTCCGGCGATGCGGGCGAGTCCGCTGCGGGCGAAGGAGCCTCCCACCGGGAAGCCTCCCGAGAACGCCGCGGCGAGGTTGGCCGCACCCTGGCTGATGAACTCCCGGTTAGGATCCCAACGCTTGCGGTCTTCGGACGCGAAGACCCGCGAGAGGGAGGCGGCTTCCGAGAAGCCCACCAGGGCGATGACGATTCCCGGGAGGACGAGGGACGGAAACCGGGTCCAGGGCAGATCCAGGCTCAACGGAGGGAACTCCGCGTGGATCGATCCCACCGTGGCTCCCTGGTATCCGGAGAGGCTCGAGTAGACGGTTCCTGCGACCACCGCCACGAGCACTCCGGGAGCGAGGGGATGGAGCCGCCGGCCGACGACGATGATCGCGACGGTAGCCACGGACATGACGACCGCGGGCATCTCCCACGATCCCGGATGTCCCAGAGCCCATGCGGCCCGGGGCACGAGGCCGCCGGGCGGGGTGGCGCTCCCCAGCGCCGACGGAATCTGGGTGGCCACGATGAGGATCGCCGCAGCCGACATGAACCCGCTCAGAAGGGGGCGGGACATCAGATAGGATACCCAACCGGTCCTGACGAGCCCGACCGCCACCCGTACCAGTCCCACCGCCAGAGCCAGGAGGCCGGCGAGGCGCACGAAGTCCGCCGAGCCCACCGCCACCATGGGGCTCAGCGCCCCGAGGGTAAGGAGGGAGGTGGTGGCCACCGGGCCCGTTTGCAGATAGGGTGACGAGGCGAAGAAAGCAGCCAGGATGCACGGCAGGGCGCTGGCGAAGAGGCCGTTCTCGGCGGGCATGCCCGCCACCTCCGCATAGGCCATGGACTGAGGGATGAGGACGACCGCCACGCTCAAACCGGCGAAGAGGTCGTGCACGGAGAACCGGTGCTCTGGATGCCGGCGGAGCGAGGTGGTCACCGCGCTTCCTCCAGGTGCTCGACCGGCCCGGCTCTCGCCGCCAGCTCTCCGAAAAGGTCTGCCGCCATCCGTGCCCTGTCCGCCCAGAAGGCCCCCGTGGCCCCGAGGGTGGCCACCCGTCCTTCGTGGCGCTCGGCGCTCTCCAGGGCCGCGTCCCCCAGAGCGGTCAGAACCGCGGTGGGGTCGTAACTCAGCAGGTCCTCGAGGGCCCGGCGGCGCTGGGTGATCCCGGTGCCCATCCCAAGGGCCGAGGCGAGCCGAGCCAGGTCCGTGCGAGTGAGGACGATCCCGGAGCGCACCGGCGCGAGCAGCCCGGACAGGAACGCCTTCCCTCCCTCCCGACGCGGGTCCGGCAACGGAGGAGCCGACTCCAGGTGCACGGGCAGGCGTGCGGGACGCCCCGCCCACGCCGCTTCGGCCAGAAGCACCTCTCCCGCCAGGGCCGCCCATCGGACCTGGAACTCGGTTCCCAGCTCTTGGACCCGATCCAGGAACGAGAAGACCCACGGCTCCAGGTGCTCGTGCAGCAAGGCGACGGCGCTCTTGGCCGCCAGGACTTGGCCGGCCTCGTACCCGCTGGGGCTCACCCGTCCCGCCCCTTCCTCGAGAAGAGACGCGTAGAGGATCAGAAGGGAGCTCAGGTGGTCGGGCTCGCCCGGTGGGGTCCTGCCCACGGCGCGCCAAAAGCCGCCTATCCGATCCCGGACTTCTCCACCGAGCATCCCGCCCGCATCCAGATGCACGGACGCATACGGGTGAAGGCCGAAAAGAAAGAGCCGGGCGTAGGTCCCGGCGTCGGCGGGGGCTCCGAGTCCCACGGCCTCGGCCACCGCGGCGTGCCCGGCCTGCGGCCGCTCGGCCAGGACCGCCAGCGCACGGATGAGCTCTACGGGACGTGCGTCCACCGAGGTGGCCTCGCTGTCGGCCACCCCGGTGCTCCTGCTCCTCGTACGTGCCCTATCCGCCATCTGCCCCCGTTGAATCAGGAAGCCGGTATGCGCCTCGCTCCGGCCGCACGGGCCGCAGGAGCCAGTATGGCCGCCGAGTGCCGTCGGGGCTGTGCTCGTCGGCCCCTCGAGCCATGGCCATCCACTTTCGATATACCGCGTCGGCCCGGCCGGCGTCCACGGAGATGTCGCCGTATCGGTCTCCGGGCTCGGCCCTGCGCACACGCACGGCCTGGTGCCAGCAATGGCCTCCCGACACCGGGTCGGGATGCACCGCAAACGTCAGATTCTGGTGGATACCCACGTCGGTCCACCAGACCCGGCCCGTATCCGGGTCCCTGGACGCGAAGGGTCCGGTACCGGTCTTGCGCGCCATGGACCACGTTCCATCCTCGCGCCGAATGTCCACGGAAGCCATCCCCAGGCGCTGCCCGATGGCTCCTCCGGGGCGCCAGCGACCCATATGGTGGCTGCACCCGACGACGCCGGGCCGGATCCCCTCGGTGAGCCAGGCTCTCAATACGAAGTGCCCGATCTCCGTCTCCACCCGCACCAGGTCCCCGGTCCGCTCGACACCCACGCGGTGCGCATCGGCGGGGTGGATCCACAGTGGGTTCGTGTGGGCGATCTCCTCTAGCCACTTCGCGTTGGCGGTCCGTGTGTGGACGTGCACCGGAAGCCGGAAC
Source organism: Gemmatimonadota bacterium (assembly GCA_022340755.1). GTDB lineage: Bacteria > Gemmatimonadota > Gemmatimonadetes > Longimicrobiales > Gaopeijiaceae > SZUA-318. The sequence continues at coordinate 5,002 of JAJDNI010000308.1, forward strand.
GTCGAGATGAGGCACATCTGGTCGGCGTCGAGGTTCTGCCGGTGGACGTGGCTCTTGATGTACGTGGGGATGGCCGCTTCCGGCCACCCCCAGTCGTGGAGTGTCCGGGACCAGAACTCCAGCCTCCCGGACGGCGTGGGAAAGCCTCGGAGGATCTCACCGTCCACTTCTACGCCGACCCGGCGCCGCCCGTCCGCGTCGGGCTCGATGGGCGGCAGGGGCACAAGGTTGTACGACTCCGGCCCGGGTGCCCCCGAGTAGACGCGCCCCGCGGCGTCGGTGTGGGCGTCCGCCAGCTCCGCTTCGGGGACCGTCTCCTCGTGGACGGCCCCGACCTTCTTCGCGACCTCGAAGGCGCCGTAGCGACGCATGTACTCCAGCGGAGTCAGCCCCTCCTTCCCCGCCGCCTCCGACAGGCCCGGCACCGAGTTCTCGAAGAGCCACGCGTAGTATTCGTCCATGCTCAGCTTCTCGCCGGGGCGCTTCCTGGACTCGAAGAATTCCCGCATTCCCAGGGCACCGTCCGGGTCGATCCGCCAGGTGAGCTCGATCCAGAACTCGTTTTCCTCCCACACCTCGCCGGGATTCACCTGGCGCGTGTCGGCGATCTCCTCTCCCATGCGCTGACGCGCCGCCCTCAACACCGGCTGGCGGAAGCTGATCCACTGGCCGGCGTATTGTTCGCACGAGCCGAGGTCGTGACGCTCCGATGAGTGTCCCATGGGAAGCACATAGTCCGCGAAGAAGGCGCTCTCGTTCCAGCTCGGCGTGAGCGCGATGTGCAGCCCGATGCGCTCCGGGTCGCTCAGCATCTCCATCCAGCTGAAGCCGTCGGGGTTGGTCCACACGGGGTTGTAGACGCGGGTGATGTATACGTCCAGGTACTCGTTCCTCTCCCGGAGGATACGCGGAAGCAGGAACGACATCTCCATGAGGGAGAGGGGGTACTCCCGTGGCCAGGTCAGCTCGTTCCAGTACGAGGGGTGCCGTGCGGGAAGGTGAATGGGACGGGGCACGAACTTGTTCCACGCGTTCGGGAAGGTGCCGCCCTCGGTGGCGATGGAGCCCGTCAGGGCGTTGAGCAGGAACAGTGTGCGCGCGACCTGCCATCCCCCGAGGTTTCCCGCGCTGGCACTGCGCCAGTTGTGGGTGGAGAGGCGTGTGCCCGCCGAGGCCACCAACTCCGCTACGGCACGCAACCTACCCGCGTCGATACCCGATTCGGCTGCCGCGTACTCGAATGAGTACTCGGCGTAGACATCCTCGAGAACCTCCTCGAATCGCTCGAAGTCGACATCGGGCTCGCCGTGAACGGCATCCATGTATTCGCGCCAGTTCCACCAGCGGCGGACGAAGTCGCGATCGTAGCGACGCTCGCGGATCATCCACGAGGCGATGGCCAGGAAGATGGCCGCTTCCGATCCGGGATAGGGGGACAGCCAGTGGTCGGCGTGCGTGGCTGTGTTGGAGAGGCGCGTGTCCAGGACGACGAGCTTGGCGCCGTTCTTCCGGGCCTCGATGATGCGCTGGGCGTGGGGGTTGAAGTAGTGCCCTGCCTCGAGGTGGCTGCTCACGAGGAGGATGACCCTGGCGTTGGCGTGGTCCGGGCTGGGACGGTCGATGCCCATCCAGAAATGGTACCCGGCGCGGGCGGCGCTGGAGCAGATGTTCGTGTGGGAGTTGTGACCGTCGATTCCCCACGCCGCGAGCATGCGCTCGGTGAACCCGTCTTCCCCGGGGCGCCCGACGTGATACATGATCTCGCGACGCCGGCCCTCGAGGATAGCGCGGCGTACCCGCCCGGCGATGTCGTCCAGGGCGTCGTCCCACGAGACCGGTTCCCATCGGCCCTCGCCCCGGGCGCCGACGCGCTTGAGGGGCGTGAGGATGCGGTCCGGGTCTGTCACCTGGTTCAGCGTCGCCGGCCCCTTGGCGCAGTTGCGACCACGCGAGCCCGGATGCTCGGGATTACCCTCGAACTTGCGGACCTCGAGGGAGTCCCGGTCGACGTAGGCCAGGAGGCCGCAGGCTGATTCGCAGTTGAAGCACGTCGTCGGCACCAGGATGCTCCGCTTCTCCACCCGCTTCGGCCACGACTTCGAATCGAGCTCCACCCAGTCGTTCCACCGCTCTTTCGGTGGGAAGGACGCCAGGTGCACGAGGCTGGGTCCGGGGTAGAACGTCTCTCCCCGGGCCTCTGTGGCGGCGCGCGCCGCCGAGACGCGCCGATTCAATTCGCTGAGGTCCACGCGGTCTCCTGATTCGTTCACGTCGGATCGCCGTCCCATGCGCGGGTCCGCATCGGTCTTCGTTTTCGGCATCTCGGGCTCCTCACGCCAGGGGAACGGATTGGCCCGCCTGGACGTAGGCGTGCTCGTACGCGAGAAGCCCGGCGAGCCCCGCCAAGGCGCTGAGCATCGGATGGCCCGCCGACAGCGGCAGGGCCGCCAGGGCGGCCAGCACGCCTCCCCAGAAGAAGGGGGCCCACCGCCCCCGGGTCATGTTTCGCGCCGCCAGGGCCGCGTGGGCCGTGACGTGGCCCACGGTGGCCTCTCCGAACACCAGGAGGAGGTGGATGGCCAGGAACATCCCGTAGAAGGTCACCACCGGAGCCCGCGCCTCGGCGTCGGCGTGGACCAGCATGAGCAGCACGGCTCCTCCCGCCGCCAGTGCCTGGGTGAGCAGGTGCGCCGGGAGGAGGGCGCTCTGCCACAGGTCCCGCCCCTTGGACTGGGCGAAGAGGTACGCGGTGTAGATGGCAGTGAGCACCGCCAGGGGCCCGCCGGCCCACTTCAGGGGGGGCGTCAGGTCCGCCCTGCCGTACCACGTGAGGCCCAGGTGAGCGGCCAGGACGCCACCGTACGCGGTGATGATGAAGCCCCCGCGCACGAGCCAGCTCCGCCACTGCGGTCGGAAGAGCACCATCCAGAAGCGCTCCGGGTGCTCGAGATCCCACACCAGGAGGGCTCCGGTGGCCATCAGGGCCAGGAGCGCCACGAGAGGTGCGGTCACCCCCCACACCTCGGAGCGGTAGGGGAAGAGTCCCATGAGGGCCAGGAAGAGGGGCATCAGGTACGCCCCCGAGGCGATGGACTTCGTGAAGGTGTAGAGGCTTACCCTCCAGTCCCAGGGAGCGCGGTGTGGCATGTCGTAGGCGAGCACTGCCGCCGCCGAGTTGTTCCAGGGGCCGGGGTGGCCCGACGGTACCTGGTGGGGCACGTTGCCCTGCTCACTCCACATGAAGAGGCCGCCGTCGGGCCGCCGCGCCGCCAGGGGATCCAACGTCACCTGGTCCGCTCCCTTGTAGAAGAGCTTGGGGTGGGTCTCCTTCTCGGGACGGCGAACGCTCACCGCGTCCCGGTGGATGATCTCGCTCACCGCGGACAGGGGGTCGTTCATGTCCCCCACGAGGATGGCCTGCGTGGGGCACACGACCGCGCACGCCGGCTCGAGTCCCACGTCCAAGCGATGCGCACAGAAGTTGCACTTCTCCGCGGAGTGGTCTCGGGGATTGATGAAGATGGCGTCGTAGGGACACGCGGCGATGCACGCCTTGCAGCCGATGCAGATGGACTTGTCGAAGTCCACGATGCCGTCGGGGCGCCGGTGCATGGCCGCCGTGGGACACGCGGCGACACACGGCGCGTCCTCGCACTGGTTGCAGCGCGTTACCTGAAAGGAGCGTCGGGCCTGGGGAAAGGTGCCGGTGTCCACGTACTTGACGTACGTGCGCGTCACCGAAAGAGGCACATCGTTCTCGGACTTGCACGCCGTGGTGCAGGCGTGACAGCCGATGCACCGGGAATGGTCGATGACCTTGGCCCACCTGGGCGGGTGGGACACCGGGTCGTGGACACGCTGGACTTCTACGGACGCTTCGACGGACACGGGCAGGTTGTCCTCCTGTGCAATCCTGAAACGAGGGCGTTGGGTCGGGTGGGCCGGCCGGTTCGCGGCGCGATCCCGCTGGTCCCCGGGGGCGGCGCCGCGGCGGGTCTCGTGTCGAGGCTCAGACGAAGAGCGCCACGTCCGCGTCGGCGGCATACTCGATGAAGTGCGCGGCGCCGCACACGGGATCGATGCCCTCCATAAAGTCGTCGTGGTCGTATCCGAAGACCTCGATGGTCATGCCACACGGCATCATCTTCACCCCCAGATCCATGCACATCTCCAGGAGGTCCTCCACCGACGCCACGCCGTGGGCCTTGAACATGCTCTTCATGACCTTGGTGCCCACCTGGGTCATACCGGGGATGGCTCCCACCAGGTTGGGCACCGGCATGGGCATGGCCGGGTTCCCCAGGGGCGCGACCTTCAGTTTGTCGTACTTGTCCTTGTGGATGATGTTGAGGCCGTAGAAGGTGAAGAAGATGCCCACCTCCCAGCCCATGGCGGCAGCGGTGGATGCCAGGATGAGCGGCGGATACGCCCAGTCCAGCATTCCCTTGCTGGCGATGATCACCATCTTCTTGGGTTGTTCTGCCTTCTCGGCCATGTAGTCGTCCACGGCCTTGCGGACCAGGGCCTGCATGTCCGCGCTGAGCTCTCCGACGGGCTGTGCGCTGGCTTCCACGGTGCAACCTCCGCCTGGGGGTCCTTCGGAGGACCCCGTGATGAAACGGCTTCTCTGGGCTCTATGGCTCGGCGCTAGGGTCCCGTCTCGGGGGACGCGGCCAGCTTTATCAAAGCCTCCGACCAGTCCCCGGGCTCGAGCCCGGGTGACTGCGGGCGGTATCGGTCGTAGAACCGGTCGATACAGGCGCCGACAGGCGCCGCCTCCAGGGGTGTGCCGCGCAGCTCTCTTTCGAGTGAGGCCACCAGGGAGCCCGGCTGGAGGGTGAAATCCCCGGTGAAGGCCACATCCGCAATGCGGCCGTGGCGAAGCTGGGCAGTGGCGCGGATGAGGCCCCCGGGTGCCTTGTGCACGGCTTCCCGGATGTGGACGTCCTCGTGGATCTTCACCCCGTGCTTCCGCAGCCCACCCGCCGAGAAGAGCCACTCGTCGCTGGCGAAGCGCCCGTCCAGCTCCTCGGCCATTGCCGTCTCGGCCGCGGTGAGGGGTCCCGGCTCCACCGCTCTGCCCAGCGCTGCCGAGCAGGCATCGACATAAGCGCGCACCACTTCGTCGCGCCCCGGTGGCGTGCCCAGCTCCCGGCGCAGGGTGGTCATGTATTCCCGCAGGCCCTGGTGCACCTTGTCACGGAACTTCTCCGAAGGCACCTGCAGCACCTGTGCCATCGTGTCCACGTCGAAGTCGAACATGAGACTGCCCACGAGCACGTCCGCGGAGCCGATGAGGGCGGCTCCCGTCCCACCGATCTTCCGGCCATTCACATGGACGTCGTTCACGGGCCGGTACTCGGCCTGGACGCCCAGGGAGCGATACGTCTCCACGAGGGGGGTCACGTACAGGGCGAATCGATCCTCGAGCATGGCCGGGAGGCGACCCTGTTGGAAGATCCACTGGCAGAAGAGCTGGTTGCCGTCCAGGTAGACCGCGCCACCCCCCACTTCCCGACGGATCACCGGGATACCCAACTCTCGGCACCGATCCAGGTCCACCTCTTTGTCCACGTCCTGATGGAAGCCCACGGACACGTACGGCTCCCCCGGCGCGACCAACAGGATGGTGTCCGGGGTCTCGGGCGTCATGGCGTAGGCTACGGCGTGGAAGACCGTCTGCGAGCGCAGCGCGGGGACCGACCCACAGTCCACCAGGCGGATAGGGTGGGACATCACTCCTCGCACCGGTAGCAGTGGATCCCCATTTCGCGGATACGCTCTCTGTAGCGCTCCACGGCCTCCGCACCGGTTACCAGGTGGGCGGACTCGTCCTCCCACAGCTCCGGCGCCAGACGCACGACCCACCCCTCTCCGTAGGGGTCGCGGTTGGCGACGAGAACGTCCGCCCGGAACGACTCGGCGTTGTTGGCCACCACCGTCCCCGTGAGGGGTGACGGCAGCGGCCCCGCCCACTTGGCGCTCTCGACGGTAGCCGCCGAGCGGCCGCGCTCGATGTGCTTCCCCACCTTCTTGATGAGGATGTGTGCGAGCTTCCCCGCGCGGGTCTGGGCCGCGTCGGTCATCCCGAGAGTCACATCGCCGTCCTCGTGCAGGCGCACCCAGACGTCGCGCTCCACGTCGTAGTAGAGCTCCTCGGGAATCTCACAACCGGCCCAGATACCCATGCGATGCTCAGCGCGCCCTCCTCATCTGCCACATTCGATGCCCTCCGCAGCCAGGAACGACTCGTATGCCGTGAGGGCTGCGGCACCTTCCGGCATGTTCGCCATGTCGCCGTCCCAGTCGTCGGGCTTCAGGCGCACGATCCAGCCCTCCCCGTAGGGATCGCGGTTCACCAGCTCCGGATCCCCCGCCAACGCCGCGTTCACCTCCACGACCTCGCCCCCCACGGGGGTGAGCACCGGGCCTACCCACTTGCCGCTCTCCACCGTGGCCACGCTCTTGCCGGCTTTGATGGCCTTGCCCGCCTTCTTGGGGGTCACCGCAACGACTTTCTTGGCGAGGTTCTGGGCTACGTCGGTGATGCCCACTGTGGCCACGTCGCCGTCCCGGATGATCCACACGTGCTTCTCGACCCAGTAGTACCGGTCTTCGGGAATGTTGCAGCCCCGTACCTGTGCCATGGCTGTTCCTCCGTCAGGTGCGGTCGGCCTCGCCGCCGCCCTCCTCGGGTGCGGTCGAGGGAGCGAGCCCGATGTGCTCGGGGTGCTCGGCCTGAAGGTGGTAGAGGAGGAGATCGAACGCCACAAGGCGTACTTCTCGCTGGAATTCCTGGAGAAATGCGGGGTCGCGCCCGCCGGGGTTGACGCTCTGCACCGCCTGCTGCTCGCACCACGGACACCCTATCTCGAAGTAGGGGTCGTTGGGGCCATCGTGGTGGCCGAGGATCACGCGCTCGGGGTGCTTGTCCGCCAGATGGGCGTGGATCTCCATGCGCGAGCCGTCATGGGGGCAGAAGGGACAGTTCATGCGCTCTCCCCTACCCTGTCGCCTATGCGTCCGGCCACGTCCGACACGAGCTCCACCACGCCCCCGCCGAGCTCGGTGAGACCCACGCGGTCGCTCTCCAGATCCCGTGCTACCAGCCCTGCCTGTATGAGGGCGCTCACGCGATCCGCCACTTCGGTGTGCCCCCGGCCCAGCACCCCGGCGAGGGTGCCTACCGTGGCGTCCTCTCCGCCCGCGATGAGGTTCAGGAGTCGGTGGTTGTCGCCCTCCGTGGCCACATGGAGGACGCGCGCCACCCACGACGTCGCGTCGGAGACTCCATCGGGGTTGCCGTGTGCGGGCCCACCCTCCTTCCAGATGAAAGAAGAAAGGCGCTCCTCTGCCGTGCGCACCTGCGCCATCCGGCGGGCGAGTCCGCGGGCCATGACCGCCATGGGGGTGTCCGGGGTCTGACTCATGACGAGGTCTACGCCTCGACCCCGGCTTCGACGGCTTCCTCCGCCTCGGCCTCGATCCGGATTCCGGTGGCTTCCAGGACGAGCTCGACCACGTCGCGTACCTGGAGGACCGCTTCGTGGCCCGTGGCCTTCACCGCAGCGGTGAACATGGCCAGGTCCTTGGGACACGCCACGACGAAGTCGGTCACACGCCCCAGGTCCACCGCCTCCCGGATGCGATTCTCGGAGGGACGCTCCTTCAGCCCGGAGTCGTCCATCCAGATCCGGCCGCCGCCGGCCCCGCAACAGAAGGAATTGAGGCCGTGGCGAGGCATCTCCACCAGGGTGGCCCCCAGGAGCCCGATGAGCTCCCGGGGCGCTTCGGTGACGCGGTTGTATCGCGCCAGGTAGCACGGATCGTGATACGTGACCTGACGGAGCGCCGGGGTCTTCACCTGGAGGCGGCCGGACCGGAACAGCTCCACCAGGAGCTCCGTGTAGTGCACGACCTCGTAGGTCGCGCCGTACGCCGGGTACTCGTTGCGCAGGGTGTTCAGGGAGTGGGGGTCGGTGGTAACGATCTTCCCGAACTTCGCCGATTGGAGCTGCTCCACGTTGTGCTCCGCGAGCATCTCGAAGAGGCCCTCCTCCCCAACCCGGCGCACGTCGTTTCCGGCGCTGCGCTCGCCGTCGTAGAGGATGCCGAAATCGAGGCCGGCTTCGTGGAACACGTGTGCCACGCGGCGCGTGGTCTCCTGAACGCCCTCGTCGAAGGACGCGAAGTCTCCCACGAACCAGAGGTACTCCACCTCCTCCTTACGGGCGTCCTTGATCTCGAAGGGGAGCTCCTTGGCCCACTTGGGGCGCTGGCGCGCCGACTTGCCGAAGGAGTTCCCCTTCTTGCCCAGGTTCATGAGGGCGGTCTGGAGGTTCGGATCGAGGACGCCCTCGTCCACGAGATTCCGGCGCATGCCCACGATGGTGGGCACGTGCTCGATGCCTACCGGGCAGATCTCCACGCATGCCAGGCACGTGGTGCACGCCCAGAGCGTGTCGGCGCCCACGACCTCCCGGGGCACCGACTCGGTGGCGAGGCCGTAGACGAGGCCGGGTTTGGTCTCGTGACCGGGCGCCAGGAACGCCAGTCCGGCGTCGGCGTGCTGGCGGAGGTCCAGGATGAGGTCCCGGGGGGAGAGGGGCGCTCCACCTACCCGGGCGGGACACACCTGGTGACAGCGACCGCACTTCGTACAGGCGTCAAAGTCCAGGAGCTGTTTCCAGGTGAAGTCCGCCAGCCCCCGTGTGCCCATGTGCCCCTCGACGTGGACCGTGGGCTCGGGCAGGCGCCGTCCCACCTGGGGGTCCTTGAACACGAGGTTGGCCATGTCCGCCACGACGTGGACGGCCTTGGAGTAGGGCAGGTACGCCACGAAGCCCAGGGCCATGGCGGCGTGGGTCCACCACATGGTCTGGTGCGCACGCAGCCCCGACGCGCCGTCCAGGCCGAAGCCGGCGAAGAGGCCGGCGAGCCGCCAGCCTACCGGAGAGGACGAGCGCTCGAAGGCAGGGAAACCCGTCCCCGAGATACGCAGTCCCTCGAGCAGGTAGCCGGTGACGCCGATGGCGAAGAGGAGCCCCAGGAAGATCCAGTCTCCCATAACGAAGCCGCCCCGCCGGGTCTCACCCTCGGGAACGTCCACCCGGGCGTAGCGCAGGGCGGCGGGCCGGACCACGCCGCGGCGCACCGCCATGACCGCAAGGCCTGCCAGGAAGCCCACGCCCATGACGTCCAGGGTCACAGAGTACCAGCGGTAGAAGGCGCCGTGGAAGAACGCCCACTGCTCCCCGACCAGGGGGACGATGTCAGTGTCCACCGTGAGGATCGCCGTGCCGATGAAGAGCGCGGTGAAGCCCCACATGATGAGGGCGTGGGTGACACCGATTCCCTTGTGGCGCTTCCCCACGCTGGTATTGGCGTACGAGCGTCCCACCCCCGAGAGGAGCCGGGCCACGAGCTTGCTGAAGCGCGGGTCCGGCCGGCCTTTCAGGTACTTCCGCACCTTGAGCCACACGCCCCACATGAAGGCGGCGGTGGCGAAGAAGGCCATCGCATAGAAGATGCCTTTCTCGACCTCGCTGAAGCCGAGGAAGACCTGGCGGGTGACGCTCTGATCCATGGTGTCTCTCGGGCTCCTCCGCTTGCGTCTCCGGCCTCAGCCGGCCACGAGCTCGGTGAGGGCGGGCACGACGTCGAAGAGGTCCTCGGAGATGCCGTAGTGGGCCACGCCGAAGATGGGCGCCTTGGCGTCGGAGTTGATGGCCACGATGAGCTCCGCGTCGCGCATCCCCTCCAGGTGCTCCGGGGCGCCGCTGATGCCCACGGCGACGTACAGCTTGGGCTTGACCTTGTGGCCGGACTTGCCCACCTGGCGTGCCTTGGGCAGCCAGCCGGCGTCCACCACCGGCCGGGAGCACGCCACCGCCCCGCCCAGGGCCTCTGCGAGCTCCTCCACGATCTCGATCTCGTCGGCGTCGCCGATGCCGCGGCCCACGGCCACCAGGATGTCCTCCTTGGTGATGTCCACGTCTGCGGCCTCGGGGTGGATGAGCCGGCGGAACGTCACCCGGACGTCGGCGGCCGGGGCGTCCACGGTCTCCACCGCGGGGCTGCCGTCGCCTCGGCCGGCGTCGGCGGGGAAGGCGCCGGCGATGGCGCTCACCAGAGCCGTCGCGCCCTCGAGGACCGCCTCGGCCATGAGCTTGCCTCCGTAGACCTGGCTGGTCACCACCGCGGCGTCCCCTTCCCTGGAGACGTCGGTGGCGTAGCCCGCCAGGGGGAGCCCCAGGGTCGCCGACAGGCCCGCGGAGGAGTCCATGCCCTCGGCGCTCCCGGTGAAGAGCATTAGGGCGGGTTCCCGCTCCCGGAGCAGCGCCGACACAGCGGCCACATAGGCCGTGGGCGTGAAGTCCGCCACCGAGGCGCCAGCCACCTGGATCACGGCGTCCGCCCCGCCGAGCTGGGCGGTGATGGCGCCGAGGTCGTCGCCCAGCACCACGGCGACGGCCTTGCCGCCGGCCGCGGCCGCCAGGGCCTTGGCCTTTCCGATGAGCTCGAAGGAGCCTTCGGTCACCTGACCGTCCCGGTGCTCCACGAGGGTGAAGATGTCCTGACTCATGTTCCTGTATCTCCGTCGTGAGAAGCCGGGAGCGTCAGCCCACCAGGCCGCGTTCCTTGAGGATCTCCACCAGGCGCTCGGCCACCGCGTCGGCTCCGCCCGAGAGCATCTCGGCGTGGCCTCCGGCCTCGGGGGCGAAGAGCCTGCGCACCGTCACGCCGGTCCCGGCGGCGGCTTCGGCATCCACCTCTTCGATGGTGGAGGTCTGCATGGCCTGACGGACCTTGCTCACCGGCGCGTAGCGCGGCACCGCGCGCGCCGCCTGCACCCCCAGGACCGCCGGGGTGTGCACGTCCAGCTCCGCCACCACGCCTCCGGCGTACTCCTGGTTCACGGTGACGCCGCCGTCCGCCGGGGCGATGTGCGTGACCACGGACACGTGGGGAACGCCCAGGTATCCCGCCACCACCGGCGCCGTCCAGCCGTCCACGTCGTCGATGGCCTGCACGCCGGTGAGGATGAGGTCGAAGCCCCGACCTCCGAGGACGCCGGCCAGCGTGCGTGCCGCGGCGTGGGTGGCGGGCGGCGTCTCGAAGTCACCCACCTTGAGGGCGGTGTCGGCACCCTTGGCCAGCGCGGTGTAGAGGGCGTCGGCGACGTCTTCCCCGCCCAGGGCCACGGCGGTCACCGTGCCCCCCGTCGCCTCCTTGAGCTGCAGCGCTTCTTCCAGCGCGTGGTCGTCGAACTCGTTGAGGACCCAGCTGATCTCGTCCGGGTCCAGCTCGGCGCCGCTGTCGGCGATCTCCAGCTCCTCGGCCAGGTCGGGGACCTGCTTGAGGATCACGGCGATGTTCATTCGGCTTCCGCCTCCGACGTGTTGTAGTGCGTGGGGTGCATGGCTCGATCCAGCAGCTCGATGATGTCGCGCACGTCGAGCTGTCCTTCGTGTCCGGTGCTCTTCACGGCGTCCTCGAAGCGGGACGGCTCGTAGGGACAGCACACCGCCAGGGTGCCCGCCCCGGTGTCCACGGCCTCCCGGACGCGGCGCTCGCTCAAGCGCTCGCTCACGTGGGGATCCACCACCGAGTCCATCCACATGCCGCCACCGCCACCGCCGCAGCAATAGCCGTTCTTCTTGTAGTGGGGCATCTCGATGAGCTCGACGCCGGGGATGGCTTCGAGGAGCTTCCGCGGCGCGTCGTACTCGTCGTTGTGGCGGCCCAGGTAGCAGGGGTCGTGGAAGGTGGTGCTCAGCTCCACCCGGTCCTTGAACTCCATGCGGTCCACCAGGGGGGCCAGGAACTGCGTGTAGTGCATGACGTCATAGGTCCCGCCAAGCGCCGGATAGTGGTTCTTGAAGGCGTTGTAGGCGTGGGGATCCATGACCACGAGCTTGTCGAACTCGTACTTCGACAGCGTTTCGATATTCTGCTCGGCGAGCATCTCGAAGAGGCCACGCTCACCGGCTACCCGGGCCGAGTCTCCGTCGCTCTTCTCCTCCTTGCCGAGGATGGCCCAGTCCACGCCCAGCGTGGTGAGGACCCGGGCCATGGCCCGGGCGGCATCGTTGCCCCGGGGGTGGTACGACGTGTAGTCGGACACGTAGAGGAGCACGTCCACCTTTCGTCCGAGCTCCGAGATGATGGGAACGTCCACGCCGGCGTCCGTCGCCCAGTTGGCGCGCTTGCGCGGAGACTCGCCCTGGGGGTTCCCCTTCTTCTGGAGGTTGGCGAAGACCTCGCCGAGCTCGTCGGGCATGGAGCCCTGGAGGATGGCCTGCTCTCGCAGCGCGGGCATGATCTCCAGCAGGTTTACCTGCTTTGGGCACACCCGCAGGCAGTTCGCGCACGTGGTGCACAGCCACAGGTCGGGATCGGCCATGAGGTCGTTCCCCCGCTGCACCTTGCGGAAGAGCTTCCACGGGCCGTAGTCGCCCACGTGCTGGATGGGGCAGACCGGGATGCACTTGCCGCACTGGTAGCAGTCCCGCAGGGATTCGCCCCCGGCGAGGCCCGTGATCCAATCCAGGGCGTCGGTGGGGAAGTCCAGCGTGGTGCGCTCTTCGAGCATCCGGCTCCAGTAGCCGGAAACGTCGATGCCGTCGATGACGGCCTCTTCCACCTCGGTGACACCCTGGACCTTGTCCAGGCCTCGCTGCATGAAGTCGGACAAGGCTCTCAACCCTCCCTGTGGTGCACTCCGAACATGCGCCGGAGGAGCTCGGGGAGCTTGGGGATGACACGATTGAATTCCTGGGTCATGCGGAGGCGGGTCACGGTGTACAGGTAGACGCCGTACACGCCGCCCAGGTAGACGTCCACGGCGAAGGGGTTGGCCCGCATCCGGGAGAAGCCCAGCTCGTCGGCCAGCGCCAGGACGGCCCGGGTGGCCTTGCCGACTTTCATGTAGGTGGCGCCGGCGTTGTCACCGTGGAGGTCGTAGTCGCCCACCAGCACCAGAGGGAGGGCCCCGGTGTCGGTGGCGGGGTTCCACATCCACCGGGCCCAGAGCCAATACCGCTCGGGGTACAGCATGCGCAGCAGCTCGCCGCCCAGCTCCCGGCGGACCGGAGCGTGCAGGGCCTCCAGGGCGGCGTCCCAGGCGGTGAAGCGCCGGGCAACGCCGTTCTCGGCCCCGGTTCCGTGGAGGAGATCCACCACCGCTTCCCGCAGGGTATCCTGGCCGACGGCCGTCAGGATCTCCCGGCGCCGCCGGCGGGTCGCGAAGGGCTCCGCCAGTAGCTCCAGGAGGTCCTCTTCGCCGGCGCGTTCCAGGGCCGCCGTCGACAGCCGCGGCACCATGCGCTCCCGCTTGGCCTCCACCTCCCGGGCGATGCGCGCGATATCGTCCTCGGTGATCTTGATGAGGGCCTCGCGCATGAACTCCACCGCACTGGGGGCATCCAGCATCGGCACCGGGGTCCCGACGCCCGACGCGCCGACCCCGGGATCCAGCATCTTGGCCAGGAGGCCCATCAGGCGGCACCCTTGGCCTTGGCCCGGAGGAGCCCCACGGCCTTCACCGCCGCGGCGCCGGCCATGCTCACCGTGTCCTCCAGGTCCTTGGGGCCCGCCGCGGCACCGGCGACATAGATACCCGACACGCCGGTGGTCACGGCGTCCATAGGCTCGCCCGGCACCTCGATGAAGCCGTACTTGTTCTGGGGCACCCCGAAGATGGAGGCGATGCTCCGCGTCCCCAGGCTCGGCTCCATGCCCACCGCCAGGACGATGACGTCCATGAGCACCTCCATGGGACGCCCCATGGTGGTGTCCTCGCCCTTCATGAGGAGGCGGTCGCCCTTCTTCACCACCTCGGTGACGATGCCGCGGATGTAGTTGACGTTGTACTCCTCCTGGGCGGGCCAGTAGATCTGGTTCTCCCAGTAGCCGTACATCCGCATGTCGATGTAGAAGATGTAGACCTTGGCATCGGGAACCAGGCGACGCACCTCGATGGCCTGCTTCGAGGAGATGCCGCAGCACACCTTGGAGCAGTACTCATTGCCGATGCGCCGGTCCCGGGATCCCACGCACTGGATGAACGCCACGTTCCGGGGCTTTTCGCCGGTGGACGGGCGCACGAACTCGTGGGCCTTGAGCATCTTCTCGGCGTCCACGAGGGTGATGACGTCCTCGTGCTCGTAGTAGCCGTACATCTGGGTCTCGCGCCCGGGATCGAAGTGCTGGAACCCGGTGGCCAGGATGACCGCGCCCACTTCCTCGGTGACACGCTCGCCCTTGGCGTTCTGGAGCGTCACCGAGAACGACCCCGCCTCGCCGGAAGCCTCCACCACGGTGGAGCCCAGATGAAGGGTCACCTCCGGTCGGTCGACGACCCCCGCCCGCATGCGATCCAGGGCCTCTTCCGCCGACTCGAAGCTCGGCGTCAGCGCAGCATAGCCGGCCTCGTCGGGGGTGCCGCCCAGGCGGTCCCGCTTCTCGACCATGACCACCCGGCTTCCCAGATCCGCCACGCTCCGGGCGGCTTCCATCCCCGCCGGGCCACCGCCGATCACCAGTACAGCGTCGCTCACCGTTTCGTCTCCGTCTGTCGTTGCGCCTCGTGCACTCTCGCGTCGCTCCGCGGACCCCGGGGAGTCAGCTGTCCGAGCCCGTGGCCACCGGCTCGGCGTCCACGTCGTCCCAGGTGACGTACTCCTTCTCGCCGGACTCCAGCTGCTTCAGCTCGTCCTCGAACTCCCGCCACCGCTCCTTCCAGTCGATGCCCATCTTCTCCAGCAGCGGCCGGTTCTCGGTGTTGTGCCAATGGAGCTGGCAGACCTTGTAGGGGTGGGCGCCCATGGCCAGGGCCGCGAACTGGGCCTCGGACATCACGGGCACGCCCACCTTCCGCCCGTGCGCCTTCCCGGAGAACTGGCTCTGGTCCAGCGTGGTGACGCACCCCGTGTCGTGGGTCAGCACCACGTCCGGGTTCGCCTCGTCCACCATCACCTCGATCTTCCGCTGCGTGGCGAAAGAGCGGGTGAAGTCGCGCTGCACGAGGATGTGGCGGAAGCCGAAGCCACAGCAGTCGAACCACGTGGAGTAGTCCGCCACCTCGGCGCCCAGGGCCTGGGCCACCGCCGTGACCACCGCCGTGCGCTGGCCGCCGTAGATGTCGGGATCGTAGATGGCGTCCTCCACCACCAGCTTGTGGTAGTGGCAGGCCGGGTGGACCGTCGCCGTGATCTCCGAGAGGTCCAGCACCTGGCGCGCCGCGAACTCGTGGCGCATGGCGTACACCCACTCCGAGTAGTGGACGATCTCCTCGGGCATGACGAAGGGACGGCCCAGCTTGTCCAGGATGGAGCGGACCTTGGCACGCAGGTGCGGGTGGGCCACCAGCTCCTCTCGCACGTCCTTGTAATGGCCGTAGGACGTACCGCAATGGATGAGGGGGAAGTGCTCCGACTCGTACGCCGCGCCGAAGTTGCGCATGGCCACGGCAGCCTGGGCAGCGGAGTTGGACGTGGCGGACGCGTAGTAGTTCCACGCCGTGCACGACGTCTGATCCTTCGGATCGTCGTACTCGAAGCCCAGCTTTCGCATGAGCCAGAAGATTGCCGTGGAGTATCCGGGGATGTGGCCGCACTGTCCGCACGACTTGTGATGCCACAGACCCTGGTGGGGGATCTTCTTCGTGCGTCCGTACTTGGTGGTCACCTCGGTGTACGGCTCCGGTACGCGGTGCACCGTCCACTCGCCGGCGTCCTCGATCTCGAAGACCTTCTCGCGGATATCCTCTGTGGGAGGCGTCGCGGGGCGCTGGCGCTCGCGGCGCTCCTGTACGATGGGCAGGGGGATCTTGGACATCTCTAAGCTCCTCTCGGTTCCGGCTACAGGTCGTCGAAGCCGGCGTCTTCCAGCACGTCTTCCATGACGTCGTTGAGGATCTCGTAGAGGCCTTCGTCCACCTCCTCGATCATCTCCATGACGCCGGTGGCGTGCCAGATGAAGTACAGCTCGGTGATCGTGCGGTCGTCCACCTGCCATGCGGTGGTAGTGGTGTGCAGCGTCTCCGGCGGGAGCGCCCGTCGCCACACGTCCAGGTGGTCGGAGATCTCCTTCACGTGGGGACCCCAATCGGGGAAGGCGTTGGGCTGCAGCATGTCCGGCGACACCTGCGTGCCCGTGCCCATGATCTTGTAGACGACCCGCCCGTAGCCCTCCAGGGCATCCCGGGCGGAACCCAGCCCGTTGTTGACCGCCACCTCGCGCATCACCGTGATGAGGCCCCCGGGGTTGTTCCCTCGGGGGCATCGGGTGCACGAGAAGCACTGGGAGCAGTTCCAGATGTCGTCGTTGAGCTGCTCGTAGATGAGCTCGACGTCCTGACGGGCCAGCGCCTGGGCGATCTTCCGGGGCGAGAAGTCGTAGAAGCGCGCCGACGGGCATGCAGCCACGCAGATGCCGCATTCATAGCACCCGTACAGATGGTCCTGATAGCGGGGGTCGGCGCGCATCTCGTCGAAGAGGCGCTTCTTTTCCTCGTACGGAATCTCGGTATAGCTGTTCGGGGCCAGCGTCATCGATGTCCATCCGCGTTCGACACGTGCGAGCGGCCCCGCCCCCGGGGAGGCAAGGGCACATCCGACTCCCCGCCCGACCCGAAGGCTGTGCGAGAGTCGACTTCGTTGACTTCGATCTATGTGGAGGAAGGGGGAGGGTCAGAAGCAGATGACCTGGTCCGCCTCCAGTGCCATGTCGTTGAACGCGGCGCCACCGATCATCCGCACGCCGTCGATGAGGTCGTCGTGTTTCAGCCCGTGCAGATCCAGGCTGGGCTGGCAGACGTAGAACTCGACGCCCAGGTCGAGTGCCTGGGTGATGAACGTCGAGAGCGGGGCGCCGGTCCCGTCGTGCTTGGGGACGATGAAGCTCTCGGCCACGCCCTTCTCGAGCAGCGTGCAGCCGTCGATGGTGAAGTAGATCCCCACCTCGCAGTCCATGGCGGCCGCGGTGGACGCCAGGTAGATGGGGGTGGCGGAGCGCCGGGGCGCTTCGACGCCGTTGGTCTGGACGTAGATCACGCTAGCCATGACGCGCCTTCAGCCGGCGCGCTGGATCCAGAAACGAAACACCGGGCCCTCCTCGTCCTGGTGGACGATGGGGTTCCCGGTGCGCTTGCTCCAGGCGGTCATGTCGGGACGGGATCCCGGATCGGTGGCCAACAGGAGAAGCACGTTCCCCGCGGGGAGCTCCTTCATGGCCTTGGAGACCTTCACTACCGGAAGAGGGCACAGCATGCCCTTGCAGTCGAGCGTTTGATCGGCGGCGGGGAGGCTGCCTGCCTGGTCCGTCATCGTTGGCTTCCCGTGGATGAACGTGATCTATGAGGCCACGAAGGCGCTGACGTTTTCGCTCGACTTGGGACCTGAAGTTTATCTTATCTAATTATCGTTCTTTTCAAATGTCGGGCCCTTATCTACGTCTGTCGGCGCTCCGGCGCAAGGGGCAAGGCCCCGGAGACCGCTCCGGTGGCGAGGTCCGCGAGGCGCCGAGGCCCCCTCAGGACTGCCCGTCGTCGTCGCAGCAGTCCCGGATGCAGGTCAGGATGTGATAGACCTTCGGCTCGACGAGGCAGTAGTACACGTTGACGCCCTCGCGCCGTGAGTCCACGACTCCCTTTCCCC
>JAJDNI010000002.1 GCA_022340755.1 Gemmatimonadota bacterium
GAAGAGGTGTGAGGCTGCATTGACCTCCTCGTTGAGCCCCAGGACGATGAGGATGTCCCCGGTCTGCACGACAGCGTCGGCACCGGGATTCTGGATCACCCCATCGGCCCGACGGATGGCCACCACCGTGAGGCCGTAGAGCTTCCTCAGGTCGGTTTCATCGAGACGGAGACCGGCCAGGGCCGACCCGTCTTGCACGCGGAGTGAGGAGATCTGTATGTCGGAGAGCGCGGCCTCGAGGTCTTCGATCGTACCGGATGCCGCCGGTCGGGAACGGAGCATCTCGTATCCCCCCGCGCGCACCTCCTCGAGGAAGGTCTCGACGTCTTGCCGAGGCACCAGATAGCTGGCCAGCACCCGGGCCACGATCTCGAGGGAGGTCTCCATCTCCTCGGGGATGACGCGGTGTGCTCCCGCCGACCGCAGTGGCTCGACCTCGCGCAGGTATCGCGTGCGTGCGATGACGCGACAGGCGGGGTTCAGCACGCGCGCGAGGCCCACGACCCGGCGTGTGGCCGCGGCGTCCGAGATCGCGACGACCAGCACCCGCGCCCGACCGATGCCGGCGCGTTCGAGCACTGCCGGTTGCGAGGCGTCTCCGAACTGGATGTTGACGCCGCGGGCGACTTCGTCTCGAACCGTGGCGGGGTTCATGTCCACCGCCACGAATGGGATGCGCGCCACCGTAGCCGCCCTGGCCACGTTGCTTCCGTTGACCCCGAAGCCGACGACGATGACATGGTCCCTCAGTCCCTCCTGCCGCGAGGGTCCATACGCCCCGGTGCCGTCTCTCAGGCGGGACGGGAGGGGCAGTCGGAGCGTCCGGTCGATGAGCCGTGGCGCCAGCGACAGCAGGAACGGTGTGGCTCCGATGGAGATCACCGCCCCCACCAGGAACCACTGATAGACTTCCGGTAAGAGGAGACCTCGTGAGATGCCGCTTCCCGCGAGGATGAACGAGAACTCCCCGACCTGGCTCAGCGCGAGTCCGACGAGGATCGCCGTCCGAATGGAGAACCCCAGGACCAGGGTCGCCGCCCCGGATACGACACTCTTCACGAGGATGATGCCGGCCGCTACCCCGAGGGCGACTCCCGGGGAAGCCACCATGACGCGAACGTCGAGGAGCATGCCGATCGAGACGAAAAAGAAGGACGCGAACAGGTTCCGGAACGGCAGGATATCAGCCATGGCTTGATGACTGTATTCCGATTCGGACACGACCAGACCGGCGAGGAAGGCGCCAAGCGCGAGGGAGAGGCCGGCTGCGGCGCTGATCCACGCGACGAGCAGACAAAGCGCCACGACTGCCAGGAGGAACATGTCCCGGCTCCGTGTTCCCACCACCCTGCGCAGGAGAGGGGGCACGACGAAGCGGGCAAGAACCAGGACGACCACGAGGACCACCGCCGCCTTCGCGCCGAACCGAGCGAGGGCTGAAGCCGTGCCACCTCCCTCACCCGTCAGCACGGGAAGGAGGAGCGTCATCGGCACGATCATCAGGTCCTGGTAGACGAGGATACCCAGGGCTACTCGCCCGTGGGGGGCGTCCTCCTCCGCGCGTTCCTGGAGCAAGCGCAGGACGATTGCGGTGCTGGACAGGGACGCCATCATCCCGAGAAGGAGGGACCGGCGCCACGGCATCCCCCCGAAGGACAGGGCGGCGGACACCGCGGCCATGATGCCGACGACCTGGAGCGTTCCCCCGAGGAGCACGGTCCGGCGCATGCGTGCCAGGTCCCCGAGCGAGAACTCCAGACCGATGGCGAAGAGGACGAGGATGACGCCGATCTCCGCCAACTGGTCCACCTCGTGCACGCTGCGTACGAGCGCGAGGCCGTGGGGGCCCAGGAGAACGCCCGTCAGAAGGAAGCCGACGACGGGAGGGATGCGCACTGCGTGGGATAGGTAGAGAACACCCAGGGACACGCACAGGAGGATGACGACATCCGCAAGCAGGGGGATGTTCATGGCGCCCGCGCGGGCCGGTGGTGGTCGCCAGATCCGACAGCGGCGAGGCCCCGTCGGATGAGCTTCCGAAAGCTCCCACAGGCCAGGGTCGGGAACAAGGCCAATCCACCCTCCGCTACGCCTCCGGCTCTTCCACGGCTATGGCTGCGGCGAGCTGTCTCCGAGCGGACTCGGTGATGGCCGCCACCAGGGGATGCTTCAACCGGCGGTCCACCGTGATGGCGAAGAACGGCTGGCTGATACCTCGGGCCCGGCCGATCCGTTCGAGGGCGAAGCGCACGCGAAGGTCGTCGCCGATGATGGCGGGCGCCGCGAACATCCCGGCCCCCTCTTCGGCCAGCACGTTGATCAGGTCGATGTCCTCCACCTCGGCCACGATCCGCGGCTGGATTGCGTTCCTGGCGAACCACTCTTCGATGGAGCGCCGGAGCGCGTTGCCGTCTCCAGGGAGCAGAAAGGGTAGACCGTCCAAGCTGCGGGGGAAGTCCTCGAGCGCCTCGTCAGCCAGCAGGGGCGGGCCGAAGACATCGATGGGACTCGATCCAAGCGGGTGGTTGAACGCTCGCACACTCACGTGCTGCGGGATCGGCATGTCCGCCAGCACCAGGTCCACCCCCTGCGTGGACAGCTCCGACATCAGCCGATCCGTGGCCTCTTCCCGGAGAATCAGCCGGACCGGGCCCTCCGCCGCGAACGCCGGCTCCAGGAGCTGGACGGCGACGAGGTTCGGCAACGCCGCTGAAAGCCCCACCACGAGCCGCAGAGGCCGTCCCCCCAGTCCGCCGCGGACGGTCTCTTCCAGCTCCCGCATCAGCCGGAAGACCTCATCCGCGTAATCGAGCACCACGCGCCCTTCCGCTGTCAGCGTCAACGCCCGCCCGCTGCGGTCGAAGAGCCGATACCCAAGCGCCTTCTCCAGCTTCTGGATCTGCACGCTGATCGACGGCTGGCTCACGTGCAGTGCTTCCGCCGCCGCGGTCATGCTCCCTTCGTGCGCCACCGTTCGAAAGTAGTAGAGTCGGCGATAGCTCAAGGCCACGGCTATATCCCGCGGTGGAGGAAGGGGAACGGCGTTCGACCCCGACACGTGCGTTCCATAGCTATCAGCTATGAAAACGAGACGAAATATATATTTCACATACACCCTGTGCTATGCGACCTTTCCAGCGAGACGACAGGGCAGGCGGCGCCGGCGGAACGCGAGAGGATGCCGGGCCGGGCGCCTCTCCGACACTCCGACGCAAAGGGGCAGCCACATGGCGATGGTCATCGTCGATCACCCGCAAAGCCG
>JAJDNI010000033.1 GCA_022340755.1 Gemmatimonadota bacterium
CCGGGACCGCGCCACGGTCACGGCGGACAGTGGTCGGTTGAACCAGCGCACGCAGCGCATGCTCGCCCGGGGGCACGTCGTCCTGGTGGTTGCCGCGGACGGCCGCAAGATCGAGTCGGCGGAGTTGAACTACGACCCCGACCGTGACCGCATCTGGAGTGACTCGGCCACCGTCCAGACACTGCGTAACGGGGCGGTGACCCGCGGCTCGTCGTTCGAGTCGGACCTCGAGTTCAAGAACGTCCGCATCCGGAACATCCGGGGCGGCGGCGACATCGTCTTCTGAGTCCGTCACGATGCCCTGCCGTTCGCTCCTCCGGTCCCTGGGCCCCGCCGCCGTGATCGTCTTGGCGATAGCAGGGGTGGCTCCGGGCCGCTCGGCGGCTCAGACGGGGTGCCGGTTCGGGTCGGGCACGGGGGACTTCCACTCCCAGGAGATTCCGCAGGGTGGGCGCATCACGTGGGTGGGGCATCCCCACTTCGTGTGCGGTGACGGAGTGCAGATCTGGGCCGACTCCGCGGAGAGCTTCTCGGCACAGAACATGTCTCATCTCATCGGTCACGTCCGGTTCGTGGACCAGACCCGTGAGCTGCGGGCCGACGACGCGCGCTACTTCAGCCGGCTGGCGCGGCTCCAGGCCCACGGGAACCTCTTCGTCCGGGATACCGTGCGGGGCTCGGTCATCGAGAACGGGTCTCTCGAGTACCTGCGGCAGACCAGCACCCGGCCCGTCGAGCAGATGACGGTGACCACCGGTCCGGACGGGGTGCGGCCCAGGGCGCTCCTCTACATGCGCCCAGCCCGGGACACGGCATCCGCGGATACGCTCGCGACGGATACACTCGCGACGGATACGACAGCCGTGCCGGAGGGACCGGCAAGACCTGCCGAAGTGCGTCCCGATACCGGTGTGGCCGTGCCGGATACCACCGTCCGCCCGGACACGACCCGGGCACTTCCCGCAGACACCGCCGTGTCGGCCGGGGACACCACCCGCGCGGTGATGCCGGATACCACCGTCCGCCCCGACACTACCCGTGCAGCGCCCGGCGACACGGCCGTGTCCGCCGGGGACACTACGCGCGCAGTCCCACCGAGAGCGAGGCCCGACACCGCGGGGGTCGCCGGGGACACTACGCGCGCAGCCCCACCGAGAGCGGGGCCCGACACGACGGGGGTCGCCGAAGACACCACGCGCGCAGCCCCGCCGGACACCCTTCAGACCCCCTACGTCGTGGACGCCAATCGACTCGAGCTTCACGGAGATTCGGCCTTTACGGCCACCGGGAACGTGAGCATCGAGCGCGACTCGCTGCATGCGTTTTCCGACACGGCGGTCTACGACCAGGGCGCGGGGCACATCCTGCTCAACGGCGCGGCCAGGGTGGAGAGCTCCGGCTACGACCTGTCGGGGCGAACAGTGAACCTGTCGCTGCCGGGAGGGGAGATCAGCCGGGTCCGAGCCGTCCACGACGCGGTCCTCACCGGCGAACAGCTGCGGATGACCGCCCCGACCATCTCGGTATTCGTCACGAACGGCGCCATGGATCGCCTGGTGGCCACCCCGATCTGGCCGGAGGGTCAGGCGCAGGTGCAGGATTCCGCCGACCTGGAGCGACCCGTAGCGGTCTCGGACAAGTTCCGGCTCAGCGCAGATTCGTTGGACGTTCGAGCGCCCGGACAGGTTCTGGACAAGATGTATGCGGTGGGAGCGGCACGGGGGGAGTCGTCCGCGGGAGATTCCCTCAACGTGCCGGAGCTTCCCGAAGTCGCGCGCAAGGATTGGATCGAGGGAGACACGCTGGTGGTCACTTTCGTGAAGGTAGAGCCGCGGCCCGACCAACCGACCGACTCGGCGCACTATGACCTGGATCGCCTGGTGGCCCAGGGCGACGCGAGCAGCCTGTATCGGATCCTGCCTTCGGACAGCACCGCACGTCCGGGCGTCGATCCACCGGCGATCCATTACGTGTTGGGCACCACCATCACGATTGTCCTCGACTCCGGCCAGGTCGACCACATGGAGGTCGAGGGGCCCACGGGATGGCATCTGGAGCCACTGGGCCACGCGGCGAAGGACACCATCACGAGTCCCGATACGGCGAAGAGCGCCGGCACGCAGGTGAGCTCCGACACGAGCATCGTGCGTTCCAGGCCCAAGCCTCGCAGTGGTGGGTCCGAACCGGCCGGGCGGAGTGAAGACAAGGGGGTCGCCCACCCGGTGAGCCGGGAGCGCGAACGTGGACGAAGACGGAGGAGGCAGAGGTGACGCGGGACGATCTCACTCGATTCGCGGAGCAGCTACGAGGCCACGATCTGTCGCTGGCCGTTGGGCTCAGGGAGCTCATCCGGCGCACCGACGAGTCGGGACGGGCGGAACGGGGTGTGTGGGTGGCGTCGGTTCGGGACGCCGTAGAGGAGCTCTCCGAGGAGCTGGGGAGCCATGGCGCTTCCATGCTCCACGCCGAGGGTGATGCCTTCACCGTGTTCCTCGAGGAGCGCGTCATCGCCCGCCTGGAGCAGGCGGGCATCGCGCGCCGGGAGGGGGAAGGACACGCCTGGCAGGCTCTGGTCCTCGACCCGGGCCTCTGCGAGGGGCTCGCCGAGAACCGGGACCAGACCGTGGGCGTCCTCGATGCCGCGGTGGTCCGCGTGGAAGCCGAGAGGGCGGCCACGTTCAAGGTGAGCTCCGCTCTCGCGCCGGAGGACGCCGGCAGCGTGCTGCGGGCGGAAGGCCTGACGAAGATCTACCGGCGCCGTCGTGTCGTGAGCGAGGTGGACATCGCCGTCACCCAGGGGGAGATCGTGGGTCTCCTCGGGCCGAACGGGGCAGGGAAGACCACCACCTTCTACATGATGGTGGGGCTCATCCCCCCGAACGAGGGCCGGGTCTTCCTCGACGACGAAGACCTGACCTCGGTGCCGATGTACAAGCGCGCGCGCATGGGTGTCGGCTATCTTGCACAAGAGCCTTCGATCTTCCGGAAGCTCACCGTGGAGGAGAACGTCAAGGCCATCCTCGAGACGCTCAAGCTCCCGAAGAAGGAGGAGAGGGAACGCCTGGAGCAGTTGCTGGACGAGCTTTCCATCAGCCACCTGAGGGGCCACAAGGCCTACTCCCTGTCGGGTGGTGAGCGGCGTCGTCTGGAGATCACCAGGGCCTTGGTGCAGCGGCCGAAGTTCATGCTTCTGGACGAGCCCTTCGCCGGTATCGATCCCATCGCGGTGAACGACATTCAGCAGATCGTGCGCGGGCTCAAGAGCCGGGGCATCGGCGCCATCATTTCAGACCACAACGTGGAGCAGACCCTGGAGATCGTGGACCGGGCGTTCATCATGTACGAAGGGCGGATACGCGTGAGCGGCACCGTCTCCGAGTTGGTGTGGAACGAGGAAGTGGCCGAGATCTACCTGGGGCCGACCCTGACGCAGCGCATGAGGGGTCGGTACTCCAGGCCGGAGCCGGCGGCTGCCGGCGCCGGGACCTGAGCACAGAGCCGTCGGGAGCTTCATGAGTCCGTTCAACACCAAGCTCTACCAGAGCGCACAGCTCCGGCAGGAGATGCGGATCAACCCTCGCCTGTACCAGGCGATGGAGTTGCTCTACATGCCCCTGCAGGACCTGGAGCTGCATCTGCAGGAGCAGCTGACGGAGAACCCGGCTCTGGAGCTGGTGGAGGCCGACGACCAGAAGGAGGTGGAGCTCAAGGAGGACTCCAAGGACGAGCCGGCAAGCGACGAAGTGGATTGGGAGGAGATCCTCCTCGAAGGCTTCGACGTGGGCGGTAGGCGCGCCGAGTACGAGCAGAAGGAGTACTTCGAGCCGACTCCCGTGGAGAGCCGCAATCTGCACGATCACCTCCACGAGCAGCTCTCGATGCTCTCCCTGTCGGAGCGGGAAGTGCGCCTGTGCGAGGAGATCATCGGGAACATCGATGACTACGGGACCCTCACCTGCACCCTGGACGACGTGGTCAAGGGGGTGAACGACTGGCTCGAGGAAGTGCGCCCGGTTGCCGAGAAGAATGCCCAGGAGCTCGACGACGAGGAGCGGGAGGCCGAGCTGCAGGAGATCGAGATCCTGTTCCGGCCCTACGAAGTGCCCGAGGCCGAGGCGATGCTCACCGTCATCCAGGCCATGGACCCTCCCGGCGTCGGCGCCCGTGACGTGCGCGAGTCCATCCTCATCCAGCTTCGCCAGAAGAAGCTGGATGGGACGGTTCCCTACGCCATCGTCGACGAGCACTTCGACGCCCTCATCAACCGGCGTATGAACGACATTGCCCGGGCCCTGGGCCTCTCCCCCAAGGAGGTGCAGGATGCTGCGGACGAGATCAGCCAGCTCGACCCGAAGCCGGGCCTCCAATACTCCGCCGAGCCAGAGCAGTACGTGGTGCCCGACCTGTTCGTGGAGAAGATCGACGACGAGTATCACGTGTTCGTGAATGACACCAGCTTGCCGCGGCTTCGCATCTCCAAGGCGTATCGCGAGGTCGCCAAGGAGCGCTCGAAGTTCACGGGCGAGAACCGGGACTTCATCGCCAGCAAGCTCAATTCCGCCAACTGGATGATCCAGGCCATCGAGCAGCGTCGACAGACCATGCTCAAGGTCATGAACTTCATCGTCGATCGGCAGCGCGACTTCTTCGAGAAAGGTGTCCAGTACCTCAAGCCGCTCACCCTGAGGGAGGTCGCCGACCACATCGAGATGCACGAGTCGACGGTGTCGCGGGTGACGAACCAGAAGTACGTGCAGACTCCCAGGGGCGTGTTCAGCCTCAAGTACTTCTTCTCGAGCGGGCTGTCCACCACCAGCGGCGAGGACATCTCCGCCCGAGGGGTCCGGGACAAGATCAAGAGCCTGGTGAGCGACGAGGACGTCCACAAGCCGCTCACCGACCAGGCCATCGTCAAGCTGCTGAAGGCCGACGGCGTGAACATCGCGCGGCGCACGGTGGCCAAATATCGTGACCAGTTGGGAATCCTTCCGGCACGCATGCGCAAGCGGGTGTGATCATGGAGGAGTCGAGTTCCATCCAGGGAGCTGCGCCAGGCGAAGAATCGATGCTCGCGGCCGCTCGCGAGGCCGCGACGAGCCTGTCGGACACGATGCGCCGCGACTTTGCGGTGGTGGTGCCCGCCTTCAACGAGGCCCCCGTGGCGGCGGACCTCGTGAGGGAGCTCCGGGCGGCCTTCGAGCGGTACGGCCTGGGCGGGGAGGTGCTCGTCGTGGACGACGGCTCCACGGACGGAACCGCGGCCGCGGTGGTCGAGGAGGCCGCCGGATGGCCCGCCTTGCGCGTCCTCCACCATCGCCGGAACCTGGGCAAGACCGAGGCGATGCTCACCGCCGCGACTGCCACCGAGCGGACCTATCTGGTCCTCTTCGACGCCGACTTGCAGCACCGCCCCGACGAGATCCCGCGCTTTCTCGCCAAGCTCCAGGAGGGCTGGGACATCGTCACGGGGCGCAAGGTGGGAGCCTACGACAAGCGGGGCGTGTCGTCGGTGTACAACCGTCTGTCGCGACGGATCTTCAAAGTCCCGGTGTCGGACCTGAACTCCATGAAAGCCTTCCGCCGGGAGATCCTGGACGGCCTCTTCCTCAGGCATGATTGGCACCGGTTCTTCGTGGTGCTGGCGCACAACCGCGGCTACCGCGCCACGGAGATCGACATCGAGCTGCTCCCGAGAAGGGCGGGGGAGCCCAAGTTCAGCGGGCGGTTCCGCATCGTCATCGGCGTAATGGACTTGCTGTCGGTGTGGTTCCTCATCCAGTTCTCGAAGAAGCCGCTCCTCCTGTTCGGTGCGTCGGGGATCGCCGTCGGTGCGCTGGGTTTCCTCGTGGGGCTCGTGGCGGTCTACCTGCGGTTCATTCACCCGCTCCTGGGCTTCACGCCGTACGTTCCGCCCATGGGATATCGCCCGATCCTCACGCTCGTCATGCTCATGGAGACGGTGGGCTTTCTGCTGGTGGGCTTTGGCTTGGTGTCCGAGCAGGTCGCGCAGGTCCGTCACGAGCTGGAAGACCTGCGCCGGAAGAGCCGATGACCGAGCCGCGCGCGCGTGTGCTCGTCGTGGTGGGCACTCGTCCGGAGGCCATCAAGATGGCCCCGGTATGGGATGCGTTGCGCGCGTACGCTCCGGACCTTGAGACGCGGGTGTGCCTCACGGGACAGCACACGACGCTGGTCGACCAGGTCCTGGACGCCTTCCGCATGAAACCCGACTACGACCTGGGCATCATGAAGGAGGGCCAGACCCTCTACGACGTGGTGCACGGCGCGCTGGAGGGCGTGCGGGAGGTTGTCCGGGCGTACCGACCGGACGTGCTCCTGGTCCAGGGAGACACGGCGACCGTCTTCGTGGGGGCCCTCGTGGCCTTCTTCGAAGGCGTCCGCGTCGGGCACGTCGAGGCTGGGCTACGGAGCCACGACAAGTGGGCTCCCTTTCCCGAGGAGATCTTCCGCCGCCTGTGCGACGTCCTCACGGACTTCTACTTCGCTCCCACGATCCGTGCTCGGGACGCGCTGCTGGCCGAGGGGGTGAGCCCCGCCCACGTCCAGGTGACGGGAAACACGGTCGTCGACGCGCTGCTGGCCGTATCCCGGACCGACCGCACGGTAAAGAACGATGCGCTGGCCTCGGTGCTCTCCGGGAAGCGGCGTCTGGTCCTCCTCACGGCCCATCGGCGCGAGTCCTTCGGGGAGCCGATTCGCGAGGTCTTCGGAGCGGTTCGAGAGCTCGCCGACGCCCGGGACGACATCGAGGTGATCTATCCCGTGCACCCCAACCCCAACGTGCGGGTTCCGGCAGCGGAGCTGCTGTCCGGTCACCCTCGTGTCCACCTCACGGATCCTCTCGACTATCTCGACCTGGTGACGGGGCTTCAGCGGAGCGCGCTCGTCCTGACGGATTCCGGAGGCATCCAGGAGGAGGCTCCCACCTTCGGTGTGCCCGTACTCGTGCTCCGGGAGGTCACGGAGCGGCCGGAGGGCATCGACGCGGGCGTCGCGGAGCTCGTGGGGACGGATCGGGCTCGGATCCTCCGTCGCAGCCTGGCGGCGCTGGAGAGGATCGAGGCGTCCCCGTTGCCGAACCCCTACGGAGACGGCATGGCGGGGGAGCGGATCGCGGACATACTGGCTGCAGACCTGCTGGGCGGATCGAGACGACTCTCGGACTGGGCGGGCCCGGATGAGGTGGCGGCAGGGGACCGCGACGCCGAAGGGGGCGACGCCTGAACATCCTGATGCACTGCGTCTACTTTCCGCCGGAGGTGGGCGGAATGGAGAGCCACATCTACTACCTGTGCCGCGCGCTCATCGAGCGCGGGCATCCGGTGACCGTCCTGACGGCGTTGTCCCTGCCGGGCCTCGCCCCCCACGAGGACGTGGACGGCATCGATGTCTGGCGTGCCTGGATGCCGGCTCGCAACACGCCCGGGTGGGCGGCGTTTGCCCTCGGATCGATCCCACGATTCCGGGACCTCGCCCGAAGGGCCGACGTGCTCCACGCACAGGACATCGCCTCGGTGCTTCCGGGGATGGCGGCTCGCCGCGTGCGGCGAGCGCCTCTGGTCACCACGTATCACAGTAGTCATTTCCTGAAGCGCGCCGATTCTCCGTTGTGGCGTCCGGTCCTGCGGCGATTCGTCCAGGCGGGTGACCACAACCTCGCGGCCAGCACGGAGATTGCGAAGGTGGCGGAGGCGGTCGCCCCCGGAACTCACGTGGAGGCGCTCACGAACGGGGTGGAGACCAGCGTGTTTCGGCGGGTCCAACCGACGTTGCCCCCGCCTGCGGTAGGGCGGCGGCGCCTCATCGTACCGCGTCGCCTGTTCCCGAAGAACGGGGTGGAGCACTTCGTTCGGGCGCTCCCGTTGCTGGCCGAGCGCCTCGACGTGGAGGCGGTCCTGGTCGGCGACGGACCCGAGCGCCCCCGGTTGGAGGCACTGGCAGGGGAGCTCGGCGTGACCGACCACGTCGTCTTCCTGGGAGCCCGGCCGAACGCCGAGATGCCCGGGCTCCTGTCCTCGGCGGAGCTGGCCGTGTTCCCGTCCCTCATGGAGGCCACGTCGGTGGCAGCCCTGGAGTCGATGGCGTGCGAGCTGCCGGTGGCCGCGTCGAACGTGGGTGGGTTGCCGGAGATCGTGGACGCCGAGGTGGGTGCGCTCTTCCGCCCCGGCGACCCGGCGGATCTCGCCCGGGTGGTGGCGGCCCTCCTGGAACGGCCCGACCTTCGGACGTTGGGTGTGGAGGGGCGAAGACGTGTCGTGGAGCGCTGGAGCAACGCCCGCCTCGCCCAGCGTCATCTGGAGATCTACGAGGAGTTGATTCAGCGACACCGCGTCGCGTGATCCTGGGAGTTTCGTGCCGATGACGAAGAAGCGAGGACGAGCCCGGAAGGCGACGGCGGGGGAGACCCGGCGTCACGCCGAGGAGAAGGCCAAGAGCGCGGCGCCGGCGGACGCCGGCCCGCGGATTCCGCTCTGGGTGCCGGCCACGCTCTTCCTGCTGCTGACGGCCTGGCTCTTCCGCGCCTTCATCTTCAGCGACAAGATGCTGTACGGAGGCGACACGCTGAGCCTGGGCTACGTGGCACGGGCGTTCTACGCGCACAGCCTGAAGTCCTTCACGTTCCCCAGGTGGAATCCGCAGATTCTGGGAGGCACGCCCTTCCTGGAGGCCCTCACGGGGGGTGATTCCCTGTATCCCCCGTCGGCCCTGCTGCTGCTCCTCCTCGAGCCGTATCGCGCCCTCGGCTGGAAGCTGGTGGTCCACATCGCGGCCGCCGGGTTCTTCATGTTCGGCTGGATGCGGGCCCTCAAGGCGTCGCGGGCGGCAGCCCTCGTTGCCGGCGTGGGCTACACGCTCTCCCCGTTCCTGGTGAGCTGGGTGTATCCCGGACACGACGGCAAGATCTTCGTGACGGCGTTGGCTCCCCTCCTGTTCTGGGCCACCGAACGCTTCTTCGTCCGCCCTGGCGCGAAGTCATTCGCCGGCATCGGACTGGTGGTGGCTTTGGTGATCCTGACCACGCACTTCGAGATGGCCTACTTCCTGTTCGGAGGCGTGGGGCTCTACGCCATCTTCCGATCGGTGCAGGTCTGGCGGGGGACCGGGGTCACTGACGACGCCGGCGTGGCCGCCTCCGGGACCGCCGTAGCGAGTGGCGAAACAGCGTCGGCGGAGGATTCGAAGGAGGCCGTGGGAGCCGTGTCGCGCCGCCGGCTGGCGGCGACGGGCCGTCTGGGGCTCTTCATCGCGGCAGCGGTGGTGGGAGCCGCCGCGGCGGGGGTCCAACTGATTCCCGCGGCCCATTACGTGACCCACTATTCCCGGCGTATCCAGACCACCCAGCAGACCGCCGGCATGACGGGACGGGCCTGGTCGAGCTCGTACTCGATGCACCCCGAGGAGGCCCTGGGGCAGATCATCCCCGAGTTCGACGGGAACAACTCGAATGGCTCCGCCTGGAGCTCTGGGACGTACTGGGGGCGCAACGGGTTCAGGACCAACACGACCTACGCGGGGCTCGTGCTCCTGATCCTCTCCGCCGTGGCCTTCGTGGGAGGGCGGCGGCGGGGCGTGCGGTGGTTCTTTGCCGGGCTGGGGACCCTGGCGCTCCTCTTCTCCCTCGGGACCCACACACCGGTGTGGGGGATCTTCTACGCGCTCGTTCCCGGGATCCGGATGTTCCGGGCACCAGAGCAGGCCATGCTCCTCTTTGCCGTGGCCATACCGACGCTCGGAGGGCTGGGCATCGACCGGGTTCTCCAGGTGGCTCATGACGACGACGAAGCGGCATGGGGATCGATTCTCCGTGTCCTATGGATCGCCAGCGGTATTCTGGTCGTCCTGGCGCTCCTGGCGGGCTCAGGCGCTCTCACGTCGTTCTGGACCTCGGTGATCTACCGGGACATCGGTGAGCGCCAACTGCAGGCCCTGGCGACGCTGGAGCCGTTCATCGTTCGGGGCGCCTTCATCGCGGCCGTGCTGGCCATCTGCGCATCGGCGTTGGCCTGGGCGGTTCGCCGCCACTACCTGGCTCCTACGGCGCTCATCGCGGGCCTGGTGGTGCTCGTCGTCGTGGACGAGGCGCGCATCGACGGGTCGTTCATCCAGGTCATGGACTTCCAGGATTTTGCCACGCCGGATCCCAACATCAAGGCTCTTCTCGACCGGGAGAAGGACGACCCGGAGCCGTACCGTCTGCTCGACTTCCAGGACAAGGCGCAGGACGACCTCCCGGCCATGTTCGGCATCGAGTTGGCGGCGGGTCACCATCCCAACGACCTCGCGCGCTACCGGGAGCTCATCGGGATGGTGGGCTCGGAACTGCCGACCA
>JAJDNI010000062.1 GCA_022340755.1 Gemmatimonadota bacterium
CAGGCAGACAGCCATCCAACCCCGACGGCCAGCGAACCGACGTCGGAGATCGGGACGAGGATCGCGTCTCCCAGGCACGCCGCCACGGCCGTCATGACGCCCATGAGCAGGATTGCGGTCTTCGGCGTGCCGTGCTCGGGATGCACCAGTGCGAGAGAACGGTGCACGAGGTTGCGCTTGCCCATTCCGTAGAGGAGGCGTGTGGCCGCCACAAAGTTCCCGTTGAAGACCTTGGTCAAGGATAGGAACGCGCCGATGAGGATGATCTGTGCGATCCAGTGGGCACCGAACGCCCGCTCGAACGCCACCTCGGTACCGATGTGTCCCGTGACGATGTTCTGCCATGGGTGGTAGACCCACGGTACAACGATCATGACGACCGCATAGAAGACGAATCCTCCGATGAGGGCCATGTAGATCGCCCTGCCGAAGCCACGGGGGTCGAAGCCGGCCACGGCCTCCTCCGATTCCTTGGCCACCGACTCGAAGCCGGTCATGTAGTAGGGTACGATCTGCATTGTGAGCAGGATCGACATCCAGATCCCTGTCGTCCCCGGATGGGAGAACAGCGGACGCATGTTGGCGGGGCTGCCGCGGAAGAAGCCGAGGATCGTGAACAAGAAGAAGGCGGCGAGCAATCCGAAGGTGGTCCAGTTCTGGAGCACGCCGCTGGGATGGATGCCGCGGTAGTTGATGCCCACCACGAGGGCGGTCAACAGGAGCCCGATGATGAGTCGAGGTAGGTAGATGGGCGTCCCGGCCAGGACCCAGAGCTGATGGGTGTCGAGGGCGGGGAAGACACGCGCCATCAGATTCCCGATGGCCACGGCTTCGAAGGGGCACACGATGGCGTAGGCGAGCACCATCGTCCATCCGGTAGCGAAGCTGAGCACCGGCGGGAACACGCCCTCCGTATACGCGATTTCCGCGCCGGCGTCCTGGATCCGGCTCACCAGTCGCGCGTAGGTGTGGGCGATGGGCAGCAAAAGCGTTCCACCGATCAGGAAGCCGAGGGCACCACCCAAAGGTCCGCCCCGTCCCAGCCAGTCGTCCATCAGGATCAGCCAACCGACGCCGATCATGCTGCCGAAGCCGAAGGTGAAGTACTCCACCGTGCTCAGGCTCTTGCGGAGACGGGTGGTCACTAACCGGGGTGAGCCGCCCCCGGAGTCTGAGGTCTGTGCCATGAAGCCGCGCCTGTCGACCTGGGTGCACGCGGGACGCCGCCCCGCGAAGGCAGTCGGCGACGCCCACCGGTGGTGCTAGGCCGCCGTCGGGCAGGTCGCTCTCAAGACGAGCGAGGATACGCGGAGGAGGCGGTTCCACGCCAGCGGAGCAGGCGCCGAGGTCGTCACCGGCAGCGGCGCGGTGCTTGGACGGATGGTCGGGAACCGGTAACCCGTTGACTCGTCGGGGCACGTCAGCAGCGCGGCCTCCTGGCCGATCGTGATCCCCAGGGAGGACTCCAACATTCCGGACACGCCGCTCTCCGTGACGAGGCACATCCATCAAGCGTTCATTGGTCCGGTCCCGTAGTGGGTCGCATCAGGGCGACTATCCCGTTGGCACCGCCGTCCAGGTTCCGGAGCTCGTGCACTGTCCGCCGGCGAGCGAGAGGCTCCACGTTCCGGATGCGTGCACGCCGTCCGCGTCGAAAGTGCCGGAGACCTTGTAGGTCTCCTTCGTGCTGGAGTCGAGTGGGTCCGGCTGGAAGGAGCGGTTGATGGAGAAGCTCCGGCCGCTGATGGACCACGAGCTGCCCATCCCGATGGATCCGGAGCGGGACCAATTGGAGCAGTGGTAGCCGGAAAAGATCGCCTTCAGATAGGTGATCCCAGTGCCGTCGGAGGCGACCGTGAACTCGAAGGTATACGTGCTGGATCCGGTGGATGCTGCCCAGACTCCCGACTGGATCTCAGTGCCTGAAGTGGAGCCTCCCTCGATGATGACGACGGCGTCGGAGACGGCCGTGTTGTTGGTCTCGTCGCTCTCGGCGATCTCCTGGTCCTGATCCGCGATGGCCCCCACGTAGTAGGTGCCCGGGCCGGGAAGGCTTTCCGGTACAGGGATCTTGCCGGCGCAGGCCCCCGAGTTGCCGGCGGACAACCCGTTCCTCCACCTGCACTGAAGTCCGCAATCGAAGTCGCCGGTAGTGATGGTCTGGTCCACCGAGTAGTAGATACCGACGCGGAACGCCGCCGCGTCGACCGCTCCCTGATTGTGTACTTCCATCTCGATGCTGAGGCTGTCCCCCAAGACAGCCGTGTCGGAGGCAGCCGTCACATATGCGACCGTCAGATCCGGCTTGGGAGCCTCTTCTACCGTGTATTGGACGGTGACGATTTGCGGACTGTTCATAGCCTTCGCGGAGGAGACCGAAACCGTGGCAGTGTGGCTCCCGGGGTCGAGCGCGGTGGAGTTGACCGTCAGCGTAAGGGCACAAGGCGCCATGCCGCTGCTCATGCTCACGGTCAGCCAACCGCTCGCACCGCTCTGATAGGCCACGGACGCGTGAAGCTCGTCCAGGGTACCGTTCTGGCCGTTGGAGATCTGTAGCGTCGCGGAGGTCGGAAGAGAGGCATCCTGGGTCGCGGTGAACGAGACGGTCGCCTGACTCAGGACGATGGTGGGTTCTTCAACGTCGGTGGGACAGCCGGAAAGGGCGAGGGGCAGGAGAAGTGCGGAGACGACTCGCAGGCGACGGCTGCCGAAGGCCTTCAGCCACATGGGCGCACCCTACGCAGAGGCCGGGCAGGGGATCGGTCAACCTACAGTCTATCGCATTGCACACGCCGTCGAGTGAAGACTGCGTTGAGATCTTGTGAAGATATTGTGAAAGTCCTCCCGGTCAGATGTCGGAACGGTATCCGACGAGCCAGACCCAGTCGAGGATGGGGTCCCGGTCCATTGCTTCGCCTCTCGATCGGGAGTTGTGCTGGCCCATACGATCGAGGACGTTCTCGGAGATCCGGTCCGTATCCGCGCCCTGCCTTCACGGGGCCGGGGACCGTATGTTGCGGATCATGCGACCTAGCACCAGGTCCGCTCCCCTGAAGTCCGACCGTCCTGTCCCCCTGATCCGGGCCTTATGTTGACCTCGACCGAAAAAGCGAAGCGCGTCCGCCTGGTGGTGGCGGCGTGCTTCCTGGCCGTGGTGCTCTTCGTGCTGGTGGGGTGGTTTCTACTGGTGTTCGGCTCGCCGGACCCCGTGGCGACGGCCTACCGGGACTGGATCCAGTTCCAGCGGACGGCGGTGCGGATCGCGTCGGGGCGGCTCACGGAGATCTACCCTGCTCAGCTCGTGGGTGGTGACAGCCCCGAGTCCCGCGACGGCTTCTTCTTCCTCTATCCTCCTTTCGTTGCCTGGATCACGCTGCCCCTGGCGCCGCTGTCACGTCTGGGCGCCTATGTGGCCTGCGCCGGTGCGGTGGCGGTGGGGACGCTCCTCGGGATCCTCGTGATCCTGAGATCGCTCGGGACCAGCACCGCCCGACGGATCACGACTGCCCTGGGCAGCGTCGCTTCGGCCCCCTGGAGCGGCGCGGTGATGCTCGGCCACCTGAGCGCGCTGCTGCTCCTCGCGCCCGCCGCGGCGCTGCTGGCCTGGTCTCGTAGGCGACCTGCGATGACGGGAGGGTTTCTCGCCCTCCTCCTCGCGAAGCCGAACTGGGGGCTGCCGCTCCTCGGCCTCCTGATGGTGGGACGCCGGTGGCGGATGGTGGTGGGCTTCCTGGCGGGCGGAGCGCTGCTGGTGCTGGTCTCCCTTCCGCTGGGGCCAGGCCTGTGGGGGGAATGGTGGCGCACCATGGTGGCCTATCGGGTCTTGATCGCGGGCGCGACCGCTCCCTGGAAGCAGGCTACGCTTCTGGCCACCATCGAATCGCTCGTCGGGAGACGCGCCACCGACCCGCTGGTCGTCGGTGCGTGGGTGCTCACCTGCCTCCCGCTGGTCCTGGCTACGGCCTTCGCCTGGCTCCGCCATGCCGGGGACGAGGGACGCTTCCCCCGGCTCCTGGGAGTCGCGCTCCTCACGATCCTCGTGGTGAATCCCTACGCCTACTTCTACGATGCCGTCCTCGCCATTCCCATCGGCATCGTCCTGTGGACGAGCCCCGGCAGCTACGCGAGCCCCGCCCTGCGACGCTGGGCCATGGCGGCGACCGGGGTCACCTGGATCTGGATGTACGTGCAGTACTTCTGGCTGACCACCGCTAGTCCGTCCCTCGCCGGTCTCGGGCTGGCCGCGTGGTTGGTGGCCGAGCTCGGCGACCTCGTGGGGCAGCGAAAAAAGCAGTGGGCCCCTCCCGACGGAGGGGCCCACGTTGCCTTCCGGCGGGGACCAGCTGGGTCTAGTCCTGGGGCGGAACGTACTCGTCGTCCCTGAGCTTGAGGCGCTGCGCGCGGGTCAACACCTTGGCGTTGTCCGTCTTCTCCTGCGCAAGCCTCTCGGCTGCCGCCTTCTCGAGCTGTCGGCGCTGCCGATCCAGCGACGCCTTCCGCTCCTTCTCCAGTTGTTCTGGTGTCACGGGTTCGGCTACTCCTGAACTCGGGGAGCGCACGTCCGCGGGGCGAGTTTCGCGGCGCGCAGGCGGATAATTTCGCAAAAAATACATCCGCCGCCCAGGGGTAGTTCCCATCTCGCCCGAAAAACATCCCCCTTCGGGCACTTTCGGGCCGCGAAAGGTGGCTCGTGGCCGGCGGAGGAGGCGCCTCCGGGGGCCTACATCCCGCCCCCCGAGGTCCGGTCGATGAACGCGTCCAGCGTCTCCTTCCACTTGGGGAGCACGTCCTCGTTGACGTACACCATGTGCCCGGACTCGAAGTCCACACGCTGGATGTTGTCACGGAGATCCGAGGTCAGGCCCATGTGATCCATCGTCCAGGCGGCGGCGTAGTACGGCGTGGCCAGGTCGTAGAGGCCCGTGAGCAGAAGCACTTGCAGCTTCGGATTTGTCTGGAGCGCACGGGCCAGGTCGCCGCTCACGTTGGGGGTCCCGGGGAAGCCGAAGGAGCCTCCCGCCCCTCGGTTGAAGTCCCAGGGCTGCACGTTGCCGCTCGGAACGTACTCTCGGTTCCCATTGTAGCCGAGCTCGGTGCGCAGATAGGTGTTCCAGGCGCCGGCGTACGCGGCGCTGATGGCCGACGACTGCGGGTCCTGTTCCGGGTAGGGCTCGAGCAGGTCACCCGAGGCTCCCAGGTACCGCGCGTCCAGCCGCCCGAGCACCTCCTTCTTGTTCCTCATGAGCTCCTTCTCGAAGCCCGGCGCGCTCACCCTCAGGTCGGCGTTGTCGATGTACTCCTTCGACAGGCCTGTGTACTGGTGCATCTTGTCGATGATGCTCGCCCGTTCTGCGGCCGGCAGTGCACCGCCCTGCAGCAGCGCCGTGGCGTACTCGTTCATCGCGAAGTGCTCGACCTCCCGGAGGAACGGCTCGAGCTGGGCCGGCTGGCTCGGCAGCGCCTTGTGATACCACGCGACGGCGGCGTACGAGGGCAGGTTGAGCTCGTACGGCAGGTCGTCCCCGGGCTGGAACAAGAGGGTCCGGAAGTCCAGGACCGTGGACAGGAGGACCACGCCGTTGAGATCGATGTTCGCCTCCTGGAGCATCGCCGACAACACGGCGGAGCGTGTCGTGCCGTAGCTCTCGCCCAGGAGGTATTTGGGGGAGTTCCAGCGGTTGTTCTCGCTGAGGTACCGCTGAATGAACTGCGTGATGGAGCGGGCGTCCTCGTCGATTCCCCAGAACTCCTTTCCGGGGGTGTCCCCCAGCGGGTGGCTGAACCCGGTGCCGATGGGGTCGACCATGACGATGTCGGTCTTGTCCAGCAGCGTGTACGGGTTGTCGACGAGCCTGTACGGTGCCGGGTCCGAGTGATCTGTGCCCGGCACGGAGACGCGGCGCGGACCCATGATCCCCATGTGGAGCCAGAACGACGAAGAGCCCGGTCCTCCGTTGTAGGAGAACATGACAGGGCGGTGCGCCTTGTCGGAGACTCCGTTCTTCGTGTAAGACGTGTAATACATCTCGCCGATGGGCTTCTCATCGCCATCGCGCAGGATGATGCTCCCCACGCGCGCGTCGTACTCGATGGTCTGCGCCCCGATCTTGATGGAATGGTGGCTGTCGTACCGGGCCGGAGTGGGCTCCGACGCCGGTCCCTTCTCGGCCGTCGCGGCCGCGGGCTTGCCCTGGGGGCTCTGAGCGGTGAGTGCCGTCGGGGCGGCCAGCATCACCGATACGAGAACCGCGAAAGCTCTTCTGGTCATGGTGTTCTCCCTCTCGGGAATCGGGATGGTCCGGTGCCGCGCCTCCCGGCACGGGGGGAGCAACATGAAGGCGCGCTCCTTCGGGCGGCAACCGCTTGAGCTTTCCAGCGAGATCTCCGGACCGTAGGATCGTGACGTCCAAGGAGTTGAAATCGACGCGTATCGCCGTTGTTGGAGAGCCTCATGAGCACACTCGACCGTCGCGAC
Organism: Gemmatimonadota bacterium; assembly: GCA_022340755.1. GTDB lineage: Bacteria > Gemmatimonadota > Gemmatimonadetes > Longimicrobiales > Gaopeijiaceae > SZUA-318. Next base: position 6,476 of record JAJDNI010000062.1, read on the forward strand.
TTCCTCCGCCATTCCCTTGCTGCCGGGGCGGGAGCGGCGGCTCTGGGCCGACTTCCGGACCTGTCGGTGCCCCGGAATGCCGGGCGCGGGGCGAACCCCATCATCATCACGAGCCACACCAACGAGACAGGTCAGGAGGCCATGCGACAGGCCTGGGAGATCCTGGCTTCTGGTGGCATGGCTCTGGACGCCGTCGAGAAGGGCGCCAACATCGTGGAAGTCGACCCCAACGACCACAGCGTCGGCTACGGCGGCCTTCCCAACGCCGCAGGAGTGGTTCAGCTCGACGCCTCGTGTATGGACGGGAAGACGTACAGCGCGGGCTCAGTGGCGTGCATCGAGAACATCAAGACGCCGTCGTCCGTCGCCCGAGCCGTCATGGAGCACACGGACCACGTCATGCTCGTCGGGAAGGGCGCCCTGGCGTTTGCCGTCTCCATGGGGTTCAAGGAAGAGAACATCCTCACGCCGGAAGCGCGGGAGATCTGGATTCGCTGGAGGGAGAACCTGTCGCCGAACGATGCGTACGGCCCCCCCGTCTATCTGAGGAATCGCAGTGGCGGTGGGGGGTCGGACCGCCGTCCTGTCGAGAGCCATCACGGAACCGTGAACGTGCTCGCCGTGGACTCCAACGGCGACGTCGCGGGCATCACCACCACCAGCGGGCTCTCGTGGAAGGTCCCCGGACGTGTGGGCGACTCGCCGATCATCGGCGCGGGCCTCTACGTCGACAACTCGGTGGGCGCAGCTGGTGCCACGGGCCGCGGCGAAGACGTGATGAAGTCGCTGGCGTCGTACTTCATCGTGGGTCGTATGCGGGACGGGCGCACACCCCAACAGGCCTGTGAGGACGCCATCGAGATGATCGTGCAGCGCTACAAGGCCGTGAACATCGACTACGTGCCCGGTGAGAAGTTCGTCGCCCTGAACAAGGACGGCGAGGTGGGATGTGCATACATGGGTGGGGGAGGTGGACCACCGGCGCTGACCATGCACACGCCGGGCGGTCAGACACAATACAAGGGCACCTCTCTGTATCCCGTGCGAAGGTAGAGGATCGGCGACGCGGCAGGTCGTCGCCCGGCCAGGCGACGCGTCGAGCTGCCCTTCGATGAACGCAGGTCATGACGGAGTAGGCCAACATGCCTCAGCAAACAGCGAGCCGGGAGGGCTCCGGGCCGATCCACGACAACAGCGTGCGGGGCCGAATGTACTGGTCTCCGGAGCAAGAGGCGCTGCTGACGCTCCTGCGGAGTGCCGACCTGGCGAAGAACCGGTTTTCCCACCTCTTCGAGGACGCGGGGATCACCTTCCAGCAATACAACGTTCTGCGGATCCTGCGGGGGGCCGGGGAGCAGGGACTCCCGACTCTGGAAGTCGGAAAGCGGATGATCGAGCGCACGCCGGGGGTGACGCGCATCATCGATCGGCTGAAGGCCAAGGGCCTCGTGGAGCGCCAGCGGGGCGCGGTAGACCGGCGGCGTGTGTGGTGCAGGCTATCAGCTCCGGGTCTGGCCCTCCTGGATCGCCTGGACGGGCCGGTCAGTCGAACGGACCTCAGCATCTTCGAAGGGATGCCTCGGTCCGAGCTGAAGCTGCTGACCCAGACTCTGGAGCGGCTTTCCTCTCGCCTGTCCACCATCGGGTAGCCTGGGCAACCCGAGGGATGCCGCCGGCGTCTCATGGATGTGCAGGGTGAAAGGAGCTTCGTCCTGCGTACGTACATGAGGGCAAGAAGCCAATAGCGCAGGGGCTGGTGGCCCTGACCCGTGGGGTGGGAGACGACGATGACGATGGACGAAAGGATCCGGTTTCTGCTCCGGGCGGCGACCCGGGCGGAGGGTGAAGGGGACGAGCGGGTGGCTCGGAACTTCCGCCGGATGGCCGAGGACGCCCGCCCGGTGGATGGCGACGGCGCCCTGTGGGCGGTGCCTCTTCACGTGAGAGGCCGCACCGAGTAGTCGACGAACGGGAAGGACAGGGCACACCGGCCGGGCCCGGTCACTTCGGTGACCGGGCCCTCGCCTTTCTCGGAAACCGTCACCGCTGAGGTCCCGTAGGGCGGAAAGGACGGAGGCATGCCGCCGCCGTGCACAGCCCGCGGGTAGACCGGAGCAAGGGATGACGGGGTTCGTGAAGGACCTGAGGTACGCGGGCCGGATGCTCTTCAAGAGCCCGGGAGTGTCCACCATGGCGGTGGTGGCGCTGGCCCTCGGGATCGGCGTCACTGCCACGATGTTCAGCATCGTGTACGGCGCGCTCATGCGGGGTCTGCCCTTCGACGGCGGTGACCGCATCATGATGGTGTGGCGCACGCAGCTCCAGCAGAGCGACTCCCGGATGGGCGTTCCCATCCACGACTACGTCGATTGGCGCGACCAGCAGAAGTCCTTCGAGCGCCTGGCGGCGTACTACCAGGGCACGGTCAACATCACGTGGTCGGATCGGCCGGAGCGCTTCGACGGGGCCTTTATCACCGCGAACGGCTTCGCCGCGTTGGGTGTCCAGCCCATCCTCGGCAGGAGTTTCCGCTCCGAAGAGGAGCGTCCCGGCGGGACGATGCCCCTGATCCTCTCGTACCACCTGTGGCAGGACCGCTTCCACGGTGACCCCGGCGTTCTCGGCCAGACGGTGAAGACGAACGGAGAGGTGTCCGAGATCGTCGGCGTCATGCCCCGCGGCTTCCTGTTTCCCGAGCGCGACGACGTTTGGGTTCCCTTGCGGGAGGACCCCCTCCAGCTCCCGAGGGGAGGCGGCACCTGGCTCAACGTGTACGGAAGGCTCCGGACCGGGGTGACGATGGACCAGGCGAGCACCGAGTTCGCGGGAATCGCCCGCCGGTTGGCAACGGCCTATCCCGACACCAACAAGGGCATTGGCGCATCTGTCGAGCCGTTCACGAAGTCCGCCGTGGGTGACGACGGGGCGAGGATCCTGGGTTCCATGCTGGCTGTGGTCTCCCTGGTTCTCCTCATCGCGTGCGCCAACGTGGCGAACCTGCTCCTGGCTCGCGCGGCGGTGCGTACCAAGGAGGTTGGGATCCGCACGGCCTTGGGGGCCCACCGGTGGCGGGTGGTTGCCCAGATGGTGGGTGAGGCCCTGGCGCTGGCCCTGGTGGGGGGCGCGTTGGGCGCCGGCCTGGCGTGGGTGGGCATCACCCTGTTCTCCCGGGCCATTGTGGACACGGACCCGCCGTTCTTCCTCGTGTTCAAGGTGGACGCGCCCATTCTGCTCTTCATCCTGGGCGCCTCGGTCCTGTCTGCCGTCGTCGCCGGTGGGCTGCCCGCGCTGAAAGCGTCGCGCTTGGACGTCGCCGGGATCCTCAAGGACGAATCCCGGGGCTCGTCGAGCCTCACCATCGGGCGTATGAGTCGGTTCCTGGTGGTGGGAGAGATCGCCATGTCGCTGGCGCTGCTGGTTGCGGCGGGCCTGACGACGAAGAGCATCACAAAGCTGCGGCACTTCGACTTCGGCTTCGATCCCGACGCGGTCTTCAGTGCTCGGGTCGGCCTCTTCGATGCCGAATTCCCCGACACCTTGTCGAGGCGGACGTTCTACAGGGACCTCGAGCGGAAGCTGGCCGCCATCCCCGGCGTCACGGCATCCAGCCTGGGGACGATCCTCCCGGGAGGAGTGGGGCGCAACTACGCTCCCCTGGCGGTGGAGGGGCAGTCGTACGCCGAGGACCGGGACTATCCCAGTGCGTACAGCGGACGGGTCGCTCCCGGCTATTTCACTACTCTGGGCGCACCGGTGACGCAGGGGCGGGATTTCGAGGAGAGCGATCTCGCGGGCTCCCTGCCGGTGGCCATCGTGAACGAGAGCTTCGCACGGAAGTTCTTCCCGGGAGAATCGGCCCTCGGTCACACCTTCCGCCCGGGGTCGTCCGAGAGCACCGGGCCGTGGCTCACGGTGGTGGGCGTGGTTCCGGATCTCTGGATGCAGGGCATGCAGAACTCGGAGGCCTCGCCGGCCGGCTTCTACGTGCCTCTGGCTCAGAGTGACGCGAGCTTCATGAGCATCCTGGCCCGCGGAGCCGCCGACCCCATGTCCCTCACCTCGGCGGTGCGCAGTGCCGTGGAGTCGGTGAACGCCGACACACCCATCTATTTCGTGAACACCGTCGGCGAGCGCATCGCCGAGAACACCTGGGTCTTCAACGTGTTCGGCGTCCTCTTCATGGTGTTCGGCGGCGTGGCCCTCTTCCTTGCGTCCATCGGTCTGTACGCCGTGATGGCATTCAGCGTCAGCAGGCGCGCCCCCGAGGTAGGCATCCGCATGGCCCTGGGCGCGGCCCGCGGGCAGGTCCTCCGGCTGATCCTCAGGCAGGGGATCGTCCAGATCGGCATCGGGCTGGCCATCGGACTGGGACTCGCCTTCCTGGTGACCCGGGTCCTCGAGGACGTGCTCTTCCAGGTCAGCGCCGCGGATCCGCTCACCTTCGTCGTCGTACCGCTGGTGCTGGCGGTCACGGGCATTCTCGCCTCTCTCCTGCCGGCGCGGAGAGCTACGCGGGTCGATCCCATGATCGCGCTTCGTAGCGAGTGAGAGATGAGCGGGTCTGGGGGAAGCGGCTCCCACCGGGCCACGCTTTCGTCGTGACAGGGGGGCCGCGATCTTCACGGGCCGTCCGGTGACTTTGGCCCGGACGGCTGTCAGCGGAGACCTCCACCCGAGCCGTCCGATGCCTTTCCACGAGACTCCTCGATTTCCCCGCGGGTTCCGGTGTGCCGCCGTGCACTGCGGAATCAAGGCGGAGGGTAGGGATCTGTCCCTGTTCGCCTCGGAGACCCCGGCGGCGGCGGCGGCGGTGTTCACCAGGAACAAGGTACCCGGGGCACCGATCTTAGTGGGCCGGGAGCTGGCCCGGGGTGGCCGCCTCCAGGCCGTGGTGGTGAACAGCAGGGTCTCCAATGTCGGCACGGGGGAGGAGGGCGTGGTGCGGGCCCGTCGCATGGGCGAGGCGACGGCCACCGCCCTGGGCATCCATCCCGGGCTCGTCCTCATGAGCTCCACGGGCGTCATCGGCGTGCCGCTCCCCATCGACAAGATCGAATCGGGGCTACCGAGCCTGGTGGCGGGCCTCCAGGACGATCCGATGGTTGGGGCCGAGGGAATCATGACCACCGACACGCACCCCAAGGCAGTGTCCATGTCCGTGGGACAAGCGACGCTCACCGTCGTGGCCAAGGGATCGGGGATGATCGAGCCCAACATGGCCACCATGCTGGTCTTTGCCTTCACCGATGCCGCGGTGGATGCGGGCCCCCTGGACTCCGCGCTCCGCGAGGTCGTCGACGACACGTTCAACATGCTCTCCGTCGATACCGACACGAGCACCTCGGACACGTGCGCGATTCTCGCCAACGGGCTGACCGGGCCCGTGGCGACAGACGACTTCAAGTCCGCCCTCCTCGCGGCCTTCACGCGGGTGACGGAGCTCCTGGCCCGCGACGGCGAGGGCGCCACCACCCTGTTGCGGGTCACTGTCACGGGTGCCGCCGATCGCCGCGAGGCACGCACCGTGGCGAAGTCCCTGGTGAGCTCGCCGCTCGTGAAGACCATGGTGTTCGGCGGTGATCCCAACGTGGGGCGCGTTCTGATGGCGGTGGGGAAGTGTTTCGACTGCACCGTTCTTCCCGGGCGGATCGCCGCGTCGATCTGCGGCGTGCCGGTGTTGGCAGGGGGTCTGCGAGTAGCGTTCGACGAGGGAGCCGTGCGGGAGCTGCTGCGCCGAGACCCGGTGGATCTGGAGGTGGACCTGGGCGTGGGAGAAGGGCGGGCGCGCGCATGGGGGTGCGACCTTACCCATGGCTACGTCGACGAGAACGCGGCCTACTATTCGTCCTGATCTGGATGGCGGCCGTCCCCGCACGGTTCTCGCATGCGAGGGGCTCGGGATGGGGGATGCGTGAAGCTCGCTGCTCGAAGTAGGGATCGTAGGCGGTTCACACACCACCTCCCGAAGGGGTGTGCGCTGGCTCCCACCCTCGAATTTCATACCTTACATATCTGTGACCGCCCCGGAGGCGCGCTTCCGGGGGGGACGGAGACGTGCCGGACGCTGTGGGTGGCCAATGCCCGGCCGCTGAACCTCAGCCACCGAAGACAGGACTATAGACGATGAAGCGTTTTGCGACCCTCTCTCTGGTCGTTGCTCTGGCCGCCTGTGGTGGCGGCGAGAGCTCTTCGAACCAAGCGAATCAACCCGCGAGTCAGCCCGCGGCCGAGCCGGCGGCGCAGCCCACCGAGGCGGCAGCCCCCTCCGGCCCCATGACCATGCCGGACTGGTACCAGAAGGACGACGCGACCAAGACGGTTTCCCTGACCATCACCGCGGGCGCCACGGACGCGAACAACCACTGGAACTTCAACGGCGGAACCCACGGGAGCATCGCCATCACGGTTCCCGAGGGTTACACCGTCAAGATCCACTTCCAGAACGATGACCCCGCCATGGCGCACAGCATGGGGATCGTCGCGCAGACCAGCGACTTCGGCGCGTCCATGGATCCGACGCCGGCGTTCCCGGGTGCCATCACGACGAACCCGACGTCCATGACGGACGCCACGCTCCCGGGAAAGAGCGAGGACGTGACGTTCACGGCGGACAAGGCCGGGAACTACGCCATGGTGTGCTTCATTCCGGGCCACGCGGCTACCGGGATGTACTTGCTCTTCAACGTGTCCTCCGACGGCTCCGCCGGCGTTCAGGGCGCTGCGTAGCGGGAGGCCGCAAGGCACTCAGTCACCAAGCGCCAGGGGGCGCGGTCTTCGGACCGCGCCCCCTGGCATTTCCGCCCTCGGACACGCGAGGGCACGCTCCGCTCGGGTCATGACTCCCGGAGGGGGTGGTGCGTGCTGATCAGCGCGAGGCTCCGTATGGTCAGCTTCTTACCTGCGATGAATGTGGGGACTTTCGCAGGGGGCCCACGATTCCTCGATGCCTCTCCGTCGCCTATACTTGGACGGCCCGAGATTCCCTGAAGACCGTCACCGAGCGCCCATGGATGCCGCTGCCCTCAAAGAACAGTTTGAAGCACTGAGAGCCCAGGAGTTCCACCGCCTCGATGAAGGTGGCCACGCCTATCTGGACTACACAGGGAGCGGCCTTTACGCCGAGTCCCAGCTGCGGCGTCACATCGATATTATCGAGCGCCAGGTCTTCGGCAATCCCCATTCCGTGAACCCGACGTCGTCCGTCGCCACGCGTCTCATGGAGGAAGCCAGGCAGGACGTGTTGCGGTTCTTCGACGCCGACCCAGCCGAATACACGGTGGTGTTCACGAACAACGCCTCGGGCGCGCTCAAGCTCGTGGGTGAGGCGTTTCCGTTCGGCCCGGAGTCGCGGTTCGTACTCCTGCGGGACAATCACAACTCGGTCCACGGCATGCGGATCTACGCCGAGCGTCGGGGAGCCCAGGTCGTCTATCTTCGGCTGGACGCAGAGCTCCGACTCGATCCGGATGCCGTGATCCCCCCCGCCGGCTCCGGCCCCAGCCTGTTTGCCTTCCCCGCACAGTCGAACTTCTCCGGGGTGCAGCACTCCCTGGGCCTGGCCGAGAAGGCCCGGAGCCTGGGATACCAGGTCGTCCTGGATGCCGCGGCGTTCGCACCGACGAACCGCCTCGATCTGGGGAGCGTCGACGCGGACTTCGTGTGCCTGTCCTTCTACAAGATGTTCGGGTATCCCACCGGCGTGGGCGCCCTCATCGCCCGTCGGGAGGCCCTCGCGCGACTCCAGCGTCCCTGGTTCGCCGGCGGGACCGTGGACTTCGTTTCCGTGGAGCACCGCGTCCATCAGCTCCGGAACGACGCGAGCGCGTTCGAGGACGGAACACCCGACTTCCTGGGAATCGCCGCGGTTCCGGTAGGCCTCGACTTCCTGCGCTCGGTGGGTACGAACGCAGTGCACGAACGTGTGGTGGGCCTCACCGCGCGCCTCCTGGAGATTCTCGCATCGGCGCGCCACGGGAACGGGTCACCCAAGCTGGTGCGCTACGGGCCCGCAGGGCTGGAGGCCAGGGGAGGAACCGTGACGTTCAATCTCCTGGACGCGGAGGGCCGGCTGGTGCCGTACGAAGCCGTCGAAGAGTCCGCCAGCAACGCGGGCATCTCCCTCCGGGGCGGCTGCTTCTGCAATCCCGGCGCCGCGGAGGCCGCGTTCGGCCTGGCCTCGCCGGAGATGCTGGACTGCCTGCGGTCGATGCCGCCGGGCACGTTCACGCTGCCGAAGCTGGCCACATGCCTGGACCACAAGTATCCCGTGGGTGGGGTGCGAGCTTCGGTGGGCGTCGCCACCACCGAGGCGGACCTGGATCGGCTCGAGGGATTCCTGGCGAGCTTCGACGCGTCTGAGGCCGCGAAAGAGCAAGCCACCGCAGCAGGCTGAGGCGGGGGCGACCCAAGAACCAAGCGTCACCGGTTCTAGGTCGCTACTCCGGCGTTGCCTCCTCCGCCAGCAGAGTGGGCCCTCGCAGGTGCACCGGCCCCTCCTTCGTCCGGCGAGCCCGAAGGTTGAGCATCTCCACGAAGATGGAGAAGCCCATGGCGAAGTAGATGTATCCCTTTGGAACTTCCTCGTGCATTCCTTCGGCGATGAGAGCCATCCCGATGAGGAGCAGGAAGGAGAGTGCCAGCATCTTCACCGTGGGGTGGCTGTTGACGAAGCGCGCCACCTGGTTCGTGGCGATCATCATGAAGCCCACAGCGATGACCACCGCCAGGATCATCACCGCCAGGTGATCCGCGACACCCACTGCGGTGATCACCGAATCGAGGGAGAAGACGACGTCCAGCAGGGCGATCTGGACGATCACGGAAAGGAGGCTGCTCACCCTGCCGTTCGTCCCTTCCCCTTCGTCTCCTTCGAGCTTCTGATGGATCTCCCGGGTGGACTTCGTGATGAGAAAGGCGCCTCCCGCGAGCAAGATCAGATCATGCCCCGACACCTCGTGCTGGAACACCGTGAAGAGAACTCGGGTCAGGCCCATCATCCAGACGATGGACGTGAGCAGGGCGATCCGGGTGAACATCGCCACGAGCAGGCCGATTCTGCGAGCACGGGAGCGCAGCTCGGGAGAAGCCTTCTCCGACAGGATCGCGATGAACACGATGTTGTCGACTCCCAGGACGATCTCCAGGATCGTGAGGGTCGCCAGGGAGATCCACGCCTGAGGGCTGCTGATCCACGCCATGCTCGTATCACTGCTGCGGGTGGGGTCTGGGGCGCTCCTTCGGCCCGCGGGGTCCGGTAACGTAGCGGCACCCGCCGCGGCGCTGGAAGCGTGCGTGCCCCCGGAAACCACGGGTGGGGGTGGGCCGTAGGGCCGATGGAGTCGGTGCCTGCAGGGAGGGCTGCCGACACCCGGGGAACCTCAGGGGGAGGAAGGGCGGATGTCGACGGTGCTGCAGGATCTTCGCTACGGTCTGCGCATGCTCATGCGAGCGCCGGTGGTGACGAGCGTCGCCGCGCTTTCCCTGGCAGTGGGGATCGCCGCGAACACGGCGATGTTCGCGGTCCTGAACGGATTCGTGTTCGAGCCGCTCCCGTATCACGACCCCGACCACCTCGTGCTCGTCAGCGAACGTCGCCCGGGGCAGGCCGTGGAGGATTTCACCGGCGCCTCGGTTGGCAACTTCAAGGACTACCAATCGGCCGCCAAAGGCCTGAGCGACGCCACGCTCTACACGATTGAGGAGGACAATCTCACCGGCCTGGACGTGCCGGAGCAGCTCAACGTGGTCGTCGCGACCCCCAACCTGTTCGACGTGCTGGGCGTGCAGCCCACGCTGGGCAGAGGATTCCGCCCCGACGAGGGAGCGGTGGGGCGGGGGAACGTGCTCGTCCTCGGCTACGACTACTGGCAAAGGCGCTTCCTGGGTGATCCGTCGGTGGTGGGTCGCGCGCTCACGCTGAGCGGCACTCCGTACACGGTGGTGGGCATCACGCCGGAGGCCTTCCAGATGATTCCGGCGAACGTTCAGGCGTATCGGCCGACCGACTTCGCCGACCGAAGGGAGGACCGGGCCGAGCGGGGATTCATCGAGTTCGGGCGCTTGACGCCGGGCTCGTCCGCCGCCCAGGTGCAGAATGAGCTCGCCGGCGTGTCCGCACGGTTGGCCCAGGAGTTTCCCGACGCGAATCGTGGCTGGTCCATCTCCGTCATCAAGGCTCGTGATTTCTTCCCCGGCCCCACCGACACGAAGCTCGTGATGATCCTCACCGCGGTGTGCCTCTTCGGTCTGCTCATCGCCTGCGCCAACGTGGCGAACCTGCTGCTGAGCCGCGCGGAGGAGCGTCAGAAGGAAGTCGCGGTGCGGACGGCAGTCGGCGCGGGCCGAGATCGCATCCTGCGGCAGCTCCTCACCGAGAGCATCACGCTTGGACTCATCGCGGGCGTTCTGGGGATGCTCATGTCCGTGTGGGTGGTGCGCTGGCTCCAATTGGCCATGCCCCCGGAGCTCCCCAGGGCCATGACCCCCAGGATCGATCCCATGGTGCTCCTCGCCGCCGTGGCGGTGTCGGTACTGGCGGGAATCGCGTTCGGCCTGGTGCCGGCGCTGCACGCCACCCGCGGTGAGCTTCGGGAAGCCCTGGGCGAGGGAAGCCGAGGGGGAACGGCGAGCCGCGCCCGCCGCCGCATGCGCAACGCGTTCGTCATCGGGGAGTTCGCGGTGGCTCTGGCGCTCCTCACGGGTGCCCGTCTCCTCACCCGGAACTTCGATGTGCTCACCGAATCCAATCCGGGTTTCCATCAGGCGGGGCTCCTTACGTTCACCATGACCGTGCCGGAGCACCGTTTCCCCACCCCGGAGGAGGTGGGTCGCTACGAGACGCAACTGGTGCAGTCACTCGAGCGGGTGGCCGGCAACCAGAGAGTGGCGGCCATGTCCAGCCTTCCACGCGGGCGATCGAACCCCACCACGCGCTACACGGTGGATGGACGCCCGACTCCCGAAGAGGGACAACAGCCGACGGCGGCCCTCCAGACGGTGAGCCCCGCGTACTTCTCGACTCTGGAGATCCCCTTGGTGGAAGGCCGAGGGGTGGAGGATGCCGACGCGGCCGACGCTCAGAAGGTGGCGGTGGTGAGCTCTGCGTTCGTCGCGCGGGAGTTCCCCGACGAGGACCCCATCGGCAGGACCATCACGGTGGCGAGCGCGTCCCGCGTGATCGTGGGCGTCGTCGGGGATATCCTCCAGGATCGCATCGCGATTCCGGGCAGGGACGGCGAGGCCATCTACATTCCCCTCGCTCAGCAGCCGACCCGGAGGTTGGCATTTGCAGTGCGCTTCTCCGGTGATCCCACCGTGCGGGCCGGCGATGTCCGCCAGGCCGTCTGGGCGGTGAACCCGGACCAACCCCTGGCGCAGATTCGGACGCTCGATGCACACGTTGCCGAGTCGCTGGCGGGGCCTCGGGCCATCGCCACGTTCATGAATGTCATGGCGACCGTCGCGCTCGCATTGGCCGCGATGGGAGTGTACGGCGTCATGGCCCACGCGGTGGCACGGCAACAGCGGGAGATCGGCATCCGCATGGCCCTGGGGGCAGGTCGGGGGGCGGTGCTCCGGATGGTCACGAAGAGTGGCCTCTGGCTGGCTGGCGTCGGTACGGTGTTGGGCCTGCCATTGGCGTGGCTCATGGCCCGGGCTGTGGGGAGCGCCCTGAACGTCTTCGGCGCTCGGACCGGCATGGACCAGTCCGTGATCGTGGCAGCGGCACTCGTCGCTGTGGCGCTGCTCGCGTCCTTGCTGCCGGCCCGCCGGGCCAGCGGGGTGCTTCCGGCGGCAGCCCTCAGGGAGTAACGGCGGAGAGGGCGACCGCGGCAGAGCTCCTGGCGTAACCCCCGGCAGGGGCCACTTGGCCTTGACGGGTCGGGAACGATCGGTACCTGAGACAGAATTGGGACAGATATATTGATTTGACGAATCAAAATATATAATGTGCTCCTGTTCGGTTGACGCCGGGGGACCGTCCAATTCGAGCCGGGATCTCACATGGAAGGCTTCGACACGGTTCGGCACGCTCATCGACGCATCGAGCTGGCTTGCCGGATCCGTCAGGTGCAGGATTCGGGAGCGTCCGGGAGGATCAGCGCCCACCAGGCTTCCGTCCTCTCCCACCTGGACCGGGAAGATCCCACCATGGTGGGGGAGCTGGCGGATCACCTGGGAGTGACGCCTTCCACGATGTCCCTCACGCTGAAGCGCATGGAGGCCGCGGGATACGTACGGCGGGATAGAGACCCGTCGGATCGGCGCGTGATGAACGTTCGCCTGACCGACGCCGGAGTGCGCGTGCGTAACGCGCGGAGCGTGCTGGATCCCGAGCGCGTGGCGGCGATGTTGGCCCTGTTGGGTGCCGAGGACCGCGTGGACGCCCTCCGCGGTCTCAGGCTGCTCGCCGGAGCGGCCGACGCGCTCATCCGACGGACTCGGTCCGTCGTGGAGGCCCAGCTCTCGGGGGAAGTGCTTTGAGCCAAGGGGTCGCCGACCCCTCGGGGGCGAGCCGTCCGGAGCCCGGCCCATCCGGCGCGGCGCCACCGGCTGCAACTATTCGACCCCGGCCCTCGTCTATATAGTCATGTTACGGCTTGGGCCCGTGTGGGGCCCGCACGGGCGTTGGGTCCTGATGACAGAGCGAGGGGGTGACCGATGGCAGGAGAGGCGCTGATCAACCTGGACGGCCTGAGCAAGGTCTTCTACACCGAGGAAGTGGAGACGCACGCGCTGTCGAACATCACCCTGCAGATCCAGACGGGCGAGTTCGTGTCCATCGCGGGGCCGTCGGGGTGCGGCAAGACGACGCTGCTGTCGATCCTGGGCCTGCTGGATTCGCCGACGGCGGGCAAGTACCTGTTGGACGCGGAGCCGGTGGAGAACCTGAGCGCGAGCCAGCGGGCGAAGATCCGCAACCAGGCCATCGGCTTCATCTTCCAGGCGTTCAACCTCATCGGGGACCTGACGGTCTACGAGAACGTGGAGCTGCCGTTGACGTACCGGGGGATGGCGGGGTCGGAGCGGAAGGAGCGTGTGCAGGCGGCGTTGGAGCGGGTGGGGATGGCGCACCGTATGGGGCACTATCCGAGCCAG
>JAJDNI010000098.1 GCA_022340755.1 Gemmatimonadota bacterium
CGCGGCGGATCGCTCCTATTCGGGACTCCTCGTCGACGTCGACGGAGACGGCGACCTGGACGTGGTGGTGAGCAACGACCGACCCGACCGCAAGCTCGTCTATCTCAACGACGGATCGGGCCGCTTCGAAGCCGGCTCCACCCTTGGTGAGCCGGAATGGTCTACCCGGTACATCACCGCTGCCGACTTGAACCGGGATGGCCTCCAGGACATCGTCTTCGCGAACCGGTACGGGCCCCGCAACGGCCCCGAGTACATCTGCTTCGGAGTAGGCGGTGGGCACTTCGAGGATCCATGCACGGAGTTCGCGACGACCTCGGCGACGACCATCACCGCGGCGGACTTCGACGGAGACGGTGACCTCGACCTGGCGGTGCCCCACCGGGACGGCGGGCAGAGCTACGTCTACCTGAACGACGGCTCGGGTCACTTCGACAAGAGGGTGGCATTCGGACCTCCGGATGCTGCGATCAGAACAGCGGCGGCGGCGAACCTGGACGGCGATGGAATCCTGGACCTCGCGGTCATCGACGAGCGCACCGGACCGGCCACCTACCGTGGGCACGGTGGGGGCGCATTCGATCCGCCCGTTCCACTGGGAACCGTCGATGCGACCCCCTATGCCATCAAAGTGGCGGACCTCGACGAGGACGGACGTCCCGACGTGATCGTGGGGTACCGGGGCGCCCATCCCATCGTCTTCTTCAACGAGGGCGGGGGAGCGTTCAGCCAGGTGCCCTTCGGGGACGATCAAGGTGACGCGTACGGCTTCGCGGTGGGCGACGTGAACGAGGACGGCTTCCTGGACATCGCCATGGCCCGCTCCGACGCGCCCAACGTCATCTACTTCGGGGGGTCCGAGCGAGGCGGTTGAGGCATTTCATGGCGCGGGCCGCGTGGGTTCCATGGTGGCGCGTGCCGTAGGAGATCGAGACGACCCCGACACGTCGTCGTTGCCGTCCGGTGGGCACTTTGCTTAGCGTTGCCACTCATGCCCACTCCCGCCGAACGCCTGTCCACCGCCATTTCCGACCGCTACCGCATCGAGCGCCACCTCGGTGAGGGCGGGATGGCCACCGTGTATCTGGCTCACGACCTGAAGCACGACCGGAAGGTCGCCCTGAAGGTGCTGAGGCCGGAGCTGGCGGCTGTCATCGGCGCCGAGCGCTTCTTGGCCGAGATCAAGACGACGGCGAACCTCCAGCACCCGAACATCCTTCCGCTTTTCGACTCCGGGGACGCCGACGGGCAGCTCTTCTACGTGATGCCGTACGTGGAGGGGGAGACGCTCCGGGACCGGATCATCCACGAGAAGCAGCTTCCGGTAGACGACGTGGTGCGCATGGGCGCGGAGGTAGCGAGCGCCCTGGACTACGCGCACCGGCAGGGGGTGATCCACCGGGACATCAAGCCGGAGAACATCCTCGTCCACGACGGCCGTGCGCTGGTGGCGGACTTCGGGATCGCGCTGGCGGTGTCCACGGCGGGGTCGCGGATGACGGAGACGGGGATGAGCGTAGGGACGCCGCACTACATGAGCCCCGAGCAGGCGATGGGTGGCCACGACGTGACGGCGAAGAGCGACGTGTACGCGTTGGGGGCGACGCTGTACGAGGCGCTGGTGGGGGAGCCGCCGTTTACGGGGTCGACGGCGCAGGCGGTGATCGCGCGGATCGTGACGGAGGAGCCGAGGCCGCTGCGGACCCAGCGGAAGACGATTCCGGCGCACGTGGAGGGGGCGGTTCTGACGGCGCTGCAGCGGCTGCCGGCGGATCGCTTCGCCACGGCGGCCGAGTTCGGAGATGCGCTGGAGGGGCGGGGCAGGGTGCCGACGCGGATCTCGGCCGGCGCTGTCTCGGGAAGTGCCGGACGAGACGCGGGGCTCAGGGTGTCCCGTCCTGTAGCCGGCGTTGCGGCGGCCGGCGTCCTGGCTCTGGCCGCCGCCGCCCTCTGGGGATGGCTGCGCCCACAGCTGGCGCCCCCCCTCAGCCGGGAGACCGTCGTCCTCGGGCCGGCGGGGATTCCCGGCTTCATCGGCGCCACCGCGGCCGTCGCCCCTGACGGCTCCGCCATCGTGTACGGTGACACCGTCGGGGGTGAGAAGCTCTGGATCAAGGAGCGGGGCGAGTTGAACGCGCGGCCCCTCGTCTCCCTGACGGATCTCAGCGGTGGTGGTGTGAACCCTGGTCCCTCCTTCTCTCCGGACGGCCGGTGGATCCTGTACTCTGACGGCCCCCTCATGCGGGTTGCGCGTGACGGCGGTGCGCCCGTCGTCGTGTCGGACTCGGCTTCGCGCTACGGCGGCGCGTGGCTGGACGACGGCACCGTCGCCTTCATCGGCAGAAACAGCGACCGGCTCTTCCGCACTACCGCGGACGGGGGTCCGACGGCCCGAGTGCTCACCGCGGACTCGGCCGGGGGGTTGCTGGGCCGTGTGGCTCCCATTCCGGGCACGAACGCGGTGCTTGTGAGCCTTGCCGGGACCGCGTCGGGGGGCGGTGGGTGGGTGATCATGGCCTTCGATCTGTCCACCCGCTCGATGCACGAGATCGCACGGGGCTCGCTGGCCGCGTGGGTGCTGCCCGGCGGTGACATCGCATACGTACAGGCGAACGGGTCCGTCTTCGCCGCCCACTTCGATGCGTCGAAGCTGGAGCTCGACGACGCCCCGGTGTCCGTCCTCGACAGCGTACGCGTCTCGGGCCAATTCGCCGACATCGCGATGGGCGCAGACGGCACGATGTTCTACTCGCAGGGAGCGGCTATGTCGGGGGGCACCAGCCTCGAGTTGGTGGCGCTCTCCCGGGACGGTGGCCGCGAGCACCGTGTGGACAGCACCTGGAGTGCACCCATCACCGTCAACGGCGGCCTTGCCCTCTCACCCGACGGGTCCCAGGTCGCAATCAGCGTGAGCGACACCACCGGGAACCGCGACGACATCTATGTCCTGCACCTGCCGGACGGCCCCGCGACGCGGCTGACCTTCGAGGGAACGTCGAACATTCGCCCTGCCTGGTCCCCCGACGGGAAGACGATCCTCTACACGTCCGATGCGTCGGGTGACGGCGGCAAGTCGAGTGACGGCGGCAAGAGGAACCTCTGGAGCCGGCGCGCCGACGGGAGCGGCCGGCCCGTGCGCGTCGTGTCGGAGGCGCGGGGGGTGTGGGAAGGACTCTGGTCCCCCGACGGCAAGTGGCTCGTCTACCGCACCGACGACGTGGCGGCGGGGAGTGGGGACATCCTGGCCAAAACGACGAGCGGGGACACCACGCCGGTGCCGTTGGTGGCCACACCCGCGGAGGAGACGGGCCCGGCGCTCTCACCCGACGGGCGCTGGCTTGCCTACGCCTCCAACGTGACCGGACGCAAGGAGGTGTACGTCGTCCCCTTCCCGGCCGCGCAGGACGGGAAATGGCAGGTCTCCTTCGACGGCGGCTCCGAGCCGCTCTGGTCCCACGACGGTCGGGAGCTCTTCTACCGGAACGCCTCGGGCCAGGCCATCGCGGTGGACGTCAGCGGCACGCCCACATTCAACCCCGGGGCGCACCACACCCTCTTCAACGCCCGGGACTACCAGGCCAACGACGATAGCCACTTCTGGGCCGTGACTCCGGACGCCAGCACCTTCGTCATGCTTCGCCCTGTAGCCCCCGTCCACGGGACGGCCGTCACGACGGGCCGGACGATCCTGGTGCGGAACTGGCTGCCGGAGATCGAGGCGAGGCTGAAGGGAGGGTAGGGCCGGGCCACCGGTGGGCCCCGACGTCCGCCGGACGTCAGAACAGCCGAACCTTCTGCTTCTCCTTCTCCCGTAGCTTCATCTGCTCTTCGAACGCCACCAGCTCGAACTCGTCCTCGTAGCCGATCTCGTTCGCCGGCGGCAGGTAGCCGCCCAGGTGCTGCTCCGCCGCCGCGATCTCCTCGGGCGTGACTCCGAGCTCCTTGTCGAAGGCCGCCAGCTCGCGCTCGCTCTCGGCGACGGCGTCGTCCTTCGTCGAATAGACGATGTCGCCCATCTGCTTCTGATCCAGCGCCAGCTTCCGGCGCAGGACCTCGCCTTCGGCCACCTGCTCGCGGAGCGATGGGAAGCTGAACACGAGCTCGCCATCGGTGTCGGGTGACACGTCGGCGTCGAGCTCGGCCGCCAGCCGCTCGAGCTCCTTCTTCACCGCGCCGGCGGGCACCTTGAAGTCCCGGAGAAGCGACGCCACGTGCTTCGTGGCCTCGTCCAGGCGGATGCCGCGGTCGGCCTCGAGCGTCTGCCTGTAGACATATCCCAGCAGCACCCGACGGACGTTCCGGCGCCGGCGACGCCGGTTCTCGCGCTTGACACCGAGCATGCGGAGGCCCGGGACCGCGAAGAAGGAGAAGCTGAAGATCACGGGCACGAACACCAGGAAGACCCACGCCATCTCACCGCCGATGTGCAAGCGCGGGAAGATGAACCAGGGCGCAGACGCGGCGGCCGCCAGGTTGAAGGCGTTGATGCCCACCACGGCGGCGTTGGACCCCGCGGTGTTGCCGGTGAGGTCCTCGTCATGCTCCAGGCGCATCCACGCGGGATTCGGAGCCCGTACGCCCACTTTCCCGTGGGCGCTCATCATGAGCTCCGGGAAGGCGTAGGCGAGCTCACCCCGGGGGGTCACCATGGGCTCACCGTTGTACGCGCCCACCAGACGACCCATCTCGTTTTCGGCCTCCGGCCACTCGAGCCCGGTGTGCTCCACGAGATCGGCGGTGGTGATGACGCCTCGACGGGAACGAATGAGGCGCAGCGTGCTCCGGTCCTTCTGCTGTTGGGTGGGATGGGGCCGGTCGGGCCCGAAGCAGAACGCGAAGACCTTCTTGAAGAAGGGGACCTTGTCCTCCTTGTCCAGCGTGCTCTCCCACCGACGGCCGTAGTAGGGACGTCCCACGTACCAGCGGGGACCCCAGATCCAGTACCAGAACCAGAGATTGGGCATGGGCATGATGCCGCCTCGGCTTCCTCCGCGCCGTCGCCCGCCCCCGAACCCGCCGCGGGAGTCGTTCTTGTTGGCGAACAGCGCCAGGAGCACCAGCACGACGAAGATCACGAAGTAGACCACCAGCATGATCACGATCCACGCCTTGAACACCTTGCTGAAGAGCGCCCACGCCGAGCGCTTGAAGCGAGCCCACAAGGGCTCGGTGCCACGCTCGATGAGGTGGGGATCGAACTCGTACAGGAGCTCGCCGGAGTCGGACACGGCGAGGTGCCCACGATGGCTCTCCAGGAGGTCTTTGAGGGCCTGGTCGACCTGGTCGGTGGCGAGGCCTGTGGCCGCGACGACGTCGCCGGCGGTGGCCTTTCCCTTGAGCCCGCGGAGGGCCGAAAGGATATCGTATTCCTGATCTGCGAGGGCGATCTGGCTCACGGCTGGAGTCCCTTCAGAGAAGTCGATTCTCGTGACGTGGTACTACGCTTCGGCTCGTGGGATCCTTTCCCGAGGCACATCTCTTGCCGATCTTGCTTCGTGACCGCCGTCGGTCCCCTCAGAGTTGGTGATGCCTACGCACGTGAGCCCTGCCCCACGCCGTACCCTCCGTGCCCGTCTTCCAGCCGATCGTCCGGCCTGGCATGCGTGTGTCTTTCTCGGGGGTTTCACGTCGAGGGTGGAGTCTCGCCGCCTACGGGTGGTGGAGCCATGAGCCGCGAGCCGGGCGCGGGGGCGGACCTGGTCCTGCTGCACGGGTTCACGGGCTCTTCCGCGGCGTGGGGCGCAGACGTGGTGGACGGGTTGTCCTCGGCCGGCCGCTCGCCGGTTCTCGTGGATCTCCCCGGTCATGGCCGGCACGCCGGTGTGGTGGCCCCCTGGCGCTTCACGGTCGAGGCGGTGGCAGCCGATATCCTGCGCTACGTCACGAGGGGCCCCGTGGATCTCGTCGGATACTCCATGGGGGGAAGACTCGCCCTGGACTTTGCGGTGACCTACCCGCATCGGGTGAGGAGGCTCGTTCTCGAATCGGCGTCGCCGGGCCTGGAGACGGACGAGGAGCGTGCCCGGAGACGCGCCGACGACGAGGAGCTGGCAAAGCGGCTCGAGGAAGAAGGGATCGAGTCGTTCGTGGACCACTGGGAAGATCTGCCGCTCTTCGAGAGCCAGAAGGCACTTCCGGGGGATGTGAGGGCGGCCCATCGCGCCGGTCGCTTGCGCAATCATGCGCCTTCGTTGGCGGCGGCCCTTCGTGGTCTGGGCACCGGCTCGCTCCCGTCCCGCTGGAATGCGCTGGGTCACTGCCCCGTGCCCACGCTGATCCTCGCCGGCGAGCTCGATACGCGCTACGTCAGTGTCGGAGAACGCATGCAGGCACGCATGCCGAGCGCCCGGCTGGTGGTGGTACGGGGCGCGGGGCACACCGTGCATCTGGAAAAGCCGGCCGCCTGGGTGGAGGCGGTGGTGGGATTCCTGGCGTAGGGGCCCGGGGCATCGCGGCGGCCGCCGGCGAATCAGGGGAGGGAAGGCATGGGACATCTTCAGCTCGGGCGTGGCCTGCGGCCCTTGTCCGTCCGTGCAGTCCTGATCGGCACGCTGGCATCGAGCGCCTGT
>JAJDNI010000114.1 GCA_022340755.1 Gemmatimonadota bacterium
CACGCCTCCTGCAGCGGCGCCGGCGCCCCCACTGTCAGAAAGTCGTGGACCTTCCGGATCGCCTCGGTGAGGGGGGGAGGTGCCACGATCGTCCCCACGCGCCACCCCGTTACCGAGAACGTCTTGGATAGCCCGCTCACGGTGACGGTGCGATCCCGCATTCCCGGCAGGGTCGCCAGGGGCGTATGGCTGCCCTCGTAGAGGATGTGCTCGTAGATCTCGTCGGTCAGCACGAGGATCCCCCGATCCCGGGAAATCGCCGCCACCGCCTCGAGCTCGGTCTCGTCGAAGACCCGTCCGGTGGGGTTGTTCGGGGTGTTCAGCACGATGGCTCGGGTCCGGGGCGTGATGAGGGAAGAGAGCCGTTCGGGGTCGAGGCGGTACTCCGGGGGATCGAGAGTGAGGAAAACGGGTCGGGCGTCCGACAGGACCGCGTCGGGCCCGTAGTTCTCGTAGAACGGCTCCGGGACGATGACTTCGTCCCCGGAGTTCACGATGGCCAGCATCACCGAGGCCATGGCTTCCGTGGCGCCGCAGGTCACCGTGATCTCCCTGTCCCCGTCTACCTCCATGTCGTAGCGGCGGCGGTATTTGCGTACGAGAGCCTCACGTAGAGCTGGAGACCCCCAGGTGATGGCGTACTGGTTCACGTCGCCCCGGATGGCGCGACACGCCGCTTCCTTCAGGAGGTCGGGAGCCGCGAAGTCGGGAAAGCCCTGCGCCAGGTTGATGGCGTCGTGCTGCCGCGCCACCCGCGTCATCTCGCGAATGACGGACTCCGTGAAGGTGTGCGTGCGGAGCGCGGTGCGAAGGGGATCGGTGAGCATGTGGGAAGACCCGTGTGTGCGCGGACTGCTCGAGCGCCTCATGATGTCGGGCCATCGACCCGGGAGCAACGCCCCGACGGTGGGAGAGTTCGGTGACCCACCACCAACGTCGGGGACGTGGCGCCCACGGGTAGCGGCGTATAGGATACATGCTCATTCACCTTCTCAGAACGCACGGCACCATGTGGCGCCGGGCACGCGGTCTCCCCTGCAAAGGAGCGTCCGTGCGATACGGTCTCGGCGGGCTCGTCCTGGCCGGCCTGCTCGCTTCGGCGAGCCCCTCCGCGATGGGGGCGCAGGCGTCTCCCCTCGTCGTGGAGGTACGAGGAGGGGCCTCCACATCCGTCGCGCACTTCCGGAGTGGCACGCGCATCGGAGAAGGGGCGGGCTCCGGGGCGTCCTTCGGAGTGGACTTCATCCTCTCCGGGGCCGGCCGGCGGAGCACCTATGTGGGCTTCAGTCAGCACCGCTTCGGCTGCGTGAATGCCGGATGCGCATCGGGGCATCAATTCGTGGCTACGGGCTTCGATGGCGGCTTTCGCTTCGGCCTCTGCACCCGATGCCTCGTGAGCCCCTGGCTGCGCCTTGGAGCCCTGACCACCCGCGTGGAGTCGGGGGGGCTTCCGGAGAGCCCGGCGGGAGTTTCGCGGCTGGCCTTCGGAGGCGAAGCCGGGTTCGGGGTGTACATCGGGGCGCGGAGCGCGGTGGCCTTGAATCCGGGTCTCCGCTTCGCCGCCGTGAATACCCGGCTTCCCGGCGGAGCCCTCCTGCGGATGCGATACGCGGTGTTGGATATCGGACTCGCCCTTTCTTTCTGAGGCATCCCGATGAGACGAGCTTCCCCGCTCTTCCTGCTCCTGGCGATCGCGGCCCTGATCCCCGGCCCTCCGGCGTCCGCGGAGGTCGCCCGTGTCGTCGTCGACCGCCGGGAGGACGTGTTGGGCGGCAAGGAGTGGGGAGACGTTGGCGCGTACGAGAAGATCGTCGGCCGAATCTACTTCGCGTTCGACCCCGGGAATTCCGCGAACAGCGCCATCGTGGACCTGACCCGTGCACCACTCAACGCCGCGGGCAAGGTCGAGGCCTGGGCCGAGTTCATGGTCCTACAGCCCAAGGACCCCGCCAAGCGCCGAGGCGTGGCCTGGTTGGAGGTGCCGAATCGAGGCGGAAAGGCGAGCCTGCGGTACTTCAACCGCGCGTCCCGCTCCAGCCTCGACCCGAGCGCCGCGGCCGACTTCGGCGACGGGCTTCTGTTCACGCAGGGTCTCACGGTGGTGTGGGTGGGCTGGCAATGGGACGTCCCGGAGCAGGCCGGGCTGATCCGGCTCCACGTACCGTTCGCGCGGCTCTCGGACGGACCTATCACGGGCCTCGTGCGATCGGATTGGACGGTGGACGCGGACACGCCCGTGCTCTATCTGTCACATCGGGGCCACCGCGCCTATGCGGCGATGGATCCGGAGGATTCGGTCAACGTGCTCACCGTGCGCGATGGGCGGGACGCGCCGCGGCGGGTGGTGCCCAGGCGGCAGTGGCACTTCATCGCACCCGCGGAAGGGGCGGACGCGAATCGACTCACACAGATCTCCCTGGACGGAGGATTCCGGGCGGGGGAGATTTACGAGCTCGTGTACAAGGCCCAGGATCCCCGGATCGTCGGGCTCGGCCTCGCGGCCATTCGGGATGTCGCGTCGTACATGAAGTACGAGCTCGACAGCGAGTTCCCCGTGCAGAAGGTGGTGGCATTCGGGGTTTCCCAGACGGGACGCTTCCTGCGGCATTACCTGTACCAGGGCTTCAACGTCGACGAGAAGGGGCGCATCGCCGTGGACGGCATGCTGGTCCACTCGGCGGGCGCGGGGAGGGGAAGCTTCAATCATCGCTTCGCCCAACCGTCACGTGACGCCCACAGGTACTCGGCGTTCTTCTATCCGACGGACATATTCCCCTTCACCAGCCGCACGGAAACCGATCCGCTCACCGGTGCGTCCGACGGGCTCATGGACCACACCCCGGAGGAGGACCGGCCGAAGGTCTTCTTCACCAACAGCGGGTACGAGTACTGGGGGCGAGCGGCCTCCCTCATCCACACCTCTCCCGACGGCGTCGAGGATGTCCAACCGCTTCCGACCGAGCGCATCTACGAGCTCGCCAGTGGACAGCATTTCGTCGGCAGCTTTCCGCCGGCGGAGGGCTCCCGCATGGGGGACGGCCCCGCGTACCGAGGGAATCCGCTGGACTACCTTCTGACCCTGAGGGCACTGGCGGTGAGACTCGTGGCCTGGGTGGCCGACGGGACCGAGCCCCCGCCGAGCCGGTACCCGCACATCGCAGACGGTACCCTGGTGCCCGTCTATGGGCTCGCCTTCCCTCGCATCCCTGGTGTCGACGTCGCCCGTGTCACCGAGGTGGCGTACCGCGCGGACTACGGTCCCCGCTTCGCGACGGAGGGGATTGTCGACAAGCAGCCGCCGGCTCTGGGCCCCGCTTTCCCGTCGCTGGTTCCGCAGGTGGACGGGCTGGGGAACGGGATGTCCGGAGTGCGGGAGGTGGAGCTGCGCGCGCCGGTGGCCACCTACGCTCCCTGGAACCTCCGCGTCGGCTACCCGGCGGCCCAGGACGAGCTGGTGGACTTCCTCGGCACATGGATCCCGCTCCCGGCGAACGAAACCGAGCGCGCCCGGACCGGGGATCCCCGCCCGAGCCTCGCGGCCCTGTACGGGGCGAGAGACGACTTCATGGCCCGCGTGCGCCAGGCCGCGGCCGACCTCTCGGCGGAAGGCTTCCTGCTGCCGGGGGACGAGCCGGTGGCGGTTTCCAGAGCCGCAGCCATGTGGGACTGGGTTCAGCAGCACGCGGGAGGGCAGGGGGAGTAGCTGCCGGGCCGGCCGGTGACTAGGAGCGAAGGGCGGGTCGCAGCCGGAGCTTGGACGGTGGGGGGGGGAAGGAATCCGGATCGACGATGAGCGCGAGCTCGGCGGCGCACGCCACGGCCGCGTTCACGACGGCGGGGTCGAACTGCAGTCCCGCTTCCGCCCTGAGCTCCTCCAGGGCATCCCTCCAGGGACGCGCCGGCCGGTGCGGGCGTCGGGCCGTCATCGCGGCCAGAGCGTCGGCGACGGCCGCGATGCGGGCCGCGAGGGGGATCGCCTCTCCCTTCAGGTGGTCCGGGTATCCCGTGCCGTCCCACCGTTCGTGATGCCAGGCGGCGACCTCCAGCACGGTGTCGTCGCCTCCCCGTGCATCCAGCAGGCGACGGCCTTCCAGGGTGTGTCCCTGAAGGCGACGTCGCTCGTCACCGGTGAGCTTCCGGCTGCATTCCAGCAGATCCAGGGGGAGCGAAACATTGCCGACGTCTTTCAGCTCGCAGGCGAGACGCACGGCCTCGGGATCGAGTCGTCTGCCGTCCGGATCGATCTCCAGGGTCAAGCGGTGGGCGATGGCCGCCACCCGCTGGGCATGACCCAACGTGGAGGGGAATCGGACCTCGGCGGCTTCGGCGAAGAGGTCGGCCCCCGGCCGTTCGGGATCCACCGCCTCGGGCCTCCGGGTCACCGGCTCCGTGAGGACGTTGCCCTCTTGATCGGCGATGGGTCGGCCGTCACGCCGTCCGAGCGCTACCATGAGCGTCGCGCTGAAGTTGGGCATCCCGAAGGGCTTCACGAGGTACCCGTCGGCGCCCTGGCGCGCGGCGTCTTCCGCCATCTGGAGATCCTGGACGCCGGTGATGGCGATGACCTGGGTGTTGGGCCAGCGCGACTTCACCGCGGCGATGAGCTCGGTACCGGGCTCCCCGGGAAGGCGGAGGTCGGTGACCACGATGTCGAAGTCCTGATTAAGCTCGGCGCGACCCCCGGGGACATCCGCGGCCTCGCGCACGAGAAAGCCCTCACGTGTCAGATAGCTGGTCAGGAGCGAGCGCACCTGCACGTCGTCCTCCACGAGCAGGATCTTCCGATCCTCGCCGAACCCGGTGATGCTGTGGGGAAGGAGCTTGAGGGGTGGCGTCGTCCGCCCCACGTCCTCCGTTCTGCGAGGGTAGTCCGTGGGCCCGCTGGACTCCAGAGAGGGCATCGCGCCGTCCCCCGCCGTGGCTCGGTCGACAGGTGCCTGTCCATACACTCGGATGCAGTTGCGACCTTCGCGCTTGGCCTGGTAGAGGGCGTGGTCGGCAGCCGCCAGGAGCTCATCCGGGGAGCGGATGGTCGGGTGGTACCCTGCGACTCCGCCACTCACGGTGAGCGAGCCGGATTCAAGGCTGGATTCGTCGAGGTCGGCGCGGATGCGGTCCGCGAAGATCATCGCCCCTTCCGCGTCCGCCCCGGTCAGCACCGAAACGAACTCTTCTCCGCCGAAGCGTGCCGAGAGGTCCGCTCGACGCGTGGTTCGGGCAAGGATTTCGGAGAACTTCCTCAGAGCCTCGTCCCCGGCCGGATGTCCGTAGCGGTCGTTGTAGCCCTTGAATCGATCCAGGTCGAAGATCACCACCGAGAGGAGGCGGCCCCGTTGGGCGGCGGCGAATGCGTTCTCCAGGAAGAGGCGGGCCTGGCGGCGGTTGGGGAGTCGCGTCAAGAGGTCCGTGAACGCCATATCCTCCACGACGACGCGCTCCCTGTGGAGCGCCTCGGCCATCCAGCCGACCCCGAGCACCATCTCGACGTAAACCGTGAGGACCTCGGGGAGGCTTTCGGGAGACGTCGCCCCCATCCGGAGCGCCATCGCCTGGGTGATGCCGACCAGCACGAGGCCCCCCAACAGCGCGACGGCGGCGCCACGCCAGCCCCGGTGATATGCGAGGACGAAGGCGGGCGCCAGAAGCAAAAGCCACAGGAAAGCCCCGTACTCGCCCAGCTGTCCCGGGAAGCAGAGAGCACCCAGGACGGGGACGAGCAGTGTGGTGACCGAAATCGCTAGGGCCCGGTGCGGAATAGGCCGGGTGCTCGACTGGAAGGGCATCTTTCAAAGTTGTTTCTCTCCGAGTCGAAGAAGCAAGAAAAACGGCTCCGGCGGGCACTGGACGCCTCGCGGGGGTGCCACCTAGACTGGTGGCGAAGCGACCCGAAGTCGCTCCACCGGTTCCATCATTCCGAGAACACCATGCTCGAGCACTCCCCACCTGGCGTCCTGCTGGCCGCCGTGGTCTTCGCTGTCGTTTCCACCGCTTGCGGCGCCGGGGGCCGCGGAAAGGACCTCACCCAGTTGGCAGATTCCCTGAGGGCGCGAATCGCGGCATCCGGCGCCGAGGTGGGGTTGTACTACCGGAGCCTGGGTGGGGCCGATGACTCCGTGGCCATCGACGCGGACGTCCGCATGCACGCCGCCAGCACGATGAAGGTCCCGGTCATGATGCAGCTCTACCTGGACCAGGAGGCGGGCCTTCGGTCGCTGGACGACTCCCTGGTGATCACCCGGACGTTCCACTCCATCGTGGACGGATCGACCTTCGAGCTTCCCAGGGAGTCCGATTCGGACACTACCTACTATGGGCGGGTGGGAGATCGCGTGGCGGTCCGCGACCTCGTCGATCGGATGATCACCTGGTCGAGCAACCTCGCGACGAACATCCTGATCGAAACGGTCGACCCGAAGCGGGTGACGGCCACGCTTCGGGAGCTGGGGGCGGACTCGATGAACGTCCTCCGGGGAGTGGAGGACCTCAAGGCCTTCGACGCGGGGCTGAACAACACGGCGACGGCCCGGGACCTGGGCGTCGTCATGGCGGCGGTTGCGACCTCTCCCCGCTTCAGCGAGACCGCGCGGGAGGCCATGCTGGCCACGCTGGAGCACCAACACTTCCGCGAGAACATCCCGGCGGGTCTCCCAGAGGAAACGCGGGTCGCCAACAAGACCGGATGGATCACGGGGCACAATCACGACGCCGCGGTGGTCTTTCCGAAGCACGGGCCGCCCTACGTGCTCGTCGTGATGACACGGGGGATCGAGGACCAGAGGACGGCCGCGCTCCTGGTGGCGGACCTGTCACGCATGGTGTGGGATTACCATGCGCACGGTCACGGATCCGGCGATGGCGCGTAGGTAGCCGGCAAGGGCAGTGGCCCGCGACCCCGGCGTGCCGGGAACGATCGCGGGGCGGGAACAACTAAGAATCTAGTTGACACTCGCGAGGGCCGGGCGTACTATCTACGAAAGATATCGTAGGAGGTTCGCGCATGCTTGGGGTCTGGATCGCGTACGTCACGTTGGCGACGGCACTTCTGGTGCTCGCGGCGCGTCTCGTCGAGAGGGCCCTGAACACGGGGAGACGGTGGCTCTGGGGCACGGTTATGCTGGCCGCGCCCCTGGTGCCGGTGGTGCATACGCTGGCCGCCCGCCTTGCTCCGCGAGGAAGCGCACTGGACGTCGTGTTCGGGCCGGTCGCCCCGGTGTGGGGCACCGCGCTCAAGGATCTGGGAACGGTCGCGTCCACATCGCCCCTCCTGGCTCTGGAAGGCTATCTGGTTCTGGCCTGGGCGGTGGCCGGTGTTTCGCTGATGATCCTTCTGGTCGTGGGCACGATTCGGATTCGCCGCCTGCGCAAAGGGTGGAGCGCCGCGGTCGTGGACGGGGTCCCTGTGCTCCTCTCGCGGGGCTTCGGGCCGGCGGTGATCGGCCTGCGGCGCCCGGAGATCGTGCTACCCCCTTGGGTCCTGGAGCTAGCGGCGGAGGAGCGCCGGCTCGTCCTGGCTCACGAGGAGGAGCACCGCAGGCGGGGTGATCCCGGGCTGTTGGCGGCGGCGTTCGGGCTGGTGGCCGCAATGCCGTGGAACGTGCCCGCGTGGTGGGCCCTCTTCCGCCTTCGCGACGCCGTGGAGACCGACTGCGATGCCCGCGTTCTGGCCGGCCACGTCGGGAGCCGCAGTCGCTATGCCCGGCTCCTGTTCGACGTGGGGAGCCGGGCGTCCGGGGTTGTGCCCCTGGGTGCCGGCTTCGGCGAGCGGGTTTCATCCCTCGAACGGAGGATCAAGGAGATGCTCAGCGCACCCGCAGGGAGAAGACGCCTGCTGCTGCAGGCGGCGGTGGCGGCGGTGCTCGTCGTAGCCGCGTGCACCATCGAGGTGAATATCGACGCCAGGGGCGACGACGCGAATCAAGCGGCAGCGGCCGCGACCACGACGAAGGCGCCCGTCGAGGCTCCCGAGGCGGCCGTTCCCTCCGAGGCACGCGCCGAAGCCGGGAAGACGTCGCCCAAGGTGCCCCCCACGCCCGTGGTCCCGAAGCCCACCCCCAAGTCGGTGGCGTCACGGCCCACGTTCACTCCGTACACCGTCGCGCCGACCATCCTCAATCGGGACGAGGTGATCAAGGCTCTGGAGGAGAACTATCCGCCGCTCCTTCGAGACGCGGGCATCGGAGGGACGGTGAGGGTCTACTTCTTCATCGACGAGACGGGGAAGGTTCTGGATCATCGAATCGACAAGAGCTCGGGGCACGCCGCTCTGGACGACGCGGCGCTGAGGGTCGCCGGCGTCTATCGCTTCTCGCCGGCCCTGAACCGAGACAAGAAAGTCCCGGTGTGGGTGTCGTTCCCCATCACCTTCCAGATGAGATAGACCGAAGAACGAAGGGGATCGAACCGGGAGGACCGCGGCGGCGGGGCGGGACGGGTGGGGCATTCCCCGCCCGCGCCAACGCGGGACGGTCCGCGCCCGGGCGACCGGGCGCGTTCTCCCAGGCCACCGCAGCAATCTCGGCCCTAGCATGGCCCGGTCTCCCTCGGGCCGTCCTGGCCGTGGGATGACCGGAAGCCCGCTGAGAGTCGCCCGATGTCCTGGCGCATCGTGGCGTCCGTCGCCACCCTTCTCCGCCGCGCCGCCTCTGGGACGCGCCGGCCGGCAACGGTAGCTTCACGGGAATCCTCCGACCCGAGACGAGACACCATGCTCCGCAACGCCCTGCTCTGGGCCTCGACGAATCCCTTCCTGGCCGAGCGCCTCCCCCGCTCCCGCGCCGTTCAGCGGGCCACGAGACGCTTCCTGCCCGGTGAGCGCCTCGAGGACGCGCTCGGTGAAGCCGCGCGCCTCCAGGAAGGGGGAGCCGGGACGACCGTCACGCTGCTGGGAGAGAACGTCACCACTCCGGTGGAGGCGGACGGCGTCGTGACGCACTACCTCCACGTGCTGGAGGCGGTGAGAGCGGCGGGGCTGAACACCGAGCTCTCGGTCAAGCTCACGCAGCTTGGGCTGGAGCAGGACGTCGAGGCCACGAGACAGCGCCTGGAGCATGTCGTGCGCGCCTGTGATCCCGGGTCGCTCGTCTGGGTGGACATGGAGTCCTCGGCGTACGTGGACCGGACGCTCGAGGTGTTTCGCGGCGTGCGGGAGGATCATCAGAACGTGGGGATGTGTCTGCAGTCGTACCTCCGTCGCACCCAGGAGGATCTGGACAAGCTCCTCCCGCTCCAGCCGGCGATTCGACTGGTAAAGGGAGCGTACAAGGAGCCTCCCGAAGTGGCGTTTCCCAGGAAGGCGGACGTGGACCAGAGCTTCCTGCGACTGAGCTCGACGCTTCTCCGGGCCAGGAAGGAAGGCAGGGTGGGACGTCCGGTGATCGCCACGCACGATCAGCGCATGGTGGCGGAGGCCAATCGTATGGCCCACGAGCTGGGGGTCGGCAAGGACGCCTACGAGATCGCCATGCTGTACGGAATCCAGACGGCGGAGCAGGAGCGGCTGGTGCGGAACGGGTATCAACTCCGCATCCTCGTCTCCTACGGAACCCACTGGTTTCCCTGGTACATGCGGCGCCTGGCCGAGCGTCCCGCCAACGTCTGGTTCGTCGTGAAGCAGCTCATCGGATAGTGCCCGATACGCCTTCCCGCGCCGGAGCAGAGCCCTTCGACCAGGACCCCAGGCGTTGGTGGATTCTCGCCCTGGTCTCCCTGGGACTCCTGTTCGGCATGTCCGCCTGGTTCACCGCCAGCGCGGTGGCTCCCGAGCTGCGCACGAGATGGGGACTCACCCCGGACGAGGTGGGATGGCTCACCACGGTGGTCCAGCTCGGGTTCGTCACCGGGACCGCGGCCGCGGCGCTCCTCAACCTCGCCGACATCGTTCCGTCCCGTTTCTACTTTCCGCTCTGCGCTTTCCTCGCCGCCCTGGCCAATGCCTTCCTGATCGTCGCCCCGGGCTACTCCCTCGCTCTGGGCGGGCGCTTCCTCACGGGTCTCTTCCTGGCGGGTGTGTATCCGCCGGGGATGAAGATGATCGCCACGTGGTTCCGCAGCGCGCGGGGGCTCGCCATCGGAACGGTCGTGGGGGCGCTCACGGTAGGGAAGGCCACACCCTATCTGCTGAAAGCCCTGGGAGGCTCCGGGATCGCCCCGGTGGTGGGCGGTGCCTCGGCGGCCGGGGCCATGGCAGGCCTCCTGATCCTCCTGGCCTACCACGACGGCCCCTATCCTTTCACCCGGCGTGCTTTCTCATGGAGCCTCGTGACGCGCATTCTCCGGCATCGGGAGACGATGCTCGCCACCGGCGGGTACCTTGGACACATGTGGGAGTTGTACGCCATGTGGACCTGGGTGCCGGCGTTCCTCCTCGCGGCGGCGGCGGAGCACGGTCCTTCCGCGAACGTGGTGGAGGTCGTGGCCTTCGGTGCCATCGCGGCGGGTGGGCTGGGGTGCGTGTGGGGTGGTGCCGCGGCGGACCGTATCGGACGTCATCGGGTGGTGAACCTGGCCATGAGCGTGAGCGGACTCTGCTCGCTGGGCATCGGCCTTTTGTTTCATGCCCCCTTCTGGATCCTGGCGCTGGCGACCTGGACCTGGGGCTTCTTCGTGGTGGCTGACTCCGCGCAATTCAGCGCCCTGGTAACCGAGGTGGCTCCGGCGGACGGCGTGGGAACGGCGCTGACGCTCCAGACCTCCATGGGCTTCCTTCTGACCATGGTCACGATCCAGGCCATCCCCCATCTTGTGGACGCCTTCGGCTGGTCCTGGGCGTTCCCTCTCCTGGCTCTGGGACCCGCCGCGGGCATCGCAAGCATCCGCCGACTTCATCGTCCGCGAGCCTCTCGACACGGGGCTGCATGAGCCGAGCATCCCTTCGCCGCTGGAGCACTCCGGTGGTCGCCGCAGTCGTCCTGTCGGTGGCCCTGTATCTGCTCCACCGACAGCTACGAGGGTTCACCTTCCTGCAGATCCTGCACGAGGCGCGGACCCTGCCGAATGGCCGCATCCTCGCCGCGGTGGCCTTCACGCTGCTCAGTTACTTCGCGCTCACGGGCTATGACTGGCTCGGCGTGCGCCACGCCCGTCTGCAGGTACCCTACCGGAGGGTGGCGTTCGCCTCGTTCCTCGGCTACGCCTTCAGCCAGGCCCTCGGCTTCCCGCTGATCACCGGGATTCCGCCGCGCTACCGCCTCTACTCGTCGTGGGGCGTCGAGGCACCCGACATCGCCCGGATCGTAGCGTTCTACTCCAGCACGTTCTGGCTGGGCCTCCTCGCCCTGGGCGGTGTCTCGTTCCTCGTGGAAGGGCCCGCGCTGCCGGCCTCCATGCACGCCTTCGGGGTCACGGCCCGCCCGTTGGGCGCCGTATTCGCCGCCCTCGCCCTCGGCTACCTCGTGTGGTGTCAATTCGGACGCGGGGCGATCCGGATCGGTCGCTGGAGCCTCGGTGTGCCATCGCTGGGTACCGGCATCCGGCAGATCATCATCGCGTCCGCCGACTGGATCTTTGCGGCCGCCGTCCTGTACGCGCTCCTGCCGAGCGGCCTGGGAATCGGCTTCGGCGCGTTCATCGGCATCTTCCTCCT
>JAJDNI010000129.1 GCA_022340755.1 Gemmatimonadota bacterium
TGGCTGTGACGCGGAGCCCGAGCGTCGCATCTGCCATCCCGCGCTGGACAACCGATCCGGCAACTCAACGAACGCGGACGCCGGCGACCAAGACCTCCTCCGACGGCGTGTAGGCAGCGTGCATCTTGACAGCCAGCCCCACAGAAGGAACTCCAACCGCTCTGTTGGCCCGCAGGGGCCCGCAGGGCATGGTATGCTGCGGGTCCGGGGGTGGCAGGCGGTGAAGACTCTCTCTGGCCTGGAGGGGAGGGTGAAGGGACGAGAAGGGGCGAGAACGGCAGGATGGTCGGAGGGGCCGAAACCATGAGCGGATGGGCGGCGAGGGCCCAGAACGAGGGAGGGAGCGTGGAGGGCGCTCGAATCACTCGCCGAAGTCGTCGGGAAGCGAGGATGGCGGAGACGACGGGCGGATCGGTGATGAAGGCGAGGATCTTCATGGACCCACCGCGACCACGCTCCGCGCGGTGCCCGGGCAGGGGAGCGGCAGGACCTCATAGATCCGGGCGAGGAGCACGGCCCAGCGGATCCGCGCGGGGCTGGCGGAGCGAGGAAGCTCGTCCAGGTCACCGGGCACAGGCTGGGGTGTTGCACCATCGGGAGGGCAGGGCATCTCGGCCGGGGATCGACCGATAGCGACGACGGCGGCGCGCAGGCGGGCATGGGGCGCCAGGACACCGGTGTTCACCGTGGTAGCGGTGGCGGTGCATGCGCGGCGGTGGCACGAAGGCGACGAGGCGCTCGAAGCCGGCACGGTCGTCACCCTCGATACGCATGGAGGCGCCCTACCCCACGCGATGCATGCATCGCGCGGGGGCCCGCGTCAATGCTGAAGCCGCCGGAGGGCGCGCCCGGGCTGGTCTGGCGAAGCATGGTGCGGATGGCACGCAGGAAGATCCGGAGGGCGGCGCCCGCGATGTCGGGGTTATGGCGCAGGAAGGGCCGGAAGCGCCTGGGGACCGAGAGGACCCACTGCCTGATGGGGAGATGGGGCAGCACGTGATCCGTCAGGTGAGCGGGGAGTTCCGCCATGCGTCGCGTGTTGCAGGAGGGGCAGATCCCGCGGTCCTTGCAGGAGAAGGGGATCAGTCGCTCGTGGCCGCAATCCTCACAGCGAGCCCGAGCGAACCCGTGGGCGAGGTGGCCGGACGCGATGGCCTGGCAGGTGAGGGAAGGCGCCGGAAGAGTCGCGTGGCCGGAGGCGCCATGGCCGACGGTGCCCCGGCGCACCGAGCGACGCCATGGGCCGATCAGCCCTGGCCGGACATGCGTCGGCGGCGGGCGAATCCCACACCCCACCCCACACGCTCGCGACGGAAATGCCACAGATGCCTTGCGGCAGTAGCGACATCGCCGAATCAGGCCTCTCACGCCCACACCGGTTCGACTCCCGCCGCCTCCACTCGGGCTCGCGGCGCAGCGTGACCGTGCCGACGCGGTCAGTCGGCTCAGTCGCGGCGGACCACTGCGATCATGTGCGTTGCCGAGTCGATCGCACCCGGCTCGGCCGTGAAGTCCTCCTCCAGATCGAGAAGATATTTCCACTGCTCCGGAGCCGACTCCCATACTCCTTCGAGAGCAGTAGCATTCTGGACACTCGCGAAGTTTGCGCCCCGCGCCTCAGCGACCTCACACCTATGATCGTGCAGAAAGGCCTCGAACTCCGTCCAGCGAAACATGTGGCAGAAGTGACCGCCCGGCTCCACGTCCCGCGTCACCTGGTCACCCGTCACGCGTAGTGTCGCGAGGGCCTCCGCCGCACCCTTCGCAGCCATGGCGAGGACCGCGGGGAGGAACAGACGATACCCGCCGAGCAGCGCGATCACGCTGAGGAGAACGGGCCCGCCCGGCTTCGTGACTCGAAGCAGCTCCTCCAACGCGTCGTCTCTCCGATCCAGTGCATAGCTCAACAAACCCCCGAAGCCGATGGCCGCGTCGAAACTCCCGGCGGGATACCTCGAGAGATCACAGGCATCCGCCACTGCCCACGCTTCGACCCCATCGGCGGCACCCGCGGCTCGCGTATTGGCCTCGTTTAGCCTGACTTGCTCGGGCGAGATGTCCGCCACGGTCAACGACGCGCCCAGCCGAGCCAACTCGATCGTGAACCGCCCCGCTCCCGCTCCTGCTTCCAGCACTCGGTCGCCCGCATGGACGTGTCGAGCAAGCACGCGTACGTGCATCTCGAAGTTCACACGGTCGTAGGCCGTAGAGACGAGTCGGTCCCACTCCCGTTCACCATAGGAGTCAAAGTACTCCGCGATATGACGCGGATCGTAGAGCTTGCTCACGTCATCGCCCACAGTTCCCCTGACAAGTCTTCATCACCATTGGGTACCTGCCACCGGTCCCGTTCTTCCTAGGCATTGAGGTCCGGGGACATCTTTGTCAACGCCGGACGAAGATGTCCCGGCGTTGGTGCATGACTCGGAGCTCGGGGCGTGCTCCCCCCCGAGCGACCCTCAAAGCTGTCGGGCATCCCCACGGCGGTCATCGTGTGGAGGATTCTGCAGGCGAGGGCGACCTCAGCTCGCTGGTTCCCCTTG
The DNA here is from genome assembly GCA_022340755.1 of Gemmatimonadota bacterium. Lineage (GTDB taxonomy): Bacteria > Gemmatimonadota > Gemmatimonadetes > Longimicrobiales > Gaopeijiaceae > SZUA-318. The sequence goes on from JAJDNI010000129.1 coordinate 2,544, forward strand.
GACCGACTCCTCATGCGTCGGCCGAAGATGGTCTTGTATCGGAACACAGCGTTCTCCTGCAAGCGTCGGTCCCGGGGATTGGGCACGGTGAGGTTTTGCACGTCCACTTGACCTCTTCCTTCCGCACGCAGGGACAAAACGCCCTTCCTGATGACCAGAGTCGATCGGTCCGCTCCAGCGCCTCAAGCTGGTCTCTCGACCCCGGACGGCTGCCCTTCCAGCACGTCTACGCTAAGCGCGACCGCAACGACCCAAATGTAGAATGCCGCCAAAATGAGACGTTGGATCACGCCAACGAAGCCAAGCGCTTTCCCGACACCGAACATGAAAAAGACCAGCACCAGAGGCCACCCCCCCAGCCCGACGGAAAACGAAAACAACCGGGTCCGCCGTTGCGTTCTCAATCCCATCGCCATCATGAGGGGTGCGAATGTCCCGCTCGCCAACGCCGTGAATCCGAACAATGCATGCATAGTCGCGGCGAACGACATGTCGTCAACGACGCAGCCTGGGTCGCATGGGAATAGTGGCGCGGTCATACGTCCAAACCCGGCCAGGGCAGCCAAGAGGCTACTGGCCACCAACCATCGGTTCGGTCTCACCAGCAAGTACATGCCGAAGGCGAACACGACGGTCAGCAGGCCGGGCAGGAACAATCCGCCGAAGCTGAAGAGCTTCGGATGCGCCGCACCTACGGCCCCGAGTTCACTCACAAACTGGGACGTGTGCGAATAGCCTGGTTCGAAAAGGCCAGCGACCACCACAGCCACTACAAATAGCACTGGTGCGGCAGCGCCAACTTGCAGCAGCCTTCGGCCCGTCGTTGTGTCCTGCCCCGGTTCGTTCTGAGCCATCCTCGGCCATCCCGGATCCAGTGAGGGAAGTCGGCCCTGGATTGTCTCACCTCATCCAGGGTTCACGAATTCCACGCAAACTCCGATCGAGGCCCCGAGCGGGTCAAGGATCCCTGGATGCTCGTTTGAGGTTCGGTCCTCTCTGCGTTCATCAGTGCCCACGCAGTCCAACACCCACCTTCAACTTCAGAACTCCACCGGTTCACTCACGGCGGGGCTGCAGGCCCGGGGGGAACGCCGCCCGTGAGCTCGGTCCCCCGGTCAGCGGTGGATCGTGATGACCGTCTTCGGGCCATGCGAGGACATGATGCCCATGCGCGAGTCGGGGTGGGCCGGTCCGCTGAACGATCCGTCGTTGTAGGCGACGACGGCGATCAGGAGCTCCACCTCCTCGGGCAATTCGCTGGCGGAGATCACGAGCTCGCGCGCCGTCCCCGGGAGTTCTCGCTCCCAGACAATGCGGTTCGTGTTCACGAATACCTTGAACCGGTCGGGATCCGTCGCGCTGGTCCACCGGACGGTGATGGAACCGGCAGGATCGAAGACGGCTCCGGTGGCCGGGACCGTGAGAACGGTGGCTTCCGCCACGTTGGCGGCCGCCTCCACGATCATCCCACGGGCGCTCACCCGGAGGTGGAGTGGCGAGCCTGGCGGGACGGCGGAGGGAAGCTTGCCCGAGTAGTAGCCCGGGTAGAGGCCGTCGCCGACATTGGGTATGGACACCCCGTTCACCGTGACCACCGCGCCGCTGACGCCGTCGGAGATATTCAAGCCACCCTGGAAGATCCAGATATTCTGGTTCTGTGCCCCCACGCCGCCGTGAACGATAAGCGGCGAGGGCTCGGTGGGCGGGGCTACTCCCCCCGTGCCGGGCAAGAAGACGGCCGAGCTGGATCGCTGGTCCACCGTCACGCGCACCATGGTGCCGTCGTCGACGTGGAGGAGGTAGACGTCCTCACCCTCTTCTTGCCGCCCAGTGAGGGCGATCCACTCCCCGTTCGAGGACCAATCGGTCGGTGTCCATGTCGTCTTCTGGCTGCCAGGGAGGAGTAGCGCGCCGGCCTCATCGCTCAGCCCGATGAGATAGACC
>JAJDNI010000132.1 GCA_022340755.1 Gemmatimonadota bacterium
GGTGGCCCTGCGGGCCAACCTCGATCTGCCGGCCGAGGCCGAGCAGGCCCGCGCGCACGGAGCGGAGGGCATCGGCCTGTTCCGTACCGAGTTCCTGGTCGTGGGACGCGGCACGATGCCGGGCGAGGAGGAACAGTACCAGGCCTACAAACGGGTGGCCGCAGCGTTCCCGGACGCGGCGGTCTACATCCGCACCTTCGACCTCGGCGGGGACAAGTTCCCGATGTTCCTGCACATGCCGCAGGAGGAGAACCCCTTCCTCGGCTGGCGCGCCGTCAGGGTCTGCCTGGACGAGCCGGAGCTCTTCCGGACGCAGCTCAGGGCGATCCTGCGCGCCACGGCCCATGGCGACGTGCGCATCATGGTACCGTTGGTCAACGACGTCGAGGAGGTCCGCCAGGTGCGCGCCCTCCTGGAAGAGGAAGAGGAGAACCTCAGAAAGAAGGGGATCCGCTACAACTCGGGTTACAAGCTGGGCATCATGGTGGAGACGCCGGCAGCGGCGCTCAGCGCGGCGGAGCTCGCTCCTCTCTGCGACTTCTTCTCGATCGGCACCAACGACCTCGTGCAGTACACGCTGGCCGTGGACCGCACGAACACCCGTCTGTCCAAGCTCTACAACCCCTTCCATCCATCCGTGGTGCGCCAGCTCCACCAGGTCTCGCGCGTGGCGCGCGCCGCGGGGATCGAGGTGAGCGTTTGCGGGGAATTGGCCGCCAATCCTCTGGGCGCGTTCCTCTTCCTCGGTCTCGACATCATGGCCATGTCCATGGCGTGGCCGTCACTGCCCGAGATCAAGAAGGTCGTGCACGAGGTGCGCGTGGAAGACGCGCGCCGAGCCGCACGCAAGGCGCTCGCGGCGTCCACACCGGCCGAAGTGGCCCAGTGTCTGGTGGAGGGCATCGGCGACTCGGTGGATCTGAAGGTCTTCTCGGGGCGCTGGAACTTGTCCCTACCGGTATGATCGGATAGCGTTTCACGCCTACATTTTCCGATTTCAGCGGAAGGAAGCGACTTTGAGCCGCACTCTGTTCACGTCCGAGTCCGTCACCGAGGGACACCCGGACAAGATCGCCGATCAGATCTCCGACGCCGTCCTGGACCACCTCCTGTCCGAGGACCCCGAATCCCGGGTCGCCTGCGAGACCCTCGTCACTACCGGCTTGGCCATGGTGGTCGGTGAGGTCACGACGCGGGGCTACGTCCACGTCCCGGACGTGGTGCGGGGGACCCTCAAACGGATCGGGTACACGAATGCGAGCTACGGCATCGACAGCTCCACGTGCGCCGTCATCTCCAGCCTGGACCGCCAGTCCGCGGACATCGCCATGGGCGTGGACACCGGCGGAGCGGGCGATCAGGGGATGATGTTCGGGTATGCGACCGACGAGACCCCGGAGCTCATGCCCGCACCGATCCAGTTCGCGCACCGCATCACCCGCCAGCTCGCCGAAGTGCGCAAGAGCGGTGGTGCCCCGTTCCTCCGCCCGGACGGCAAGGCCCAGGTCACGGTCGAGTACGAAAACGGCCGACCCGCTCGCATCCACACGATCGTGGTCAGCACGCAGCACGACGAGGACGCGACCCGGGACGACATCGAGCGCTGCGTTCGGGACCAGGTCGTGGCGCCCGTTCTGCCCGCCGAGCTGTACGACCCGGACGCGTGCATCATGCACATCAACCCCACCGGCCGCTTCGTCATCGGGGGCCCCCATGGGGACGCCGGGCTGACCGGGCGCAAGATCATCGTCGACACGTACGGCGGCATGGGCCGCCATGGAGGCGGCGCGTTCAGCGGCAAGGACTCCACCAAAGTGGACCGATCGGCTGCGTACGCCGCGCGTTGGGCCGCGAAGAACGTGGTCGCCGCAGGCGCCGCCCGCCGTTGCGAGATCCAGCTCGCCTACGCGATCGGCGTGGAGGAGCCCGTCTCGGTGCACGTCGACACGTTCGGCACCGGCAGGGTCGAGGACGCCCGGCTTTCGGAGGCTCTGAGGAAGGTGTTCGATTTCCGTCCCCGCGCGATCGTGGAGCGCCTCGGCCTGCGCAACCCGATCTTCACGCCCACGGCCACCTACGGCCACTTCGGCCGTGAGGCCGAGGACGGGTTCTTCGCGTGGGAGCGCACCGACGTGGTGGGCGACCTGAACGCCGCGCTCGAAGGTTGAGCCGCCCGCTCGGCCGAGAGAACCCGTGGGCGGCTTCGGAGTATTGGTGTGGGATGGCGGGGCGGGCGTCCCCCGCGCAGTTCCTCCCAGCCGGAGTGTCGTGCGGTGCTGGTGGAGGTCAGGGTTCAGAGCCTCGGGCTCGACCGCTCGAACAACACACCCGTGGTCATTCTCCAGGAGCTCGGAGGTGAGCGCGTTCTGCCCATCTGGATCGGACCGAGCGAGGCCAGCGCCATCGCCATGCAACTGGCGGACATGGAGTTCTCCCGGCCGCTCACGCACGACTTGCTCGTCTCGGTCCTCAAGGGGCTGGGCGGGAACCTCCACAAGGTGATGATCACTCGTGTGGAGAAGAGCACCTACTATGCGGAGCTCATCGTCCACCGGAACGGCCAGGTCATTTCCCTGGATGCGCGTCCCTCCGATTCCATCGCCGTGGCCCTCAGGGTGGACGCGAAGATCTTCGCCGACGACGAGCTTCTCCAGCAGGCTTCGGTGGAGATCACCGACGAGGAGGTCTCTCCGGCCGACGAGAGTGACGTCCCCCGGGCGGCCAACTCCGAGACCATGGGTCCGGAGGAGCTCAAGGAACACCTCCGCAGGCTCAACCCCGAGGACTTTGGACGTTTCATGCCCTGAAGTCCGGCGCGGCGCGGGCCGCTCATGCAAGGTCCACCGATGGGCATGAAAGTCCTCGTCCCGGCACTCTGCCTCCTCCTCCTTCCGGTCCCCGGCGCCCTGCCGATGACCGCGAGCGCCCAGGTGCTGGCCCATCCCGTCCTGCACGGAAAGGTCTTCGTCGGCGACAGCGCGGCGTCGGAGGGAAGGGTGGTGCTCCACCACATCTCGTCGGGGACCCAGGGCGGCGCGGTGGATTCGACCGACGTGCACCGGGACGGGACGTTCACGTTTCGACTCCCCACCGTGCCGGACTCCACCCGTAACGAGATCTACTTCGTGCTCACCCAGCACGACGGCGTGCTCTACTTCGGGACGCCGATCACGTTGCCGGTTCAGCTCGACTCGCTCTACGTGATCCACACCTACGACACCACCATGGTGGCACCCGAAGGCGTGAGCTTGCCCCTGCAGGTTCGCGACGTCTTCCTGGAACGGGACAGCACGGGCAGCGGGTGGCGGGTTACCGACCTCATGCAGGTCCACAACGATCGGAGCCGCACGCTCACGGCCCGCGAGAACGGAGCCGTCTGGCGATACCCGCTTCCCGCCAAGGGCACCGGCTTCTCGATGGGTCAGACCGGGTTCGCGCTCGATGCGGCGAGCTTCGACAAGGACACGCTCGTCGTGAGCGCCCCGATCCCTCCGGGCAACCGGCTCTTCGTGGTCCGCTACACCGTGCCGGACCCCTTCATCACCATTCCGTTACCCGGGGCCACGTCGTCCATGGAGCTTCTCATTCGAGAGCCGGCCCCTCCCCTCACGGTCACCGGGCTCGAAGCCCAGCAGAGCGTCCAGCTCCAGCAGGGCGGCGCCACCTACCGCCATTTCATTGGCCAGGACCTGCACGATGCATCCGTCACGCTCGAAGCGGCGGCGGCACCCAAGCTCCCTCCGGTCCGCTGGTTCGCCGTCATCCTCGCCCTCGTCCTGGCCGGCTTCGGGTTGAAAGCCTACTACGCTTCGAGGCCGCGGGCCGAAGGCGCCGGTGCCGGGCCGGGCGCGACGACGCTTCCGCCCGCGGGCGACGGAGTGACGCGCCAAGCGCTGCTCGTCCAGATCGCCCGCCTGGACGAGGAGTTCGAGGCGAAGCCGGCTCCTACAGATGAGGAGCGGGCCGCCTACCGCGCCCGCCGAGAGGACCTGCTGAGCCGTCTCCGCGGCCAGGGATAGCGTGGCTCCGGTCACGACCCGCGCGGTGCTCCTGCGCGCCTATCCGTACGGGGAGACCAGTCGCGTCCTGCGGTTCTATACGGACCGGCACGGGTTGCTCGGGGTCATGGCGCGCGGCATACGGGGGCTCAGCGCCAAGGGAGGGACCACGCTCGCGACCTTCGCGTCCGGTGATCTGACCGTGTACCTCAAGCCCCAACGAGATCTCCAGACGATGAAGGACTTCGTCTGCACGCGGCTGCGGGGCGGGCTGGGGTCCGACGTCTTGCGCTTCGCCGGTGCCTCCATGGTGGCCGAGCTCGTGTTGAGCCACGCGGACCACGAGGAGGCGCATCCCGGTCTCTTCGATGCGCTCGAGGAGGCGCTCGA
>JAJDNI010000138.1 GCA_022340755.1 Gemmatimonadota bacterium
TATTCCTCGACGCCGAGGTGCCTCTCGGAACCTGGGACGGGCTCGCGGAGGCCATCGTGAACTGTGAGCCGTCCGCGTTCAGCGCCGGCAGCCTGCGGGAGGGCCTCCGCCGGCTGCTGGGGTCCGCGGACGCCGCGGACCATCTGGGGCTCCACGCGCGCGCGGAGCTGGCCCGTGATCTGGTGCGAGCCACCCCCGTCCCCGATGACGTCGTCGAGGCCATCCGCGAGGCGCACCATGCGCTGACCGAGTCGTACGGCGCCGACGTGGATCTCGCGGTGCGGTCCTCCGCCACGGCGGAGGACTCGGAGGTGGCGTCCTTCGCCGGTCAGTACGACTCCTACCTCAACATTCGTGGTTCCGATGCCGTTCTCGATGCCTGGCGGAAATGCTGTGCATCGGCGTTCACGGAGCGCGCGCTGGGCTATCAGCTGAGCAAGGGGATGGACCCGCTCGAGGCCAGCCTGGGCGTGGTGATCATGAAGATGGTGCGCTCCGACATCGCCACCTCTGGGGTGATGTTCACGCTGGATCCGGACTCCGGGAACCCCAACGTCATCCATATCACGGGGGCGTACGGGTTGGGTGAGCTCGTGGTGCAGGGAAGCGTCTCCCCGGACACGCTGGTGGTTTGGAAGGAAGGCATCATCAGGGGTCGCCCGTCCGTGGTGCATCGCCAGATGGGCGCGAAGGACCGCAAGCTCGTCTATTCGGCGCAGGGAGGCACCAGTACCGAGAGTGTGGACGTGCACGCCAGTCGGCAGCGGCAGTGGGCCGTCACGGTGGACGACGCTATCGAGCTGGCGACGATGGCCCTCATGATCGAGGACCACTACGGTGGGCCCGTGGACATCGAGTGGGCCAAGGACGGCTATTCCGGCGAGCTCTACATCGTGCAGGCCCGGCCGGAGACGGTGCATCGGACCGGCAGGGCCGCGAGCCTGCGGTACCGCATGGATCAGAGCCTGGTCCGTGCCCTGAAGCAACGGGGCGACGTGCTGTTGCAGGGCCACGCCGTGGGGACTCGCATCGGAGCCGGTGCCGTGCGGGTCTACCACGACTACGAAGAAGTGATCGTGCGCAAGCGGGAGCTCAGGAGCCGGCTGGCCACCGGGGAGCGGCTGGAGGAAATCCCCTCGGAGGAGCGCGTGTTCGATCCGGGCGACGTCCTCGTCACCGAGCACACGACTCCCGATTGGGAGCCTCTCATGAAGGAGGCGTCCCTCATCATCACCGAAAAGGGTGGGCGGACCTCGCACGCGGCCATCGTGGCACGCGAGTTCGGGATCCCCGCCATCGTGGGCTGTGCCGACGCCGCCAAGGTCCTGGAGCCGCTCATGGAGGTCACCGGGACGTGCGCGGAAGGGGATCAGGGTCTGGTCTTCAGGGGAATCCAGCCGTTCGAGGTCGAGGAGCTCTGGGCGGGCGATCTCCCGGACACGGGCACGCGGATCAAGCTCAACGTGGGCTTTCCGGGGAAGGCGCTCCACGACGCGATGCTGCCTTCCGACGGCGTGGGCCTCGCGCGCCTGGAGTTCATTCTCACGGCGCAGGTCGGCATCCATCCGCTGGCGCTGGCGTACTTCGAGTACCTCAGGGATTTCGTCGAGGACGGCACGCTTGCCCCGGAGCTCGAGCCGTTCCGCGAGCAGCTCGCGTCGGAGGATCCGCAGGAGCTTCGTGCACTTTTGGGCGCCATCGAGCGGCGCACGCCCGGGTATGGCGACCGTCGCCAGTTCTTCGTCGATCAGGTGGCGTACGGCGTCGCGCTCATCTGCGCCGCCTTCCATCCACGTCCGGTTCTGGTGCGACTGTCGGACCTGAAATCCAATGAATACAGGGAGCTCCTGGGGGGGAGGCTCTTCGAGCCCCAGGAGGAGAATCCCATGATCGCGTGGCGGGGAGCCTCCAGGTACGTGGATCCCCGGTTCTCGGGAGCCTTCGAGATGGAGTGTGACGCCCTGCGCATGGTTCGCCAGCACCTGGGCCTCGACAACCTCCAGCTCATGGTTCCGTTCTGCCGCACTCCCGAAGAGGGCCGGCGGGTGGTGCGGGCCCTCGACCAGCACGGCCTTTCTCCGCAGGCGGGAGTGCCCCTGTATCTCATGGTCGAGCTTCCTTCGAACGTGCTCGAGGCCGAGCGCTTCATCGACGTCATGGGTCTGACAGGAGGATCCATCGGCTCCAACGACCTCGTGCAGACGGTCTATGCCGTATCCCGGGACGATCTCGAACGGTACGAGCCTGTCGTCGACGCTCGCTCACCGGCGGTCCGCTCCCTCATCGGCCGGGCCGTGCGTGCGTTCCGGGAGAAGGGCCTGGACATCGGCATCTGCGGGCAGGCGCCCTCGGACCATCCCGACGAGGTACCGCCCTTCCTGGTGGAGTGCGGGGTTTCCTCCATCTCGGTGACGCCCGACACGGTCGTGGACGTCCGCCGGATCGTCGCCGAGGCCGAACGCAAGCGCGCCCGCCCGTCGCTCCGCCAGATCGGGGGGCGCTGGTAGGTAAGCCGGGGAAGGGATCCTGCGAGCGGGTCGCGGGAGGAGAATCGTTGGGGCGGGCTGAAGCCGCCCCAACGATTTCTCCATATCTGCGGCCTCCGACGTCCCGGGCTGCGTCGCTTTCCTTGCGGGCGAGCCCAGGGCGCTCGCGAGCCCGAGTCTACCCCGAGTCTACTGAGGCCTTGGGTACCTCGACGCCCTCGACCAGGCGTGGGCGTCTACCGTCCAGGCGCGCGACGCCCGGTTACGGACGGTGCTTCCCAATGCCTGTAGAACGAGACCGTCTTCGTCGGCCTGTGCCGCCGCAACGATGGTCACCGTTACCGCGGCCGTGTTGTTGGCCGGTGCGGGGTCGAACTCGTTCGGCATTCTCGTGATGGTAGCCCGGTTCACGAACTGCCCCAGGAGATTCGTGGTGACGTCGGCGTCGATGGTGAGGGTATATGAGGCGCTCACGCGCACGGAATCGACGTCCCAGATGCCGGTTCCCGGGTTGTAGCTGCCGTTTGTGGCGCTGGCAGCGACGTACGTGAAGCCCACCGGCAAGGAGTCCGTAACCTGCACCTGAGACGCGCCGGACGGTCCCGCATTGGTGAGGACCACCGTGAAGCGCACCCGATCTCCCTTGCTGGCCCTCGTCGTATCCGCGGAGACCGCGAGGCCGAGGTTCGCCTGCTTCACCTCCGTGGTGACGTCCGCGGCGCCGCGGGGAAGGATGCGCCAGTGCAACTGACCCGTCTCATCTTTGAAGGGCGTGAGGAGACCTGTCAGCTCCTTAACCCGAAAGGTGGTGTCCGGGCGGATGGTCGCGGTGTTCATCTGCAGGAAAGAGCGTAGCACCACCTCCAGCCGCCCGCTCCCGTCATTGACGAAGAAGTGGAAGTCCCCGTTGACCGTGCTGGTATCGGAGATCTCCGCGTTGCGGATTCTAGCCAACGCCGCGTCCAGGTTTCCGCTCTTCGCCGTGGCGGCGGTCGCCGTGGAGAGGTCCACGGGCAGCGGGATGGTGGCGGCGCTTACGAGTATGTACGGCGTGACCTCGTCGAGGACCGGCTCTCCCTGATCGATCTTCACGCGCCCCAGAAGGCGTAGGGAGTCCCCAGTGTTGATGTTGGCGCGCGCCACGTTCAGCGTCCGCAGGTAGAGGCTGTCCCCTTGGATGTGCACAACGCCGTCACCGAAGGACTGCCGTGGGTTCAGGGCAATGCCGCTGGTGAACACCCGAACTCCGGGTGTGGCACGCCGCACTTCCTCCACGGAGATCATCGGGTACGAGACGCCGAAGTCGACCCGGGCGGTGTCTGCAAGGCTGACCGTGACATCCGTGCCGCTTCCCACGGCCTCCAGGGAGTCACCCAGGGCACCGCTTCCCAGATCGAGGCGGTACGCGCCCACCGGAATGTCCCGGATGATGAAGAGGCCGGTGCTGTCGGTCTCGACGCTCTCCACTACCTGGCCCCCGTGGGCCACGGTGAGGACCACTGGAACGTGGGGGAGGGGCGGGTCCTGTGTGTCCAGGACGCCGTTTCCGTTGTTGTCGAGGTACGCGGTTCCGAGGACGACTCCCGCCGCGTCGATCTCCAGGAGGTTGACCGACGTAGCGTCCTTGCAGCCGCGAAGTGCGGGCACGGCCAACAGGGCGCCGAGGAGAGCGAGCCGGATGCGCGTGGAGTTTCTCATGGCTCAGCCTCCGATCCTGAAGCCGACGCGTAGGATCCGGCCGGGGGTTCTCGGTAGGATCACCGTGCCGAAGTCCGGATTGACCGTGGTCGGTATAGCGACGACACTGCCGTCTGCCGTTCGCTGGATGGGCTGGCCGGGATCCAGGAGGAGCAGCGCGCTGTCGACGATGCCGGACTTGTCCTCGATGAGGTTGAAGCCCTCGAGGGTAAGGTAGACCGGTCGGTCGCCCGACGAGAGGACCGCCAAGCGCAGGCTGGCGTTCAGCGTTGAGCTGGACGGGCCCCGGCAGCTGTTCCGGGCCGCGAATCCGCCCGCCTGATCGGCCAGGCAGGACCACGAGCTCGCGAGACTCCCGAGCTGCGTGGCCGACGGCACGAAGGCCACGTCGTTGCGTGCCGACCCGTCGCCGTTGGCGTCGACGCCGGTGCGGTAGCCCGGAGTGAAGGGCCGGCCCGACTGGTAGGTATAGGTGGCCGCGAGATCGGCGCCCTGGCCCACGTCGAAGTGGTATCGCACGCCGGCCACCAAGCGGTTCGGGATGTCGAAGTCCGATGTCCCCTCGGCCCAGGAGGTCCCGGCGTCTCCGGGGAGTCGCGGGTCGAGGGACGCATCGGGGAGTCCCTTTGAAGCCCCGATCCAATTGTCGGTGGTCTGGGAGCGCGTGTAGGAGACGAACGCGTCCGTACGCTCCCTGGCGTACTCCAAGCCGACGGACGCGCCTTGGTACTTCGACCACCCATCCGGGTCGACGGCCCACACCGCGTCGAATCCAGCGAAGCGACGGTTGGTGCCCACATCGGCAGCCACCACCGAGCCGATCTTATGGAGGTCGCCCAGGAGGTCACGGCCGTGCGAGTCCGTAGCCAGGGGATAGAGGGGCAGGTTGACGTCCCGCCGACGGGGGAGGAAGTCCGTCCGGCGAGCGGAGAACGAAGCGTGGAAGACCCAGCCGGAGCCCAGGTCCTGGACGATCCCGCCGCCGAGCTCGGAGGTGCGCGGAGGCCGGGTGTCGGGTCCGAGCAACGTGAGCACAGGGAGACTCCCCGCGCCCGAAGGGCCGTTGGACACGTCGGGCCAGGAGATGCCGGAGCCCACGAATCGTCTGATGTGCGCGCCGCCGTCCTGGGCCGTGGCCTCGTGCATGAGGGCGGGATCCAGGCTCCCGCTGCCCACCGACGTGGCGGCGAAGAGGATCGTACGCCCGTCGCCGTCGACGTCCCATGTCGCGGAGATCACCGCGCCGGGCTGGGCGAAACGCGAAGGGAACTGGTCGTTCGGCACTCCGGAGGCGAGCGCCCAATCGGCGTTGAAGGCCACGTGGGAAGTGGGCACGACCTCCCAGTCAATGCGCCCACCCATGGCGATACGGAGCCCCGGGGCGGCGTCCCACGCATACTGCGCGAAGGCCCCGACCCTGGTGGTGGAGAACGACGATTCGGACGAAGAGCCGCGAGCGTACACCCCGTTCCCGGCCAGCAGGCCCGCCGCGTCGGAGAAGAAGTTGTCGCCGTCACCTGCCCACGTCTGGTCGAGCTTGTGGTTCGTCGCGTGGATGGCGAGGCCCACCTTGGCCCTTCCGGTCCACAGAGGCATGTGAAGGGCCGGTGCGAGATACAGATCGAGACGCGACACCTTGGCAGAGGAGCCGGCCGCCTCTCCCACGGGGACCCCGGAGCCGACCAGCATGGCCGCGGGCAGGCCGGAAGCGTCTCCGTAGGTGCGGTCGCTCAGAGAGACTCCTCCCAGGAGCTCGAAGCGGTAGTCCCTGTCGTAGCTGGAAATGAGGGACAGGGCCGCGGACAGGTCCGTGGCGTTCTCCGGGAGGCCCCTGCCGTAGCTCAGGACACCCGGGTCCGCACCGTCGTACCGACGTGTCTCGTGGCCACCGGCGGCCCGGAGCGTGAAGAGACTCGCATCGCCCCAACGATCCATCCGAGCGAGCCCGGAAACCCGCGAGACCGTCTCCACCGTGGGTGAGGTCAGTGCTTCCACGACCGCGGGGTCGAGGCCGTCGAGGCTTGCGGCCATCTCCGGCGGAATGCGCGAAGGCACGGGATGCTGCTGCCGCAGCGCCTCTCCGGCTACGAACATGAGGGAGGTGTCGGGCACCAGGGCGAATCCGGCGTGGAGCGCTGCGTGGTACGAGGTGAGGCTTGGCTTGGTGGGGACGTCGAGCGTTCCCGACGACCACAGCGGGGCTCCGCTCCATGAGCCCTCCACGCCGTCGAACGCCCGCCCGAGACCGGCTCGCGTGTTCGCCGAGAGGGTGGCTCCGGCGGCGCCGAGCCAGTAGATGTCGGCGGGATCCGCCAGCACGGACGCGCGGGACAGCAGCGCGGTGGGGAACGCGGGGCTTCCCGTGCTCTCACCCCGGAGATAGGGATGCCGAGCCGCGAAGAACGGTACGCCGTCCACCACCTGCGTCGTCATCACTCCGGGAAGCCCCTGGGCGCCCAGCGACGGGTCCAGGAGCGAGGAGAAGCGCGCGAGAGACGTCCAACCGCCCAGGAGGTCCCGCTGCGCGTTCAAATCCTCGGAGGAGACGACC
>JAJDNI010000190.1 GCA_022340755.1 Gemmatimonadota bacterium
CAGGATCTGTCCCAACACGATGACCAGAGCCCAGATCCACTTCCTGCCCCCTTTCACCGCACTCCGACGCGCGAGGTCCATCAGCGAGTAGACCTGCAGAACGATCTGAACAACGGCGATGACGCCGATGACGATCGCCGCGGCGCGCGGCACACCCAAGAGGCTCGAGAGTCGATCTAACACGCCTGTAGCTCCGACAAAGACAAAGCGGCACCGCGCGGATCAGGATCCGCCGCACGGTCGAACGGGATCAGGTGCTACGGTAACACGCTCATCGTCACCCGCGAGGCGCGGGCCCCGGAGCGGTACACTCGCACCGTCGCCTTCTGGAAGTCGGCGGCCCTGGCGTGGTAGATGTCCACGAAGGTCTGCGGGTTCCGGTCCACCAGGGGGAACCAGCTGCTTTGGACCTGGACCATGATCCGGTGGCCCTTCTGAAACGTGTGGTACACGTCGAGCATCGTGAAATCGAGCTGCGCCACCTGACCCGGCACCAGCGGCTCCGGCTTCTCGAAGCTGTTTCGGAACTTGGCCCGCGCCACGTCCCCGCGGACCAGCTCCTGGAACCCGTCCGGGTGCACGTCGATCACCTTCACGATCCAGTCGCCGTCGGTGCCGTTCGAGGACACAAAGAGCGTCGGCGAGACCGGTCCCGCGACAGTCAGCTCCTCCGTGAGCGGCGGGCCCTGGTAGAACAGCACATCCGGCCGGGCGCTCACGAACCGTTGGTCCTGCGCCATGTAGTCGGGATCCATGTCGGTGCTTGGGCCGGGGACGAAGGGCACCGGGTTGGCCGGATCGCTCACGTAGGCGTCGGCCGGTGTCTCCCTCGCTCCCGGAGGCTGGTACGACAGCGTCGCCCCAGTATCCAGGTAGATCGCCCGTGAGACGGCCTGCTTCGGCGGCCAGCTGTCGAGAGTGTGCCAGCGGTTTCCCCCGGTCTCGTAGACGAAGGCCTTACCCTTGAGGTGTGTGCCCTTCCCTTTCAGGTGGTCGTCGAAGAAGGGAAGCAGCATGGTGGTCTGGAATTCCTCACTGGTCTTGGAGCCGAAGGTGAGCTGACCCACCCTGCTTCCCTCGTTGCGGTACCACTGGCCGTGGGACCACGGGCCGATCACGATGGCGTTGTCCGTGCTCGGGCTTTGCTTCTCGATGGCCTCGAAGACGTGGAGCGCGCCGTAGAAGTTGTTGGCGTCGTACCAGCCGCCCACCGTGAGGACCGCGGGCCGGATGTTCTTGAGGTGCGGCAGGATGGTCCGGGCCTTCCAGAAGTCGTCGTAGGTACCGTGTTCCATGAACGCGGTCCACCCCGGCGACTGGCCCTTGAAGTACTTCTCCTCCGCGGTGGGCAGCGGCCCCATATCGAGGAAGAACTTGTAGCCGTCCTGGGTGCCGAAGTCGAACCCCTGCCCGCAGGTCATCGACGTCCCGGTGCCGAGCCGCCCACAGGCGTACATGAAGTTGAAGGTCGAAGCCAGGAAGAAGGCGCCGTTGTGCCGGGTGTCGTCCCCCATGAACCAATCGGCCTGAGGAGCCTCCGGCGACACGGCCTTGAGTGCTGGATGGGCGTCGATCATACCTGCAACCGCGAAGAAGCCGGGGTAGGAGATCCCCCAGAGACCCACCCGGCCGTTGTTGTGGGGGACGTGCTTCACCAGCCAGTCGATGGTGTCCCAGGTATCTGTGCTCTCATCAACGTCCTTGGGGCCCTTGTGCTCCTGGTGCGGCGTCATGTGGACGAAATGACCCTCGGAACGGTAGCGTCCTCGGACATCCTGCGTCACGAAGATGTAGCCCTCCTGGGCCCAATTGGGCCCGGGGCCCAGGGACCGTGGATAGGCATCGACACCGTAGGGCCGGGCGCTGTAGGGCGTCCGGCTCAGGAGAATCGGCCAGTTCGTGGTCGTATCGCGTGGCACGTAGACCGCCGTAAACAGCTTGACCCCGTCCCGCATGGGGATCTGATACTCGTGCTTCTGGTAATGGGTCGGGATGTCGAAAGGTGCGGCCGTCTGCGCCAGTAACGGCGCCCCGATGAGCCCAGGGCCCAACTCGATGGCCAGGGCAAGAGCACCAAGGAGCGTGCCGCGGAACAGGGGACGATTCGGCATGAGCTTGACCTTGCGCATGGGAGGAGACGGTCCTGACGCCGGGCGCCCATCAGGGCGCCCGGCGCGTCCTCGTCAGAAGAGCCGCTCGAAGCGCACGTTCCGCGTGCGCCCGTTGGCGGTGTAGAACCCGATCACCTTCCCGTTACGGTCCCGTTCGAACGCGAACTGGAGCCCGCCGCCCGAGAACTCGTCCTGCTTCCCCGGCTGGAGGGTGGTGTCCTCTTGGCGGCGGCGCTCCAACAGGAGCTTGCCGTCCTCGACCGCCAGCGTGAAGAGGGTCTCCAACTCTTCGCTGAAGTAGCGGCCGGCGAACTCTGACAGATCCTCGGCAGTGGGCTTCCACGCGGCTGCGTCCTCCCTCATCCGCGTCGCGTGCTGGTCCCCGCCCTGGTGGAGCGTGACTCCGTCCACGCGCCCCCGGGCACCGCGGTGGAAGGTGACCGAAGCCTCCACGCCCTGGATCGCGAATGTGGAGTCCGAGGTCGGCGTGAGCTCCATGCGCGGCTGGCCCGTGGCTTCGGCGAAGTAGCGTGCGCCGTCACGGGAGAACGTGAGCACGAAGTCCGGCGCGGCGTCGAGAGAATAGCGCCCGGCGAAGGCATCGAAGGTCTCGGGCTTGAAGTCGGCGGGGTCGAAGTCGCCGGCCACCGCCTTCATCGCCTCCGCGCTCTTGATCTCAGGGAAGAACGCCTCCGCAATCTGGAAGGCCACGTTGGCGTTGAAGCGGGCGTCGTTGCTCTGGACCGTCACGCCCGCGTGCAGCTCCGGGTAGACGGCGAACCCGGAGCGGTGGGCCACGTCGGCCCCGCCGTGCTGCACCCGCTTCACCCCGCCCTCCTCGTCGACGAAGAGGCCGTAGCCGTAGCCCGTCTCCTTGCCGTCGTTCAACGTGTGCGACGTGGTCATGGCCTCGATGATCTCGGGCGTGCCGACCCGGGGGTTCAGGTAGTTCTCACCCCAGGTCTGGAGGTCCTCCACCGTGGTGTAGATGCCGCCGGCGCCCACGGAGCCGCCAAGGTCCCGCATCTCCACGATGCCGTCGGGTCCCGGGCCGTACCCCATCGAACTCTGAGGAACGATGTGCTGCGGGTCGGGCCGGACCATCGTGCGCGTCATACCCAGGGGCCCGAAGACATTCTCCTGCATGAACTCGTTGAACGGCTGGCCCGACGTGCGCTCGACGATGAGGGCGGCAAGGCCGAAAGCGGTGTTGTTGTAGTTGAACTCGGCGCCGGGCTTGTTCTGGAGAGCCGGTTGGCGCTGTATGACCTCGATCAGCTCCCTCCGGTCGATCCAGTCCCCCCGGTTCAAGTTGAGGCCTCCCATCATGAGGGTGTTGATGAACTCCCGGAGCCCGGAGGTGTGGCTGATGATGTGCCGCACCCGGACCGTGTCGTCGAAGGTCGGCAGCTCCGGGATGTACTTGCGGATGTCGTCGTCCAGCGAGAGCTTGCCCCGGTCGGCCTGCAGCAAAACCGCCAAGGCGGTGAACTGCTTGGACGTCGATCCGATGTTCGTGCGGGTGTCGGTCTCGAAGGAAATGCCGTAGGCCAGGTTGGCCATGCCGTAGGCCTTGGAGAAGAGCGTGCGGCCGTCCCGCCACACCTGCACCGCCGCCCCGGGAACGGGACCGTCCCAGCGGGCCATGAGCTGGTCCACGAGCCGCTTGGGGTCCTTCGCGAGGGGCTCCAGGCGGTGGATCGTGAGGGTGTAGTCTCCGGAGGCGTCGCCCTTCTCACCGGTCACCTCCACGGTATACGTGCCGGCCTCCTTCAGCTCGCCGGCGAAGCGCTCGCCCCCCCGGCCCAGTCCGGCTGCTCGAAGGGCGGCCTTTCCTTGGGGATCCAGCACCCGCACCGCCGCGTCCACCGAGATCTGGTCGACCTCGCCGAAGACGAAGTGTTCGGCACCCACCGTCATGGTGTAGCGGGCCGTGTCGCCCGCCGCCAGGGTGCCGCGGACGGTGCGCCCCGCCCGTAGCGCTGCAGCCTGCGCGGAGCCGGGGGCGGGAAGCGAGATGATGATGGCGAGGGCGGCCAGGAACGCGGGCCAGCCCTGGCATCTCGAGTGGGAACGGAGCGTCATCGAAGCACCTCCGGAAGAGGGTGTCCGGCGGAGCCGCCGGGAGGGGCGCGGTCGCGGTCCGGTCTCGGGCAGGAGATTGGTACACAGAATAGTACGCAAGCTAGACTGCCGTCGCGGTCGGTGCCAAGCCGCCGTGTCCGGGGGACCCGGGACTCCGCTGTCACCAAGAACCTCGATCGCGGTTCGGCGTGGAGGCCACCCACACGTCCCGCCCTTCCCGCACGTCCTGCTCGGCGACCTGGACCTCCGTCTCTCGCTCGCCGCAGCGCACGGTGACGCGGCCGGGGATCGACGCGTCGGTACCCTCCGACGCATAGGGCACCCGTAGCGCGAAGGCGTCGGCGCTGTCGGCGTGGGTCCGGTATACGTACTCGAGGGGCCTTCCCTCGAGTGCCGCATGCACCTCCACCTCGTCCGCCGCGCACTGTCCCCGGAGGAGAGCGCCCCGCACGATCTCGAAGATGCGCACCGTGGGACGCGGACCCAGGAAATCGATCCGGGCCCGGGACTCGAACACGAGGCGCACCCGGGACACGGGCTCGACCTCTACGTCGCCCGTTTCGGCGCTGCCGCCCAGGTAGAGCCGAGAATGGAAGATCCGGAAGAAGGGCGGATGGAACGTCGGGGGCTCGTCGGCGGACGGGGTCACGTAGCGCGCCGGGTCGCGCCCTGCCTGCACCGCCAGCTGCGAGACGGTCACGGGGATCGCGGACAGCAGCAGGTAGCGGACATCGCGCCGCTGCGCGATGTCGAGGGCCTCCTCCTCGGACTCGGCCATGAACAGCCGGGCGACGTCGTCGATGCCCCGGCGGTTCTCGGGCGTCTGGGAGAGAGGGTTGGCGATGTTGGGCTTCTGTCCGATCTCGGTGATCCAGTGCCCCCACACCCACTCCGCCGCGACGCCGTACTCCGCCCGCTCCACCGGGTGGAGGAAATGGCTCGTCGGGGGCGCTTGTCGCCGGAGCCAGGCCAGCGCGTCGAACCCGCCCAGGAGGTAGGGGTGCACCTCGGAGCCGGGGAGCGTCGCTGGCCGCACGCCCCACGCGAGGAGCCCGGCGGCCACCACGAGCGCGCCGCCCGCCACGAGCCTGCGTTTGGCGCGGCCCACCAGCCAGGCGAGCAGCAGCCCCGACGCCACGGCCGCGTGGGGCCCGAAGCGGACCTGGAGGAACGCGAAGGGCGCGGCGAGGGTGCTCAGGGCCAGCGCGGCGGCAAGGAGGGGCGTCATCCGCTCCCTCCGCCGTACGGTCACGGCCACGGCCGCGAGCCACAGCAGGGGCACCGCCAGCCCCACCGGCGTGAGCCAGCGGAGTGCGTAGCCTGCGCCCATGCCCGCCAGAGACCGCGACTCGAGCAGGGTCGCGGAAATCGTGTCCGTACCGAAGAGGAAGTCCACCCCCCGGCCGACGCTTCCACTTCGCACCGCCACGACCAGAACAGCCGCTGCACCGAGGCCGAGTCCCACGGCACTCCAGGCCCGTGCGCGGGAGACACCCCGGGTCCGGAGGCCGTACACCGCGCCGAACGCGAGCGCGAGGGCGCCGAACAGAAGGGGCTGGAACCAGGAGAGGGCGTAGTAGACGACCTGGAGGTCCCGCCCCCACGGCGACGTGAAGGCAAGGCCTGCCGACACGGCAGCGGCGACGACGTATGCGAGCGCACCCTGCCGCACCACCGGCGCTTCCCCTCCCCATGGGCTCTCGGGCCCTTGGGCCCCGGGCGATGCCGCTCCGGCAAGACCCCTGCCCTTGTCGGCTCCAGCACCCAGGCCGCCGGCCGTCCAGACCTCCCCCGCGAACGCCACGGCCAGCACCGCGGCGTATAGCGCGAGGCCGGGCCAGAAGAGCGTCCCGGCCGCCATGACCACGCCAAGTGCGGCGGTGCGCGTGGCCGACGACCTCCGGCGTGCCCACGCGTACGTCGCGCACAGCACCACCAGGCCCAGCGGCTCGATGGCGTGGTGATCCAGACGCCCTACACGAGAGTACGCCACGGCGGCGGGCGACCACGCCACCGAGAGTCCGGCGGCGATGCCCGCCCACACGCCCCAGCGGGCACCCACCACCGCCAACGCCGCGGCGGCCAGGCTCCCGAGGACCGCCACGCCCACCGCGCCGACAGCCGCGGGGCTGACCGCCACGTGCGCGACGTTCGAGAGGAGGTGCCATACGAGGGCGAAGAGCACATCGAAGCCCGGGGGCCAGTCCACCGCCCCGCCGAACGGGTGGTTGTTGTAGGTGTCGACTGCGGGGAGGATCAGGCCATTGGCCAGCGCGAGCTCGATGCGCCGAAGATGGTACCAGCCGTCGACCTCCTCCAGGAGCACGAGCGGACCCCGGAAGGTGCCCGCCCACGTGGACAGCCGGGGAGCCATCGCGGCGAGGAAGACGCCGAGCCCGAGCAGGGCCCGGCCCCATCGGAGCTTCACTGCGCACACTCGGCGCTAGCGGTTTCGGCGCAGCGTCGCGGAGCGTGCCGGACCGACGTCCACTCCGTGCCGGAGACCGGACGGCCGTGGGGGTGGGCCGAGGCTCCACCCACCCCCACTTTCCCGCCTCTCCTGCACCGCGCGATGAGGCGCAGCGGCAGAATCAGCCTCCCTCCACCGCGGGGAAGGGCCAGCACGTGGTGTTGCCGTACGTGCCGCCGGGGTCGTCGCCGCTGAAGAAGGGCAGACCGAAGCGGAGCATGTCGTTGAGGCGATGCCCGCCCTCCTGGAACAGCTCGCGGGACCGCTCCTGGATGACGTGCTCCATGACCGGCCCGTCGGTGGCCGGATCGTAGGTCGGCAGTCCGGCCCGGGTGTGGAAGTCGTTGATGATGGCCACGGCGGTGGCGTTGTCCGCTGTCTTCGCCGCGGCCTCGGCCATGATGAGCCGCGCCTCCTTCCACGTGGCGATGGGGACCGGAGTGGACCGGCTGGGCCACTTGTCCGACGTCCACAGCTCAGTCACCCCGTCCAGCCCGAAGCGACCCTGGTCGATGACCTTCACCCGGGGATCGGGCACACCCTTCCACTCGAGGCTCCGGAAGCCCGGTGCCACCGTATGGTTACCAATCTCGAAAAACTGGGTGCGGCCCTTGTTGTACCGGTAGTTGAAGTCCTCACCGCGGGTGGCGTTGAAGACGAAGCCCTCCGGCACCAGCTCCGCCAGCTGTTTCGCCCCTGCGTAGTCGCCCAGGTCGAGGCGCACCCGGGCCAGGCCGACCCGGGCCGCGTTCAGCAGTGTGGCGTCGCCGGACGCCTGCGCGAGCTCGAGCGCGCTCTGGAACTTCTCCTCGGCGATCGCCAGCACCGCCGGCGGATCCATCGCCGGGCCGCCGTCGAAGTTCGCCTGGCAGAACGTCTCCCCGAAGTAGGCGTACAGGAACGCACCGTACGTGCGCACGGTTGCCAGTTTCTTGTTCTGGTCGGAGACCTCGTCGCCCCAGTTGGTGATGCGGTCGGCCACGTCCTCGGACTCGAAGCGGGCCTTGTGCATGTTGCTCCACAGGCCGTAGCCCCATCCGCCGCAGCTCCCGTTCACGTAGTTGTTGTCGGTCGCCGTGATCTTGCGCTGCCCCCAGTTGCGCTCGACCAGGTTGCCCGTGGAGTGCATCATCTCGTCGCTCAGCACGGACGTGCCGAAGTTGTAGTTGTCGTAGGCGCACTCGAAGTCGGCAATCACGCTGTTGACCAGGATGTCGGCCAGCGCGGGGTTGTCCAGCGACTCCGCGGTCACGTCGCCGGGCAGCTTGACCTGGAGGAGATCGTTGCAGCCGCCCAGCCCGGCCGCCAGCCCCACCGCCAGCAGCGCCGCCGGCCACATCCTGAGCGCCCGAGCCTTGCTTCTCTCGTCCCTCGTCTGATTCGTATTCATGGCGCGCCTCAGAAGCTGATGCGAAGGCTGGTGGTGATCCTCGTGAACTGCGGCCATGCCTCCTGCTCGTAGCTGTCCAGGGCCGTGCCCTCCTTGCCGATCTCCGGATCGGTGAGGTGATGGCCGTACTTGGAGTACTCGGCCGTCCAAAGCCGCAGGAGGTTATCCGCGGCCACGGTCAGGGTGGCCCGGGAGGCACCCATCCGCCCGACGAGGACATCCGGTAGCGTGTAGCTCGCCGACACCGTTCGGAGCTTCGCGAATCCGGCCTTCATGGTCCCCGCAGGTTGGTACTGGCCCATGGCGGCGTAGGCGGCGAGCTCGGGGGAGCAGATCGGCCGCTCGTTGATGCACTTGCTGTTGGTGAAGAAGACATGGGACGCGCCAATATCCGCGTTCGTCCGCCAATTCCCTCCCTGGTAGTCGACCAGCGCGTAGAGGCGCAGGTCGCCGAAGAGGGTCAGCGTCGACGCCAGGCTACCCTGCCACCTGGGCAGGGGCCCGCCCCAGAACACCGTCGGGGCCTGGCTGCAGGGCACTGGCGCGCCTCCCTGCGCCTTCCCACTCGGCCCGGTGCCGCCGTCGCACATGACGTTTACCAGCTGGCCGTTGGCGTCGTACTCGGCGCTCACGACTTTACGGAAGAACATCCCGCTGATGGGAAAGCCCTCGACCTGCTCGTTGCCTGTGGCCGCCGGCGGGATCGTGATGCCCCCCAGGCTCACGATCTCGTTCGTGTTCGTGGCGAGCGTGAAGTCCAGGTTCCACGCCAGCTTCTCACGCCGAATCGGCGTGCTATGCAGGCCGAGCTCGATGCCCTTGTTGGAGATCTCGCCCAGATTCAACGACTGGCTTCCCGGGAAGCCCGTCGAGGGCTGCACGGGAGCGGAAATCAGCGCCTGCTTGGTGGACTGGTCGTAGTACGTGAACTCCACGCCGAGCCGGTCGTCGAGCAGGCTCGCGTCGAAGCCGAGCTCGATCTCCTGGCCCACCTCCGGCTCCAGGTCCGGGTTGCCGATGTTGGAGGGCGTCACCGTCGGCGTCGCATCGTTCCCGGTCGACGGCGAGTACAGGCGCACGGCCGCGAACGTGCTCGGCTGCTGGCCCGCCTTCCCCCACGCCGCACGGAGCTTGAGGGCGTTGAGGAAGCCCAGCCCTCGGAGGAACGGCTCCTCGCTGGCCACCCAGCTGCCCATCACCTTCGGATAGACCACGAAGTCGAAGTTCTTCCCGAAAGCCGAGTGGTCGTCGCCTCGCACGCCGGCCGTCAGGAAGTAGCGGTTCTTGTAGGCGAACTGCTCCTGCACGAACGCGCCCACGGAACGCTCCTCGACGTAGCCTTCGCCGGCGCTGCGCGTCGACGTGGCGCTCACCGTCTCGAGCCCCGGCACCGGGAAGATCTCGCCGGACGCCGAGGAAGACTCCCTCAGCCGCCGGATGAACGTGCCGCCCACCGAGGTCTCGGAGCGCAACCCCGAGGTTACGTCCAGCCCGGCGGTAGCCGTGTAGTCGACGGTCTCGAACGTGGTGCGGGTGTCGCTCAGATCCTTCTCGCCCCGGCTTGCCGCACCGAATGGGCCCGGCTGCTCGGGCGTCCGGTCGATGAGCTGCGAGCCTCGGCGGAAGCCGAAGTCGCCGCCCACCGTCAGCCGCTGGTCGAGCCACGGCAGCGGGTGGTGGTTCAGCTGGACGCTGGACACCGTGCGGTCGTACTGCTCGATGGCCGTGATCTGGTTGTAGTCCTCGGGCGCGTTGATCAGGAAGCCTCGGGTCCGGGCGTCCTTCAGGAGCGGAGTGCCCCAGATGATCATCGTGGTGATGGGCTGGTAGCCCGACGCCCGGGTCCGGAGCCGCATGGTGGCCAGGTTGAACTGGATGTCGAGCTGGTCGCCCAGGACGAAGCTCAGGTTCGAGCGCAGGTTCAGCTTGTTCTGCCAGTTGTAGGTCACCACTCCTTCTTCCCGGTTCCAGTCACCGGAGAGGTAGTACCGGACGTCGTCCGTGCCCCCGCGGACGCTGGCTCCGTACGCCTGGTTGTGACCCGTAGTGAACACCGGGTGGCCCAGAGCGGCCTCGTTGGCCACGATGTTCATGCTGATGAGCTGGTCGTTCTGCCGGGCCCACACGTCGGGATATATCTTCTCCGGGCTCGGCAGGTATGTGGCGCCCTGGTCGACATGGAAGTCCCACTGAGCCGCCTGGGTGCGCCCCCGCTTGGTGATGATCTGGATCACCCCGTTGGAGGCCTCGGTGCCGTACAGCGTCGTCGCCGCCGGCCCCTTGATGACCTCGATGGACTCGATGTCCTCGGGATCGAAGTCATTGATCCGGGCGGTGCCCCCGTTGTAGTTGGACCCCGTGCCGGTCTGGTTCGGGTTGTTGTCGACCCGCACGCCGTCCACGTAAACGAGGGGTTCGTGGCTGAGACTCAGGCTCCCCACCCCGCGGATCGCCGTCGCACCGCCCGAGCCGACCGTGCCCTCCCCGTGCGAGATGCTCACCCCGGGAATGCGGGCCCCGATGATATCACGCACGGTCGTGGGCGTCGCGATCTCCTGGAGGGCAGCGGGCTCGACTTTGCCCACGGCGTTCCCCAACGCTCGCACCTGCTGGGCCCCGGGCGTGCCCGTGACCACGAGGGCATCGAGCTCGACCGCCGTCCCGTCCATGAGCAGCTCCAGGTTCATGGTGCCCACGCGCACGGTCTGCTCGAGCGTCTTGTAGCCGATGAGCGTGACCCGAAGCGTCACCGTCTCACCCGGGAGGTTAAGGATCAGGAAGCGCCCGTTCGTCTGGCTGTACACGCCCCGCTCCGTCCCGAGCACCTGGATCTGGGCGTCGGAAAGTGGCTCGCGCGTGGACGCGGTCACGACGCGCCCGCCCACCGCCTGCTGTTGTGCCGCCAGGGGCGCGGTCCACGCCATCGGCAGCAGGAGGAGGACAATCAGGAGGGCGTGCACACCCCCTCTGAGGATTCCGGTTTGGGTGCCCCTGCACGGGGGCCTCTCGAAAGGACTCAAACCTGACTGTGGCATGGTGCCTCCTCCAGCGGCAGGTCGCGTTACGGGCAGGCGGGGGGGCCTTCTCGGACCCTGGCGGACAGGAGTGCATACAATTCTGTGCACTGTGAGGACCACTATGGGGTGCCCTCGACCGGTGTGCAAGGGTGATGTCAAGGACTGGAGCCGATACCCTACGGATGTAGTTCCGTCGTGCGGCTGTCCGTCGGCGCCGGCACAACCGCGGGTTCGTGCGCGAATCCCGCCGCGTGGCAGCGCCCTACCAGGACCCCCGCTCGCCGATGTGGTCGATGACGGGGCCCAGGCGGGCCGCGGCGCCACGCCAGTTCTGCTCGACCGCCGCCTGCGACGCGTCCTGGTCCCCGCGCTCGAGGGCCTCCACGATCCGCGCGTGCTCCTGGTAGGAGGTGCTGATCCGGTCCGGCAGCAACGACGTGTACACGCGGGCGTACCGCTCGACCTGAGACCTTAGCGAGTCGTGGACCGCCAGGAGCTTCGGCCCGGCGGCCGCTTCGAGATACGTGCGGTGGAAGGCCACGTCGCCTCGGTAGTAGCGCATGTGGTCCTGCTCCCCGCTCTCCGCGAGCTCCAGAAGAGCCTCGTTTCGCTTCCGGAGGTCCGCAAGCATCCGCGACCGCCGCGCCTCGGGCAGCGTGCAGGCCCACCGGGCAGCGAGCCCCTCCAGGTGTCCGGTGATCTCGAAAAGTCCCACGGCGTCGTCCCGGGTGAGGGGCGCCACCGTAGGCCGCCACTGCTGCCCGTCCCCACCTCGCAGGATGAACCCCTCCTGCTCGAGGCGCTGAAGCGACGCCCGGATGGGCGTGCGGCTCACGCCGAGGCGCCGCGCCACGTCGGATTCGATGATGCGGGATCCAGGCGCGAGTCGGCCATCGACGATGAGCTCCTTCAGTTGCTCGTAGCTCCTGGTCGTGCGGTCCTGGACAGCAGCCTTCGTCATATGGGGACGTCCTTAGGGTTTGGGGCCTGCATGGTACGCGTCGCGCGTGCAGGGGTTTCATCTCCGGAAGCTTGTCGGGTCCGCTGGCTCGATGTACTGTGGCACAGTCTGTATACAATACTGTATCACACCCTGACCTCCGTCCAGCGTCCCATGAGCCAAAGCCCCATCTCCCGCCGCGCGGCGCTCAAGGGCGCTGCCGCCGCCGCCGGGGCGGTCTTCTTCGCCCCCATGGTCAATCGCGGGCGCTACCGCCTCTTCGCCCGCGTCCCCACCGACTACTCCGAGCGGGCCGTTCGCCTAGTGACCGAGTCGCTGGTCATCGACATGCTGAGTCCCCTCACGATCAACAACGATCTGCAGCAGCGCTGGGTACAGAACGCCGAGAACTTCACGGAGGAGCACTACCGCCTCTTCCTGGACTCGGGCATCGACGTCTTCCACATCGCTGTCGGCATCGGTGGGCTCGACGCGTTCGCGAGCACGCTGCAGTTCGTTGCGTTCCACAACGGCCTGATGGCCGGGCGCGACGAGTACTTCATGCGCGTGGACAGCGCCGGCGACTTCGCCCGGGCCAAGGACTCCCGGAAGATCGGCGTCCTCATCGGCCTCCAGAACTCGGACCACTTCCGGCGCCTGGACGACATCGACCTCTTCCACGCCCTGGGCCAGCGCGTCTCCCAGCTCACCTACAACTCCCGGAACCGCATCGGCAATGGCTCCACCGAGCGGGTGGATGGAGGGCTGTCCGACTTCGGCGTGGCCGTCGTCGAGCGCATGAACGAGGTGGGCATGGCGGTGGACGTCTCCCACTCGGGGGACCGTACGACGCTTGACGCGTTCGAGGTCTCGAAGAAGCCGGTCCTCATCACCCACTCCAACGTGCGGAAGCTCGTGGGCGGCCACCCTCGGGCGAAGGCGGACGAGGCCATCCGGGCGGTGGGCCAGAGTGGTGGGGTCATGGGCATCTCTGGGGTGCGCAACTTCGTGACCCTCCAAGAGCCCACCACGATCGAGCACCTGCTCGACCACTACGACTACGTCCGGGACATGATCGGCGTCGAGCACCTGGGCGTCGGCAGCGACATCGACCTTCAGGGCTACGACGACCTCCCGGCGGACCAGTACCAGCAGCTCAAGGCCGGCTACAAGGACAGCTACGCCTTCCGCGACAAGATCGACATCGACGAGGTGGCGCACCCCAAGCGCATGTTCGACCTCACGGAGGGCCTGATCCGGCGCGGCTACACGGACGATCACATCCGCGGCATCCTGGGCGCGAACTTCGCGCGGGTGCTCTCCGAGATCTGGCGCGTGCCGCCGCGGCAGACGCAGCCGGGGCGATGAGGGTGGGCGCGACTCCAGCGTGTGGTTTCGCG
>JAJDNI010000192.1 GCA_022340755.1 Gemmatimonadota bacterium
ACGAGGACTTGAAGTGGATCTCCTCGGCCTGGGCCAGCGCCTTGTGAGCGAGCAGGTCGGCGTTCAGCTCGGTGAGGGGGCGCGCCGGCTGTCCGCGACTGCCCACGGCGACGTCCGCCGGGTGATCAGGAAGGCTGTGGGTGAAGGCGTACACGCCGGTTCCCGACACCGAGTAGGAGCCGCCTCCGTACGGCCGGCCGATGGAGAGGCCGCCCACGTGATCGGCCAGCTTCTGGACCTGTCCCGTCGAGACGTCCACGAAGCCGATCTTGGTGTCACCCTGGTCGTCGTATTGGAAGAACAGCCCTTTGCCGTCTCGGCTCCACGAGAGGCGACCGATGTCGCGGTCGAAGTCCTCGGCCACCTCGCGCTTGCCGCTGCCGTCCCGGTTCATGACATACAGGTGCGTGACCTGGTAGCCCACGTACCTGTCGTCGTAGCCCGTATAGGCGATGAGCCGCCCATCGGGCGACACGGTGGGCCCGTTGTCGGGTCCCTGCCTGTCGGTGAGGGCGCGGGGCTCGCCACCGTTCAGAGGCACCTCGTAGATCTCGGAGTTCGCCGGGTCGTACTCCCAATCGGCCTGGCGGTTGGAGACGAACAGCAGTGACCTGCCGTCGGCGCTCCATTCGGGGGATCCGTCGTTGTAGTCCCCGAACGTGAGCTGGCGCGGCGTCCCACCTTCGGCGGGCAGGACGAAGACGTGGGTGTATCCGTTGGGTAGCCAGCCGACTTCGTCCTGCCGGTAATGGAGCTTGTCCACGACACGCCATGGGGGCCCCCAGTTTGCCCCCTTGGGCATCGGGGGCATCGTCGCCAGAGGCTTCTGCTGCTGGGCCACGAACAGGGTGAAGGCGATCCACTTGCCGTCGGGCGACCAGGTGATGTTGCCGGGCGATCCTTGCGCCAGATGCGTCAGCTCGGCTTCCTGACCGGTGTCCATCCACCGGAGCCACAGCTGATTCGATCCTCCCTGGTCGGACACGAACAGCAGGCGACCGCCGTCCGGCGACCAGCGCGGCGAACCGTAGCTCTTGTCCCCGCTCGCCAGAGCCCGGAGGCCGGTGCCGTCCGCGTGCATGATCCACAACGCCGAGCGCGTTCCGTCCTTCATGATGTCGTAGCCCTGCCGCACGAAGACGACCCGCTGCCCGTCGGGGGAGATCTGTGGATCGGCGGCCCACTCCAGCTGGAATACGTCCAGCGGCTGGAAGGTGTCGTTCGCCTGCCCGGCGTCCTGGGCACGCGCGACGGCCGGCAGTGAGAGGGTGACCATGGCTGCGATGAGCCACGTGGCGCGGTTCTTCATGGTGTATCCTCGGCGTGGGAAGGTGCGCGTCGAGGCTACGGATCGTCGGGGTCCGAAGCAAGCGGGGCGCCTGCCCGGGTGTAGCGTTGAAATAGAAATGTCCGGTTTGATTGAAGTAGAAATGTCCTCCTTCGGATTCTGTTCGCTATGGGTTGGCGGATGGATCGGAAGCGGGGGAGGAGATGCTGACGTTGAGCCAACGAGAGCGGGATCGGCTGGCGGTGTTGCGCGAAGTGGATGACGGGTTGATCTCTGCGAAGCACGGCGCGGACAAGTTGAGGCTGAGCGCACGTCAGTTTCGGCGCTTGAGGCGGGCGTGGGAGGTGCGCGGCGATGCCGCGTTGGTGCATGGGCTACGGGGCCGGAGGTCGAACCGAGCTAAGCCGGCGGAGTTGCACGGGTGGGCCCTGGATCGCGCCAGGGATCCGCTCTTTCACGATTTCGGACCGACGCTCCTTGCCGAGCACCTGAGCCGGGATGCCACGGCACCGGGCACAGTCCAGGCGGCCACGCTGCGTCTATGGTTGATCGCCGATGGGCTGTGGAAGCCGAAGCGCAAGCGGGCGCGGCACCGCAAGGCCAGGCCACGAAGAGCGGCGTTCGGCGAGCTGATCCAGTGGGACAGCTCCGAGCACGCCTGGTTCGAGGACCGCGGCCCCTACTGCACGCTCATCCAGATGCACGACGACGCCACCAACCGGCTCCTCATGGCCCGCTTCATCCCCAGGGACGATGGGGTGTCCAACCGGCAGATCGCTATCGACTATCTGAGGCGCTGGGGGCGTCCGGTGGCGTTCTACACCGACAAGGCCAGCCATTTCGGCCAGTGGACCCGGCCCGTGTCAGCCATCCCCTTGCAGGAGCGTGAGATCCAGCGCACCGAGTCCATCATTCGCCGTGCCCTCGATGCCCTCGACGTTGCCCTGATCCAGGCGCACTCCCCCCAGGCCAAGGGTCGCATCGAGCGTGACTTCGGCACCTCCCAGGATCGACTCGTCAAGGAACTCCGCGTCGCCGGCGTCTGCGGCATCGAGGAGGCCAACCGCTTCCTCGAAGAGGTCTACATCGCCTACTGGAACGAGCGCTTCGCTGTCGAGCCCACCGAACCCCGTGACGCCCATCGCCGCCTCTCGAAGCGCGTCGATCTCGAGCGCCTCTTCGCCGAGACCTGGACACGTACCGTGGCGCGTGACTTCACGATCCGCTTCAAGAGCCGTCGGCTCCAGGTCTCCAAATCCCAGGCCCGAGGGATCCGGCCTGGTCACAAGCTCACCGTCGAACGCCGCCTCGACGGATCCCTGCGCTACCGCTTCAACAACCGCTATCTCGAGCTCGAGGCCGTGACGGCCGTCTCCACGGAGCGCGCCTCGCAGCGTCGGCCGGCAAAGCCCGCCGCATCACCTCCTGCTGCCCCCAAGCCGCGTCACGCACCGCCGCGTCCCGGCCCCGATCACCCCTGGCGCAAGAACGGCAAGCTCCTCGCCAAGCCTGCCCTCATCGCCCGGCTACGCTCCACGCCCGCCGCTTCGCGGCTCGCGCCTTCCTCTCCCTCGGCTGCGGGGGAGCCTTGATCACTCATCACCCCCGGGGAGGACATTTCTATTTTCACCAACCCCCGGACTTTTCTAAATCAACGCGACAGGAGCAGGCGCCGAGGTCGTCACCGGCAGCGGCGCGGTGCTTGGACGGATGGTCGGGAACCGGCACACCTTTGACTCGTCGGGGCGCCTCAGCAGCGCGGCCTGCTGGCCGATCGTGATCCCCAGGGAGGACTCCAACATTCCGGACACGCCGCTCTCCGTGACGAGGCACATCCATCAAGCGTTCATTGGTCCGGTCCCGTAGTGGGTCGCATCAGGGCGACTACCCCGTTGGCACCGCCGTCCAGGTTCCGGAGCTCGTGCACTGTCCGCCGGCG
>JAJDNI010000198.1 GCA_022340755.1 Gemmatimonadota bacterium
CTCCGTGCGTTCCAGGCCTCCATCCTACCGTGCGCGGCCTGGATCGTGATCATTGGCGTCCTCCTCTTGGCCGCTTGCAGCACGACGTCTGGGCCTACGTCGCCGGCGTCGGAGGCAAATTCCGCGCCCGCCGTCGACCACCTAATGAGCAGCCTGGACACGACGGAGGCCCGTCTGGCTCCGACGCCTCGCTGTCTCGGACACGACCCGGATGGAGACGAGGTCGCGTACTCGTGGAATGCCTCGGGCGGGTCGGTCCGCCCGACCGCGAGCACGAACGAAGTCCTGTGGGTAGCCCCGGAGGCCATTGGATCGTACTCGATCACCTGCACCGTGGACGACGGTCGCGGCGGGAGGGCGAGTCGAGACGTCCAGGTCAGCGTCGGCCACCCCGTCGGACTGGTGGCTCGGTACGCATTCAACGGGGCAGCGGATGACGTAAGCGGTGGCGGGCACGATGGCACGGTGTTCGGCGCCAGCTCGATCCCCGATCGCTTCGGGAACGCACGCGGCGCGATCGGCTTCGACGGGCTGGACGACTATGTCGACCTCGGGCCGGATGCGGCGTTCAAGTTCGCCGGCTCCTTCAGCATCTCACTCTGGTTCCGTATTCCCGACCTCGATTTCGCGAAGGGGTGGGGCACGATCCTGGGCAACTCCGACTTCAACCGGGATCCTTTCTACGCGTATGTCCTGCACATAGACTCGCTCGGGATCACGCTGAACCTGCGCAATGCCGACAAGCTCAACCAACTCATTCGACGTCCGGTGGACAGCACGTACGTGGGCACCTGGCATCACCTGGCCGCCGTCTGCGACCACGACGACCGGACCTGGTCCGGCTACCTGGACGGATCTCTCCTCGGCTTCACGCCGATCGTCGGGGAACTCGTGAGATCGGAGTACTTCCGGACGATGCTCGGAGCGGGGGATGGGTCGTACGGTGGGCACGGCTCCCACTACCGAGGGGACCTCGACGACCTCCGGGTCTACACTCGGCCCCTGGCGCAGGAGGAGATCGTGGCGATGTCTCACGAGGAAGGATGGTAGGGGCGCGCGTCACGAGGGGCCCTACCGCAGGAACATCTGCACTTGAACGGCCGCACCCACCTTGGCCTGTCCCCCTCCCGGGCAGACCCGAATGTCGGTCGTGACCTTCGTGGGGTACTTCTCGTCCCAGGGCATGAAGGCTTTACTTCCCTGGGGAGCTGTCTGGAGGTATCTCGTGAAACCAAAGACGAACCACGGCTCACCGGACGGAGCGCCGCCAGCCGCGTCCAGACGCTCCTCGGACAGTGTCACTTGATCGCTGGATCCAACCGCCACCGTTCCCAGCACGTAGAAGCCTTCACTCACCTCCCCGGCCAGGTTCGCACGAAGGTACTCGCCCTGCACGTTCCACCTTCCTCCCCACAGGCGCGCCTCGGTGCCCCATCGCTGGTCGCGCCCGGAGAATGGCGAGGAGCCGATAGACAGGACGCCCACGTCCGTGCCATGGGTCTCGCGCCAAACGGCGGAGCCGCCCACAGAGACCCCAACACCGCTCCCGAGCCCGTGCGCGAGGACCAGGCGCCCGGTCGCGAGGTAGTCGCCTTCCGACCCGGGCACGCGGTTGGCGCCGCTCCCGTTGAAGATCCCAGCGGCAGCGTGCAGCCATCCTGATTGGGGCGCGAGCAACACCTGAGCGCCAATCTCCCTGCCCAAGGTCCGCGCTCCCGGGATCAGCGTCTCCACCACGGATGCGCGCTCCAGGAGCGGCACCCTGTAATCGGGTTGGGAGCGCTGCAGGCTGAAGTCGGGCACCAACTGCCCGAACCTCAACGCGATGGCGCTTCGGCGGTACTCGGCGAACACGTCCTGGAGGACGAAGGCCCGGGAAGAGCCATTCCGGAAGATTCCCTGGATTTTGAAGGCGAGGTGGGCGACACCAGGTACCGACCCTTTCATCCAGAGCTTCGCCCGACGCACGCTGAACCCGCTGGTCGGGTCCGTGCGGCCGTACCGGAGCTGCACATAGCCCTGCCACTGGACGGCACCTTGAGCCGCCAGAGGAGGTGCGGCCAGGAGCACGCCGACGAGGACGGCCGCCAGGGCCCCTCCGCGTCTCATCCGCGCACGTCTCACAGCACACCCAACAGCAGCTTCGCGGCGATGCCGAACAGCACGAACGCAAAGACCTGCTTGACCCTCGACGACTTGGCCTTCTTCACCATGAAGCGGCTCCCCGTGGAGGCACCCATCAGCACGGCGACCGCCAGGATCAGTGTGAGCCCCGGGTTGAAGTGTCCTTGAGCCACGTGGCCCGCGAACCCGGAGAACGAGGAGAAGGTCACTGCGAATGCCGACGTTGCCACGGCCCTCTTGGTCTCGTAGCCCATCCACATCAGAAGTGGCGACATGATGAAGCCGCCCCCGATGCCGAGGAGTCCCGCCATGAATCCGGCGAAGACCCCGACTGCGGCGCCGATGAGCAGCCGCTTCCTCAAGGACATCAGGTCCTTCGGTTCGGCCTTCCGGGACGTGAGCAGCATCCTGAGCGCCGCCGCCAATACGGCCAGGGCGAACAGTACTAGGAGGAGCCGTACGGGCACCGCTCTGGAGGCAAATGCCCCAATGGGCGCGAAGACGAACGCGCCGATGGTCATGCCGAGCCCTCCCCGCCAGTCCACGAGCCTTCCGTGGAAGTAGGGCACGAGGGCGATGAGCGTGGTCAGCCCATTGAGCAGCAAGGCCAGTGGAATGGCGACTTCCTTGACCTGAAAGCCGGCCCACGTCAGCACCGGCAGGTAGATGAGGGCGCCGCCCAGTCCCAGCATCGAGAAGAGGAAGGAGACGCCGATGAAGCCGATGGCGATCACTGCGTACAGCATCGTTGCATTCCTCCGTTCCCGGGCCTGCTATGCCCCGGAACGACCGTCGTCCGGAGTCTAGCTGCTGGCGAGCATCGCTTCCTGACAGGGGATGCAGACCTTCCTGTCGCCCACCACGCGCCCATAGCGCTCGACCACCATCTCTCCACACCGGTCGCACACGAACGAGCTGAAGTCCTCTTCCCTGGCCTCGACGTCGTAGTCGAAGACCTCGCTGACGGAGAACATCTGGTCCTCCGGACCCGACAGGACCTTGTCGATGAGGGGGTCCACCACTTCCTCGGGCACCTGCGTCGGCGGCACCCCCTTCATCCGGTACTCGGTGAAGAAGGGCGTCTGCTTCATGCCCATCTGCGCTTCGCCCCGGGGCACCACGCGCACCGCCCGGCCCGTGGCCTTGTCCACCAACGTGAGGCCGAACTTGCCGTATCCGAGCTTCTTGATGTTGCCTTTGCCGAACGTACATCCGGTGATCATCTGCACGCCGTCGCCGAAGCAGTGGGCGCAGTGGTCGTCACCGAGCTCTACCAGAGCCAGGAGTGTCTTCGCGCCCGAGCGCGGCACACCCAGCCGGTTCATGGCGATCGCCCCGGACCGGAGGCCCATGGGCATGGCCGGGCACTTGTGGCCGTGAAGCTCCAGCCCGCTCTCGAGAAACGTCTTGGGGTCCACCATGTCGGCTTCCCTCATCGCTTTCTGGAATCCTCGGGCCGGGGAGCCCCGTCCCCGGGCTCCGGCCCGTCGGAGCCGCTATTCGACTCCGTCGTGAGGGAAGCTGTCGGCAGCGAGGCACCCGATTCATTGACCGCAGTCAATTGGGCGCCCCCGATGACCGCGGTGGAGACCACCGGAACCCTACGACCCCGCTGCCTCGCCGGTACGCCTCAGCACCGCTACGTCCAGGATCCGGTATCGACCGGTACCGGCACGCTGCAGAACGCCATCGCGGACGAGGCCGGTCAACGCTCGAGAAAGAGTCTCCGGTACGAGCCCCAAGGCCCCTGCGAACTCGTGGGCGGAGACGGGAAGCCTTACCACGACAGGATTGCCGGTGAGCGCCGCCTCAGGGGGAAGGAGGGCAAGTAGCGCCTGGGCCACGCGCGTCTGCGCTCCCGGCGTGGACATCGAGCGGATGAGGTCGAAGGCTGCACGCAGACGTCCACCCAGAAGGCCGAGGAGGGTGACGGCCAGCTCAGGTTCTGCCCGTAGCACGCGAAGGAGGGTCGTTCGAGCCATGACATCGGCCTCCGCCTCCTCCAGGGCCTGCGCGTACGCCGGGTAGTTCTGGCCATCCAAGAGGGGGAGAAAGCCGAAGACGTCTCCCGGGCCGAAGAGCAGGAGGGTCACCTCCCGGGCGTTGGGAAGGAGTCGGTAGATCTTCACCCGCCCCGAGCGCAGAGCCACCAGCATCCCCTCGGCATCGCCCTCCCGCCAGAGCAACTCGCCCGCTCGAAAGCGGCGGAGGTGGAGGTGTGGACGCAAAAGCTCGAGCGCCTCGTGCCCGAGCGCACGGAGTTGGGGATCGGCCCACAGGTCGGGAAATGGCGTCTGGCTGGACATGAATCGCGCGTCAGATCGCTTCAGAGGCCACCACTTCGGAGGTGATGCCGAAGCCCACTCGACATGGCCGCGAAGCTATGTCAACCAGCATTGATGCGCCAACAGCCCGCCTGCACCTGACCCGTCCTACCATGGAGGTCTGCGGGGCGGCCGGGGG
>JAJDNI010000204.1 GCA_022340755.1 Gemmatimonadota bacterium
TCGGCTCTCCGGGAAGGGATCTCCGTCGTTCTTGCCCCCTCCCTTGGCTGCATCCCATTGTTCGGTCGGTGGCTGAATGGGTCGGACCGGGCATTGTCCACTCTCCTGGACAACCGGGTGATGTCCAAGCTCTCTGTCTTCTTGACCGAGCTGAGGCGGCGAAAGGTCGGCCGCGTAGCGGCCCTTTATGCCGCGGTGGGCGTGACGATCTCGTTGGCCGCCGCTGAGCTCTACGATGTTCTGCTCCTTCCGGCGTGGACGCCCCGCCTGATCATCTTTCTTCTCGTACTGGGCTTCCCGGTCGCTCTCCTCCTTGCATGGGCCTATGAGGTGGCCCCTGAAAAGGGAGTGGAAGTCCCAACAGCTCCCGTGCGGGGGGATCTTCGTGAGGAGGTGGATGAGACTGAAGGTCTCCAGGCCGTCGCGGACTCAACCGCTGCCGGCCGGTCGATCGTCGTCCTCCCCTTTCTCGACATGAGCCCTTCGGCGGACCAGGAGTACTTCTCGGATGGTCTGGCAGAGGACGTCATCAACGCGCTGACGCACATCAAAGACTTCCGGGTGGCTGCCCGAACTTCCGCGTTCTCCTTCAAAGGCGAACAGATCGACGCAAGGGAGATCGGCCGCAAGCTGAGCGTCAGCACGGTGCTCGAAGGAAGCGTCCAGAGAGTGGGCGATCGCCTGCGCGTGACCGCGCAACTCATCGATGCCCAGGAAGGCTACCACCTGTGGTCGGAGCAGTACGATCGGGTCATGGCCGATGTCTTCTCCATCCAGGACGAGATCACCGCAGCCATTGTCGAAGCGATGAAGATCGAGCTGCTGGATCGGGAGCGTTCTGCCGTAAGCAAGCGGTACACGGAGAACCTGGACGCATATCAGCTCTATCTGAAAGGCCGCCACCACTGGAATCGGAGTACCACGGACGGATACTGGAAGGCCATCGACCTGTTTCAGGAGGCGATCCGCACCGACCCGTCCTATGCCCTCGCGTACACCGGACTGGCGGATGCGTATGCCAGCCTTGGAGACGCCGGGCACTCGGCCGTCTCACCGAAGGAAGCGTTCTCCGCCGCCAGGGCGGCGACGATGAAGGCGTTGGAGCTCGATGAGGGCCTGAGCGAGGCACATGCCACTCTCGGGCATCTGATGATGCACGAATTCGCGTGGTCCGACGCCGAGAAAGAGTTCAGACGTGCCATCGAGCTCAACCCCAACTACGCAACCGCATACCGGTTTCTCGCCGGCTTCTTCGCCGCCGTCGGCCGGTCCCGGGAAGCGATCGTTACGTTGGAGAAAGCCCTGGATCTCGATCCCGTTTGCCTCGGAACTCTCACCGACCTCGGAGTCATCCACTACTTCGCCAGGGAGTACGATCAGGCCATCGCGCACTATCAGGAAGTCCTCGAGATGGCTCCCGAGTTTGCCCGTGCCCATGTGACCCTGAGCTCGGCCTATGTAAAGAAGGGACTGTATGCCGAAGCCATCGGAGAGATCGAGAGAGCGATGGAGATCTCCGGTGACCGTGGGAAGCTCGCTGCCCTCGGAAGGGCGTACGCCGCAGCGGGCAGAAAGGATGAAGCGGCGCAGGTCGTGGACGAGTTGAAGGACCTCTCGAAGGAACGCTACGTGACGCCCTATGCTTTTACGCTCATCTACGCATCGATGGGTGAGAAGGACGAGGCCATGACATGGTTGCGCCAGGCGTGTGATCAGGGAGTCAGCGACCTGATCTACCTGAAGGTGGATCCTTTCCTCGACGGCCTTCGGGACGACCCGCGGTTCGCCCTTCTGTTGAACAAGATCGGCATGGAAGAGGCCTGCGGATGACAATCCGCTGACGTCTGGTCCGGGGAAAGGACGACTCCCGCGACGGGAAAAAGTATGCCCGCACCACCTCAGTTGGCTGCTGTGAACAGGGCCGCTTCGACGGTGAGTCCCGGGCCGAACGCGAGGGCGACACACGGCGTCGCCGCCCTTTCGCGCCTCAGGCGGTCCAGGATGAAGAGGATCGTCGGGGACGACATGTTCCCGTAGTCGCGCAGGGTCTCCCAGGAGACCTGCAAGGCATCGGACGGAAGCTCGAGGGCGTGCTCCACCGCGCGCAGGATGCGCGGCCCCCCGGGGTGCACCGCCCAACTTTCCACGTGTTCCAGCGCCAGGCCGTGCCGGCCCAGCCAACCCCGAAGCCACCCTTCGAGATGGGCCTCGATGAGCTCGGGGACCCGGGGCGAGAGGGTCATCCGGAAGCCGTGATCGCCGATGTGCCACGTCATGGCGTCGGCGGAGTCGGGCATGACGTACGAGCCGCTGGCCGCGAGCTGCCAGGAATCCACCCCTCTTCTGTCCGTCGCGCCCCACCCCACTGTGGCCGCGGCGCCGTCGGCGAAGAGGGCGTTGGCCACCAGCATCTCCGGATCCCAGCCGTAACCCAGGTGGAGGGAGCAGAGCTCCACGGCGCACAGGAGCACCCGGGCATCGGGATCAGCGGCGTAGGCGGCGGCGGTACGCAGTCCGTTGAGGGCTCCATGACATCCCATGAAGCCCACGTGGGTCCGGGCCACACCACGGTCCAACCCCAGGCTCTCCACGAGCTGGAGATCGAAGCCCGGGGCGGAGAACCCGGTGCACGAGACGGTGACGAGATGGGTGATCGCCTCCGGCTCGAGGCGCGCCGCCTCGAGGGCACCCGCCGATGCCTGGGCGGCCAGGCTCGGAGCCTCGCAGCCGTAGCGCTCCATCCGCACGAACGTGGAGGGCCCCCCGTCGTCGGGTCCGGTGGACGGGGGATAGAAGGAGCACCGCTCGTCCAGTCCGCCTTCGTCGCCGAAGAGAACCACCGAGTGTCGCCGCTCCACGTGGGTGCGCCGATACAGCCCCTTGAGGACACGGCTCTGCCGCTCGTCGGCTCCGGCGAAGAGCGGGCTCAGCTCCGCCACGTCATCCTGCCGGGCTACGCGAGGGGGAAGGGCGGTGGCCACGTCGGAAAGTCGGAGGGTCATGCGGAATCATCCTGAAGGAGCCGAGGGGGAGGAAGTGGCGTGGGGCCGGTGGCGCGGCGAATCAGGGACCGGGACAGGCCCGGCGTCCAGGCGAGGAGCTTCAGGGCCGCATGCATCCGGCGGGGAGACCTGGTGAGCCAGGACACGGTGCGAATGAGGGTGCGGGAGCCCACGGTGCGGCGACGAAGGGCCTCCCACCGCCCCAGGTCCGCGGGACACCATCCGCGCTCCACCACTTCGGCGGCCAGCGGCGTTAGCGCTGCGGCGGACTCCAGGGCCCAGGACATGCCCTCACCGGTGAAGGGCTCCAGATAGCCGGCAGCGTCGCCCACCAGGAAGAGCCCGGGAGCTCCGGGCCGCGTGGCGGAGCGGGTGAGTGCAGGGGTGCCCTTCCATCCGTGACGGGGCGGGGCGTCGGGAAGGGCGAGGCCGGCCCGAGTCAGGAGCCTCGCCACGGTGGCCTCCATCCCCCCGGCGGCGCGAACGGCGTCGGGATCCAGGGCGCCGGCCAGGTTCACCGCGCCGTCTTCGAGGACCGATAGGCCCAGGTACCCGGCGGGTCCGGCGAGCATGACCACGCGGTCGGGGTCGGGACGCAGGCTGCCTGCGGTGTGGGCATCGTAGACAGCGCCCAGGCCGATGCGGCTCTGGTGGCCGACCCGGATCTGGGGCGTGGAGGCGCCCGCCCGCGCCGGAAGGGGGGTCAGTCCCGTGGCGGCCACCACCACGCGCGCGTCCAGCTGCTGGGCCTCGTCGCCCCGGCGCAGGTGGAGGATCGGCGCGGGGTGGCCGGTGGCGGTGGACCCCAGGGTGGCGCTCCATCCCTCCAGGACGGTTACCCCGGCATCCCGAGCGGCGTCCAGGAGCGCGGCGTCCAGAGCGGTTCGGGACACCACCAGCGTGCCGGACAGCGGGAGCGTAACCCGTTGCGCGTCAACGCGGAGATCCAGGCGGGACGGCCGGCGCCCATCGAGGCTGTCGACGACGGCTGCCAGTCCCCGATCGCGGAGCACGGAGGCCCCCCGGGCGCCCAGGCAGCACCCGCACACCTTCCAGCGCGGGTGGACCTCGCGATCAACCAGGACCACCCACAGCCCCTTCAGCGCCAGACCATGGGCCACCAAGGCGCCGGCCGGGCCGGCCCCCACCACCACACAGTCCGGGTCGGGGCGTGACCTCACGTCGAGTCCTTCCCGAGCCGTCCGGTGGCCGTCAGGATCCACCGCTCCGGCCATCCCCAACGAACCCGAGCGTCGTGGAGGCCCGCCCGCCGCGCCAAGAGCGCCAGCTCCGACCGGCGCCAGCCCGCGCGCACCGAGGAGGGACCGTCGTGCCATGCCACGCGGGAGCGCGAGACGAGATGGAGCGTGACGTGGGCGAGAAGCAGGCCCAGCCGGCTGCGCCGCAGATCCTCCATGGCCACGTGGCGGCTACGCTGAGCGCAGGCGTCCAGAAGGCGCGTTACCTGGTCGTCGGGCAGGTGGTGGAGGAACAGCGAGGAGAACACCAGGTCGAAGGGCCCGTCGGGGAGCCCCCTGGCGACGTCGCCCTGGGCGAAGGTGATGCCCAGCCCGGCCCGATCACTCCGCCGACGCGCGAACGCCAGCGCCTCAGTGCTCAAATCCAGGGCGACCACCTCTACGGAGCGATTGCGGTCCCGTCCCCACCGCGCCGCCGCCAGGGAAGCGTCTCCCCCGCCACACCCCACGTCCAGGACCCGGAGCGGACGCCCGGGCGGGACGGTCCCGACGATCCGCGTCAGGGTGCGGCGCAGACGCACGCCCGTACCCGACAGGTGGTGCACGCGGGAGAGGGCCCGGAGCGCCGCATCATGGGCGGCGGCGTCCAGAGCCGGGTCGTCCATGAGCTCAGCGTCCAGCTTGCGGCCGGCGAGAGCGGGGAGGGTCATGGTTCAGGAGAGACCCCGGTCGGGCTGTCAGGATCCGGCGTCGCGGTCCCGAACCGAGGTGGAGGGGCGGGCCCGTCGACTTTCACGCCCCTCCGGGGCGCTCCACAGGCACCGAGCGCTTCGGCTCCCTTCCTGTGGTAGGACCGACTGAGTTTGTCGCGCCGGCGCGACACCTCCGCGGTCTTCGAGTGGGCAATTTGCCCACTCGATTCGCTATCAACGCCGCATGCGGTAGGCTCCGCCGGGGTGCACCACCATCCGTGGCGCTGCGTACAGGTTGGCCTCCGGTGTGGTGGGGTCGACTCAGCTTGTCGAGCCGGCGCGACACGCGTGCGCTCCGCACAGGTTGACCTCCCTGTGGGGAGGCCACTGAGCCTGTCGAGCCGGCGCGACACTTCCGCGGTCTTCACATGGTGAGGTTTACCACTCGATTCCCTATCGATGCCACATGCGGTAGACTCCGGCGGGGTGCACCACCATCTGTGCCGCTCCGCACAGGGTGACCCCCGGTGTGGTGGGCGCCCCCTAGCGTGTCGAGCTGGCGCGACACTTCGCCGGTCTTCAAGTGGTAAGATCTACCACCTGATTCCGTGTCGCCGTTTCGTGGCCTCACGAATCGACGGGAGCCAAGAACCTCCCCGCCAGGTCGAGCGACGCATACATTGCCGTCGAGGCCGACCGGCCACCGTGGAACTGACCGCCGACCAGAAGGCCGCCATCGCCGACACCGTGAACGCTCTTCATGCGGCTTCCTGGGATGCGTGGAGGGCGGCTGATGTCGACAAGGGCCTGTCGTATTTCCTCAACTCCCCGGACACTTGGTGGGCGGAGCAGGGCCAGGTCTGGCAGGGATACGCCGACATTGAGTCCGCCTTCCGGGCCGCCACCCCTGCAGGCCTCAGCCGCTACAACATCACGATCTCCGACTCGCGCACCCTCGTCCTGGGAGCCGACGCCGCAGCCGTGCTGCAACACGGCGTATTCAGTGCGACGGACTCGGCCGGAACAACCAATCCCGAGCAGTCGTTTGTGATGAGCGCGACATGGGTACGCCGTGACGGGCAATGGAAGGTCTTGTACCGACGCGAGTCACTCCCCGTGCCCGCGGCCGACTCGATACGGTAGTCGGCTCGTGGGAAAGACCGCGCCTTCCTTGGCGTGGATCAAGCCATCTGGCGGCTCCCGGGGTGGTTCCCCGGGGGCCGTTCTTGCGGGGAGCAGGCCCCATCACCTCGCCGTCGTCCGAATCCGCCCGATGACGCAAGGGAGCTTACCGGCACGTCGGGGGGGCTCGCGTCCCTCGAATGGAGACGTTCACGTATGGGAGTCCACTAGATTGGTGCAGCGCACCTCCGCTTCCGACATCGGACAGGAAGGTCACCTTGGTCGGCCATCTCGACATCCGCACCCGGGGCAAGGGCCTCCACGAGATCACCTCCTCGGTCCAGGACCTCGTCACGTCCAGCGGC
Source organism: Gemmatimonadota bacterium (assembly GCA_022340755.1). Classification (GTDB taxonomy): domain Bacteria; phylum Gemmatimonadota; class Gemmatimonadetes; order Longimicrobiales; family Gaopeijiaceae; genus SZUA-318. Next base: position 6,381 of record JAJDNI010000204.1, read on the forward strand.
ATCGTCGACGGGCTGTGCACGGTGATGATCCAGCACACGTCGGCCAGCCTCACCATCCAGGAGAACGCCGATCCATCGGCGAGGCACGATCTGGAGGCCTGGCTCGATCGGCATGTTCCCGAGGATGATCCCCGCTACACCCACACGCACGAGGGGCCCGACGACATGCCCTCACACATCAAGGCCGCCCTCACGGCCACCACGCTCTCCATCCCCGTCGCGGCGGGCCGACTCGCTCTGGGAACGTGGCAGGGCATCTACGTGTGGGAGCATCGCCGTCGGGGATCGACCCGGCAGTGCATCGTCCACGTGGGAGGTTGAGGCGGATCAGCTCAGTCGGCCCCGGAGGTACTGGGAGGGCCAGGGTCCCTCCTCCCCCAGGGTGTGCGCAGCCAGCAACGGCCAGTGCGGCTGACGCAGCATCTCGCGGGCGAGCAGCACCATGTCCGCATCGCCCGCGGTCAGGACCTCCTCGGCCTGTCGCGGGTCGGTGAGCATGCCCACCGCTGCGGTGGCGACGTCGGCCTCCCGTCGGATGCGGGCCGCAAAGGGGACCTGATATCCGGGTGCCGCGGGAACGTCCTGATAGGGCACGAGGCCACCCGACGACGCGTCTACGAGGTCGACGCCGTGATCTCCCAGGAGACGAGCGAGCTCTACGGACCCGTCGATATCCCACCCACCCTCGGCCCAGTCCGTGGCCGAGAGCCGGACCCAGAGCGGAAGCCTCTCCGGCCACCGGGAACGGATGGCGTCGACCGCCTCGAGGAGGAAGCGGGCCCGATTCTCGAGGGAGCCCCCATACGCGTCGTCGCGCCGGTTGGCGAGCGGTGACAGGAACTCGTGGAGGAGGTATCCGTGCGCGGCGTGAACCTCGACCATGCGAAAGCCAGCGTCGGCGGCCCTGGCGGCGGCGGCGCCGAAGGCCTCC
>JAJDNI010000117.1 GCA_022340755.1 Gemmatimonadota bacterium
CACCGCGCGGATGGTACTGCCGGGGCAGCCTGGTGGGAGAGTACGTCGCCGCCGACTTCTTGCTGAAGACCCCCGTCGCTCTCACGCGTCGGGGGTCTTCGCGTCTCGGGTTTCGAGTGCTTCCAGGATCACGTAGCGCATCGCTGGAAAGCCGGAAGATGCCGTTCCAGTGAAGCCGCCCGGTTGGAGCTGAACACCTGTGCCACGTCGGCCGGAAGTGTGACTCCGGTAGTGAGCTCATCGTAAACCTTCACGTTGGCCACCTCGGCCTCTACTCCGACGGCACATGCCTCACCCACGCTCTCGAAGTGGGGAACGTTGTCCGTCGTCCAGGCGCTTGCGGGCACCGACCATCCGCGAGACAGGTAGAGCGTCGCGATGGCCGTGGAGTGCCTGACCTCCGCGCCCACGATGTTGGAGAACGGCCTGACCTGTCCGAAGTCCTCCAGCACGCCCTCGTACACCGCCTCGGCATGGAACTCATCCTGGATGGCGGCATCGAGGATGGCCATGAGATCCTGGTCCTCTGCGCCCGCCACGGGCGCTGTGGCTTGAGCATCAGCCCCGCATCCCGCGAACACCATCACGGTGGCCAGCGCCAGTCCCGGTAGCGCACCCATTCCCTTCATCCGCCTGATCATCTTCCCCTCCCTCCCCGCGCATCATCTGCGCTGCTTGTCCCGTGTGGCACGATTGCCGTGCCGTCCCTTTGAAAGACCACCCTGCGTCCGCCGTCGTTAAGCGGGTCTCTTCCGGGGACGGATGAGTCCGGCGAGGACCAACACCACCGACCAATAGAAGGCGAACTCGAAAAGGCCGAAGACCAGCGCCGAGGTCGGGGTCACTCCCGCCAGGAGCGGGCACCGTTCCAGGAGTCGGTATCGGTAAATGGCGTTCAGATGGCCGGGGATGGACTCCAGGCCGCCCATGAGCAGGAAGAGGGGGACCGCCCAGCCTCGAGCGCCACGGGCCAGCTGCCAGAGCAGCCAGCCCAGAGCGCCCAGGATCGCGCCGATGAGGGGGGCCAGCGCTCTGAAGACACCGGGGAGAGCGTACCCGTAGCAGGAGCCCCAATAGCTTCGGAAGGCCCAGGTGAGGAGGGCCGCGAAGCCGAGGCATCCCACGACCAGGATGCCGAGGGGAAGGCGCCGAGGCCACGGCGGATGGAGCCGTCGAGTCAGGAGGACGGCCAGGACGACATCGGCCACGGCCATTGTCCCCGCTGCGGCCCACATCTGGGTAGACGAGACGGCAGGCTCTTGGAGCACGATACGTCCTCGTCGACGGGACTCACACCCCTCGATGACCCCTCGAGAAGCTCGCTCTCCGCTTGCGCTTCCGGAAGGGTACCCGGCTACGCCGACTCGAAGGGGGTCCGCAGAGCCCGCGCCACGGCTTCGGGATCGTCGGCGCCCATCACTGCGCCCACCACCGCGACCCCTGCCGCTCCGGCGCCGGCCACTTCCGGAGAGCGCTGGATGGTGATGCCTCCGATGGCCACGACCGGGACTTCCACCGCGTTCACCACCGTGCGCAGTCCCGCGGTACCGATCACGTCTCCGGCGTCCGGCTTGGTCGAGGTGGCGTAGACCGTTCCGCAGCCGATGTAGCTCGCTCCGTCCTCGACAGCCCGCCGCGCCACTTCGGGATCATCCGCGGAACGACCGATGAGAAACCCGGGGGGCGACACGGCGCGTACGGCGGCCACCCCAAGGTCGTCCGGGCCCACGTGCACTCCATCCGCGTGGAGAGCCAGAGCGAGGTCCAATCGGTCGTTGACGACCAGAAGAGCTCCGGCGTCTCGGGTGAGCCGACGCAGGCGCACGCCGAGCTGGAAGCGCTCCCGGACCGTATCCCCCTTGTTGCGGAGCTGCACCGCGCGTGCCCCTCCCTTCAGCGCCGACTGTACCACGTCGAGCACGGACCGTGGTGCGGCCAGGGGCCCGTCGGTGATCACGACGAGCCGCAGGTACCCTGCCAGCTCCTGCGACGTCATGGCCGGCCGCCGCCTTCGTCGTGCGTCTGTTGCTGACGCTGTCGCGCCCGCTCGCGATGGTATTCCGCCACGTTCCGGTTGTGCTCGGCGAGTGTGCGGGAGAACACGTGCGTCCCGTTCAGGCGGGCCACGAAGTAGAGATACGCCTCGTTCGAGGGGTGGAGGGCGGCTTCCAGCGCGGCGGCCCCGGGCGCCCCGATGGGCCCGGGGGGCAGGCCCGGCTGCCGGTAGGTGTTGTAGGGGCTGTCCGCCACCGAGTCGATGGCCGCATACAGCAGGCGGGCCCGCGGCCCTCCCAGGGCGTAGAGGACCGTGGGATCCGCCTGAAGCAGCATCCCGCGCTGCAATCGGTTGCGATACACGCTGGCGATTCGCGGCATCTCCTCGACCACGCGAGCCTCCGCCTGGACGATGGAGGCCAGAGTCACGACCTGACGCTCCGTCATGCCTATCGAATCCAGCCTCTCCCGTCGCTCGGGGGTCCAGAACGCATGATATCGATCGACCATCGCGTGGATGACGACATCCACGTCGACGCCGGGCGTGAAGCGATAGGTATCCGGAAACAGGTATCCTTCGAGACCGGGCCCCGGAACGTTGAGCAGGGTGTCCGCTCCCGGCTCGGTCAGCTGGGCAAGGACGGAATCCGGTGGCTCTTCGGTGATGTCGGACAACCGCTCGGCGATCTGCGTCAGCCTGAACCCCTCGGGGATGGTCACGGGCTCGGTTACGACATGACCCGTGGTGAGGGCCTCGAGGATCTCGCCCCATGCGGATCCAGGTGCCAACGAATACCGGCCCGCTCGAACGCGCTGGTCATCACCGCGCAGACGCCCGTAGACCGAAAAGAGCCTGGGGGAGCGCACGAGGCCCCGCTCGGCGAGGGTGTCCGTCACGTCGGAAAAGGATGCTCCCGGGGGCACGGTGAACTCCACCGCCGCTTCCGGGCGGACCTGCTTCTCCCGACAGCCCGCAAGGAGCGCTACGCTGAGCCCGACAACCACACTCAGGCGTCTCACGTCTGCCTCCGGTCCAGCCACGCCTGGAGAATGAGCGCCGCCGCGGCCGCATCCACGCGCCCCTTTCGCTCCCGTTCCACCTTTCGGAGTCCGAGCGCCCGCACCGCGCGCTCGGCGCGCACGGAGGTCAGGCGTTCGTCGACGTAGTCCACGGGCAGCCCCAGCCTCTGGCCCAGGGCGTCACCGAACGCGCGGACCACCTCGCACCATTCGGTCTCCCGTCCATTGAGGTCGAGGGGAAGTCCGACCACCAATCCATCTACTCCCAGATCCCGCGCGATTGCTGCCAGCCGCACCAACGGTGGCCGTTTCCCGGGCCTCCGTTGAATCGTGTCATGGGGCGACGCAATCGTACCGGTGGGATCCGACAGGGCCAAGCCGATGCGTCGCTCCCCGTAGTCGATACCCAGGATGCGCAAGAAGGGCCTCGCGGTATCAGAGGCTGGTCATGGCCTGGTGGACGTCGACGCCCTCCAGAAGGCGGCCGTAGAGCTCATGAATCGCCGGTTCGGAGCCGAAGGCGAACGTACACCGACCGTCTCCCAGACCACGGCAGGTCACCTCCAGCACTGCGACGCGACCCCCAGCCAGTCGTGACAGAAAGCCTGAGAGAAAACCTGTCGTGAAGGAGCAGGAGGTCCCCTCCTCATCATCCTCCGACACAACTGCCGACTCCACCCAATCGTCACTCACCAGGATGCCGACGGCTTCCGTGGAGTCGTCCCGCGAGAGCGTGCCCCACCCTCGGCGGTTGAAGAAGGTCGTGATTCGCGACCAGAACTCGTTCTCGGGAACTGCGCCCACGTCCTCGTTCTGGGGAGTGGGGAACGCCGAGGCGGCGTCTTCTCCAGCCGCATAGCCCGCCGCCCGCAGGGAATGGATGGTGGCCAGGGGGCCCGATTCCCTCACCAGCTCCCGGCGCAGTGCGGTGAAGATCGACACCGGCACGACGACCTCCCGGTAGCCACCAGCCATATGCTCCATCCATCCTCCTGTCTCGTCCGAGCTCCCTGCGTCTGCTAATATACGTTGTGGGAGCCGCATCCGAACGGGACGGCTCCTTTCAACCCGAGAAGGACAAGTGGTATGGACTACGACGACGAAACCCGCGTCTTCAGCTTCCTTTCCGGTCTGGCGCTGGGGGCCGTCATCGGAGCAGGCGTCGCGCTCCTCACGGCTCCTCAGAGCGGCCGGCGCACGCGGCGGCGGATACGACGGGCGGCAGAAGGCCTCAAGGACAATGCATCGGATCGTTTGGACGACCTCGCCAAGGACATGAAGGGGAAGGTGGACGACGCGATCCGCGGCGCCAGGGGCAAGTTCGCGAACTGATGGCGTCGGACGTCAGGGCTCCTGCGCGAGTCTTCTGGCCAGGCCTCTGTACATGTCG
>JAJDNI010000226.1 GCA_022340755.1 Gemmatimonadota bacterium
GAGCAGCTCCACAAGGTGGAGGTGGTGGCCGACCCGGAGATCGAGGCGGTGTTCCCGAAGCTCCAGCGCGTCGCGGTCACCGTGACCACCAACGACGGCCGGGAGCTCCACAAGCAGCTCGACTACCCCAAGGGGGATCCCCGCAACCCCCTCACGGACGCGGAGGTGGAAGAGAAGTTCGACGCCCTGGCAGCGCCAGTGCTCTCCGCGGAGGGGCGAGCCCGTCTCAAGGACGCCGTGTGGAACCTGGAGCGCCAGCCCTCCATCACTTCGGTGATGGAGCTGTGCGTGGCGGATTCCTGACAAGGAGACCCCATGGGCCAGACCATCGTCGAAAAGCTCGCCCGCGCCCACATGACCGAGGGGCCGGCCCGGGCCCTGCGCCCCGGAGACGTGGTGTCGCTGCGCCCCCGGCACGTCATGACGCACGACAACACCGCGGCCGTCATGGCCAAGTTCGCCGCCATCGGAGCCACGGCGGTCCACGACCCTCGCCAGCCCGTCTTCGCCCTGGACCACGACGTGCAGAACACGTCCGACGCCAACGTGAAGAAGTATCTGGACATCGAGGCCTTCGCCGCGCTCCACGACGTGGACTTCTACCCGGCGGGCGCCGGCATCGGCCACCAGATCATGATGGCCTGGGGGTACGTGGTTCCCGGCTCCCTGGTGGTGGCGTCGGACTCCCACGCCAACATGTACGGGGCCCTGGGCGCCCTGGGCACGCCGGTGGTGCGTACCGATGCCGCGGCGATCTGGGCCACGGGAGAGTTCTGGTGGCAGATCCCCCGCACGGTCCGCGTGGTCCTGGAGAACGAGCTGCGGCCCGGCGTCACGGGAAAGGACGTCATCATCACGCTGTGCGGCCTGTACAACCAGGGCGAGGTGCTCAACGCGGCGGTCGAGTTCGCCGGCCCGGGGGTGGCGGCGCTGTCCATGGACGCCCGCATGACGATCGCCAACATGAGCACCGAGTGGGGCGCCCTCACCGGGTGGTTCCCGGTGGACGACGTCACCCTGGCCTACCTGCGCGCCCGCAGGGCCGTGCTGGGTGCGCATGAGGTGAATCGACTCGAGGAAGGGGACCTGGCGGCCTGGACGGCGGACCCACCCCGCCCCGACGACGACGCGACCTACGCGGCGGAGATCGCCCTGGACCTTGCCAGGGTCACGCCCCACGTGTCGGGCCCCGATACCGTCCAGACGATGCACGCCGTGGCGGAGATGGAGGCGGAAAAGGTGGCCATCCAGAAGGCCTACATCGTCTCGTGCGTCAACAGCCGCCTGGAAGACCTGGAGGCAGCGGCGGCGGTGGTGAAGGGACGGCGGGTGGCCGACGGCGTGGAGCTGTACGTGGGCGCCGCAAGCCAGGAGATCCAGCGCGCCGCCCAGGAGTCGGGCGCATGGCAGGCGCTGCTGGACGCGGGAGCTACGCCCCTCCCCTCCGCGTGCGGACCGTGCATCGGTCTCGGCACCGGGCTCCTGGAGCCGGGAGAGGTGGGCATCTCCGCCACCAACCGGAACTTCAAGGGTCGCATGGGCTCCCGGGACGCCAAGGCGTATCTGGCCAGTCCCGAGGTGGTCGCCGCGTCGGCCCTCACCGGGTACATCAGCGCACCCGGCCCCGTCCGGACGGGCCGGCCCGAGAGGCACTTCACGCCACGTACCGCGGCCACGGACGCAGGCGAGGCCGTGGCGATCATGGACGGATTTCCCGCGTCGGCCGTGGGCCGCCTGGTGCTGGTCCCACGGGACAACCTCAACACTGATGGCATCTACGGGAAGGACTACACCTACCGGGAAGGCATGACCCGCGAGGAGATGGCCCGGGTCGTCATGGAGAACTACGACCCCACGTTCTCCGGCCGAACGGGGGAGGGCGACATCCTGCTGGGGGGCCACAACTTCGGGACCGGCTCAAGCCGGGAGCAGGCTGCCACGGCACTCCAGGCCCGGGGGATCCGCATGGTCCTGGCGGGGAGCTTCTCCCAGACGTACCTGCGCAACGCCTACAACAACGGCTTCATCTGCATCGAGTGCCCGGAGCTGGTGGCGTGGGCCAGGGGGCAGTGCACCGCCGAGGTGGAGCGGGGGGAGCTCACCATCATCCCCGGCGACGACATCTCGGTGGACTTCGTGCGGAGCACGGCGACGTACCGCGGACGCTCCTTCGGCTTCCCGCCTCTGGGATCGGTCCCCCAGTCCCTCGTCGTGGCGGGGGGCATCGAGAACCTGGTCCGAGGGCGCCTCTCGACCCATTCCACATCCAACTGACACCTGAACCAATCGAGGCGAGATTCCTATGGCGAAGCACACCGTGGTCACCATGCCCGGCGACGGCATCGGTAAGGTGGTCCTCCCCGAATCCCTTCGTATCCTGGACGCCGTGGGCTTCGACGCCGCGTACGTCCACGCCGACATCGGGTGGGATCTCTGGGTCCGCGAGGGCAATCCTCTGCCCCAGCGCACCATCGACCTGCTTCGCGAGCACAAGCTGGGCCTCTTCGGCGCCATCACCTCCAAGCCCAAGAAGGAGACCGAAGCGGAGCTTTCGCCCGAGCTGAGAGGCCAGGGCTACGTGTACTACAGCCCCATCGTCTCCATGCGGCAGCTGTTCAACCTGGACGTGTGCATCCGTCCCTGCCGCTCCTTCCCCGGCAACTCCCTCAATTTCATTCGCCAGACCGCCGACGGGGGCTTCGAGGAGCCTCCGGTGGACGCCGTCGTCTTCCGTCAGAACACCGAGGGGCTGTACTGCGGCATCGAGTGGACGAAACCACCGGAGCAGGTGCGCGCTGCCCTGGCGCTCCACAAGAAATATGCGCCCTTCGCCGACGTGCCGGGCCCGGACCTGGCCATGTCGGTGCGCATGTTCACGCGGACCGCATGCAGGCGCATCCTGGAAGCCGCCTTCGCCTATGCCGCGAAGCACGGCTACGAATCGGTGACCATCTGCGAGAAGCCCAACGTCCTTCGGGAGACGTCGGGGATGATGGAGGAGGTGGCCCGCGAGGTGCAGAAGAGCTACCCGGACATCTGGATCCGGAGCACCAACATCGATGCGCAGATGATGTGGCTCACCAAGAACCCCGAGGACTACGGTGTCATCGTGGCCGGCAACCTCTTCGGCGACATCGTCTCCGACGCCTTCGCCGGCCTGGTGGGGGGGCTGGGCTTCGCGTGCTCGGGCAACATCGGCGACGAGGTGGCGGTGTTCGAGCCCACCCACGGGTCGGCACCCAAGTACGAGCATCTGGATCCGCCCATCGTGAACCCCATCGCCATGATCCTCAGCGCCGCCATGCTGCTGGATCACGTGGGGGAGATGGAGAAGGCCGGTCGGGTGCGGGCCGCCATCGCCGACGTGGTGGCCGAGGGCCGGGTGCGGACCTACGACATGATGCGCATCCCGGGCGGGCCCGACGTCATCGGCCGGGGAGCCGC